>JACRKB010000085.1 GCA_016235545.1 Verrucomicrobiota bacterium | reverse complement strand
GGTGCAGAGTGAACGCGGGCGCACGAATGCAGCCCGGTAGGGTGAGACTCCTTCGAGCCCCATTTCAAGCGCCGCGAGGCGAGCGCAGCGAGCATCTCGGGTTGCGATGCGATCAGCCGTGATGCTCGCTGCGCTCGCGCCTCCTGCGTCGGCAGATTGGGTTCGACGGAGTCTCACCCCACCGGATTGCTGGTCCACGTCTCTCATCGTTCGAAGAATTGCTGGCCGTCCACGCCGGGGAACAGGAGGTCCGGCGCGACGGGCTCGCGGCCGGGGTTGAAGCGCAACAGGCGCACCCAGCGCGTGTCCAGTTGCAGCGGGCCGAAGTGCGGACTCATCCCGGCAAGCTGCCGACCGTCCCAGCGCGGCTGCGTGAGGGCGAGGGTCTCGCCGCTGCTCAATCGCGCGTGCATCTCACCCGCCGGACGGTTCGTCGCGGGCGGCGCAATCGCCGCGAGGATGACATGGGTCACACGAGTCAGCGGGATTTCCAAACTGCCGGCGGTCGCGGCCAGTGTGAGCTTCCCGTCCCGGATGGCGCGCACCTCGCCCAGCGCGCGGTCCTGGTTGGCGAGGCGGACCAGGTGGCCGGTGAAGTTCGTCGCCACCGCTTCGGGCTCGATGGGCCGCCCATCCCACGCGGACACCTTGATGCCGCTCAAGTCGATTCCGCCGTTGAGCATGAAGAACGAAATGCCCGTGCCAGGCAGCGACGGCCCGCGCGCCCGGGCCGCGTCCCGCACCGCCTCGGCGACGAACGGCGGCAGGTTCGGGTCCAGCGCGGGCACGGCGGGCTTCGCGACAGACGGGTCATTCCACTGCTGAATCACATTGCCGTCCACGAGCAGCGTGACCGCGCTGGCCAGCAGGTCGGCGCGGATTTCGACGCGCAGCTTGCGGCCCGGAATCGGGACGGGTATCTGCGCCTGGCCGAGGTGCTGCATCCCGAACTGCCCCTGCCCGCGCATCAGGTTCACGTAGCCGGGGCCTAGGTGAAACTGGTAGCCGCTGCTGGCGAAGTTGAAGCGCTCGGTCGAGTCGGTGTAGAGGCTGACGTAGAGGTTCAGCGCGGCCGCCGCGCCGACCTCGAACTCGATGCGCGACTGCGGCGGGAGCTTGAGATCGCGGCCCATGAAGGCGTTCGCGCCCCCGGTGAGCACACCGTCCCGCAACTGCCACGCGGCGGGCGTGGGCCCGGTGCTCCAGCCGCCGAGGCCCGTCGGCCCGTCGTAGATCGTGGCGAAACCCCGCGCGAGGAACGCGAGCGACTGCACTCCCGCACGCGGCGCGCGGAGCTTGCCGGCGAACCACGTCTCCAGCTCGATGTGCGTCGCGTCGAGAGACAGGAGGTTGCCGGTCAGCTCGTCTCCATTGAGAAAACGGAAGCGGCAGGTCTGGTGCGCGCTGGACTGCGCCAGCGGCGGGGCGACCTGCGCGAAGCGAATCTGGTGCGCGTTGCGCGGGAGGAACTCAATGGGAGCGGCGGAGGCCGGGTGTTTCCATCGGATGCCCTTCGCCTCGCCAATCGCCTCCAGCACGCCGTGCAACGACGAGCCGTCGAGAAGCTGCAAGACATCCACGGCGTGCTGGGCGCGGAGGGGAAGCGCGGTGAGGAGGAGGGCGGCGAGGAGGAAGAAGTAATTAGTGATTAGTGAGGAGTGATTAGCGGTCTGGAAAGGGCGCGGGCGGGCGTCCGAGGGACGATTCCTCACTAAGCACTGATTACTAATTACTTTCCCCGCCTTCACGGCCCGCTCCATTCATCCACCGGGCCGCGCGGCGCGGACGGGTTGAAGCGCAGCGCGCGCACGGATTCCGGCTTGAGCTTGAGCCGCCCGAAGACCGGGCTGACAGCGGTGATTTCCTCCGCGTCCCATTTCTCCAGCGCCAGCGTGAGCCGCTCGTTGCGGTGCAGCGTGACTTGCACGCCCTCGACCCTCGGCAGCGCGGGCGCGGCGTTTGCCGGGAAGAAAATCTGCGACGCGCGAGCGAGCGGAATCTCCAGCCTCGTGCCTGCCGGGTTGAACGAAAGCCTGCCGTCGCGGATGCCGTGCAACGTGCCGCTGGAGCGGTCGTTGTTCACGAACTCCACCACCGCGCTGTCTGCTGGCGGCGCCTCCGCGAGCTTTTCCGGGCCGGCGCCCAGCGGATCGGCGGTGCGGTCGCGCCCGTCCCACGGAGAGATTCGGATGTCGCTGATCCGGATGCGGGAGCTGGTGTTGTAGTTGTAAAAGACAATGCCCGTGCCCTCGCCGGGCCGGCCGAGGCTTTTCCACTCGTGAATCTTCTCTCCGTCGGCCAGCAGCAGCGCGGTCTCCTTTTCCCGGTCGAGCAGGAAGGTCAGCCGCACGGTGCTCTTGCTGAGCATCTGCGGCACGCGCGCATTAGAAACGCCTCCCGCGCCGAAGCCGCTGCGGCGCATCGGGTAGATGTAGCCGCTCGATGAGGTGTAAAACTGCCAGCCGTCGCCCATGTCGAACTGATCGGTGTTGCGTGCGAAAAACTGGAATCGGAAATACGGCTGCCCCTTCCACGCCATGTCGAACTCCACGCGCGCCTTCTCAGGCAGGTTGCACTCGCGCCCGAGCGTGCCCACTCCAGCAGTGTAATACGCGTCGTCACGGAAGGTCCACGCAGCGTTCGTGCTCGCGCCCGCTGCTGCGCGGCCGGCCAGAGCGCCCTCCGCGCGGAGAACGAGGTTCGGGTTGGCCATGTTCAGCCGCAGCGCGTCGAGAGCGCGCACGCGGGCGTCGGCCAGCGCGTTGGCCGCGAGGTTTCCCCGTGCCTGCGCCTCGGCCTGCTGCGCGGGCATCTCGGCGAACACCGCCGCGCGTCCCAGCAGCCGCCGCCCGATCAGGTCCGCCTCCGCGCGCACCATCGCCTTGAAGCGCGCGGTCTTCACCGCGTCGCCCTGCCAGTCCACCGGCTGCTCGAACTCCGCGAACCACCGGTCCAGCGTCACGCGCGAGGTCTGCTTCTCCGCCAGCGCGGTTGTGACGAGATCGGACTTGAGAAACTCCGCGACGCTCGCTGCCTTCCCAGCGGCATCGGTCAGCTTCGTGACCTCGTCCTCTGCGAAAGTTTTCCGGGCGATGGGTTTGGCCGCAGGCGCGGACATTTCCACCGGCGGCAACGGAGGCAACAATGGCCTTGCGGCCCCGGCTCCGTCGGCGATTTTCTCAATCTCTATTCTGAGCTTCTGCGCGACCGGATCAATCTGCGGGGCCAGCGGCGGCGCAGTGGCATTCAATGGCACAGGCGGAATGACACGGACCGCCAGCCGCTGCCCATCCAGCAGCGCAAGCTCCCAGCCGACGAGGTAGTTGACGATGACCGTCTGCTGCTGCCGCGTCAGCTCGGCGAGCAGCGCGTTCACCAAATCCCGCGCGCGCCGCTCGACGGCTGGAGCAGCGGGACGGGGCGCGCGCCCGGGCAGCGGCAGCGGCGCGACGCCAACCTTCACGTCCTCTTTCCCAGCGGTGGCCTCGGCGGCTTTCAATGCCTTCTCCAACGCCTCCTTCACCGCCGGCACCGCCCGGTCGCCAAGCTTTTCCAACTGGTCCTTCCGCTTCGCAACGAGTTCCTTCGCGTTCGAAGCCGCCTCCAACTCCTTGATCCTTTTTTCCAAAGCTTCCTTCAGCGCGGGCGCCCCCCTCTCGCCGAGCCTCGCCAGCTCCGCCTTGAGAAGGAGCACAGGATCGATGGGGTTGGCAGGAGCTGGAATCGGCTGCGGTGGAGCCGGGATGGCGGGCCTGATGAAGACATTGCCCCCGCCGAAGACATCAATGCCGACGCGGTTGATGACGCTCGATCCGACGACACTGCTCCTCCACTCACCCGCCGCGCGCGGCCCATCGTAAAGCGCCGACTGGCTGCTGCCGTAGAACGCGAGGCTCGCCAGTCCCGAACGCCGCCCGCGCAGCCGGCCGGCAAACCACGTCTCGATCTCGAAGCTCTCGCTGTCGAGTGAAAGGAGCTGCCCCTCGAACTCGTCACCGCTGGCGAGCTGCACGCGGCAGACCGGCGCTGAGTTGGTCGGCAGCGCCAGAGAACGCGCGGGCAGCCGGATGCTGTTCAGATTTGTCGTGGTGAACTCGATGGGCTGCCGCGCGTTGGGATGCCGCCAGTTGAGCGTCTCGCTGTTCAGCGACTGGATCTCCCCGCGAAGAAACGAGCCGTCGAGGAAAGAGACAGTGGCAGGCGGGAGATTCGTGGCGAAGAGCGGGGCGGCGGCGAGGCAGAGCAATGTCACCGAGAGTGCGAGCCGCCCGGTGTTGCGTGTTCCATGTTCCGTGCTGCGTGATTTGCAACCACGGAACACGCGACACGGAACTCGGAGTTTTCCCCTAACGCTCATAAATCGGCAGGAAGCGGTAGTTCAACGCCAGCGACAGCAGCGAGGCCGCCGTGCCGAAGGAATTTCCAAACGATCCGTCCCAGCTCCCGTCCTTGTTCTGCGTGGCGGCAAGCGACTTGATGTTCGCACCGTTCCACTTGCGCCACGCGTCGGGCGAGGCGTGGAAGTAGGCCTGCGCCCCGTAGTAGAGATAGTATTGCTGGTAGTGCGAGTCGCCCCCCGACTGCTGGAGGTATTGCCACGCGCCCTTGAACTCCGCCGTGTCCTTCTGCTTCGCCAGCGCCAGCACCAGCACGCCGATGGCGCAGCGCGCGGCGTTCGGCCCGCTCGTGCCGGTGTAGCCGTAGCCGCCCTCGGGAGTCTTGCAACTCGTGAAATACTTGAGGCCCTTCTGAATTGCGTCCTCCGGCACCGCGAGTCCCGCGTTGCGCGCGGCGAACATCGCCACCATCTGCGCGCCGCTGACCGTCGTGTCCGCGTCCGAACTCTCGGGCGAATAGCGCCAGCCGCCGTGCGGGTTCCGCGCCTGCGAGGCGACGATGAGATTGATGGCGCGCTGGAGCGCCGGGCCGAGCCGCACATCGTCCACCGCGCCGTAAGCCTCCGCGAGCGCGAGCGCGGCAAAGCCGTGGTTATACATCGAGGTGCCGATATAGCCGGTGTCCTTGTTCTGCGCCGCGAGAATGGCATTCAGCCCGCGCTTGATGGCCGACGCGTAAGGCCCGACGTTCGGGTCATCACCGTGCGCGAGCATCGCCACGACGCACAGGCCGATGACTCCTGGCTGGCGACCATACACATCCGCCCACGCGCCCTCGGGCGACTGCGACTTGGTGAGAAACTGCAAGCCCTTCACATACATCACGTCAATCGCCGCCGGGCTGGCGTCGGACTTCTCGATGAAGAGCTGCTGGGCAGATGCGCGGGGCGCAAAATCCCAAATCCCAAATCCCAAGCTCCAAACAAACACCAAGCACCAAGCACCAAACGAACGCCTAGTGGACAACGCGGCGCTTATGGAGTGCGGTGACTCGTCACCGCTTTGGCTGCTTCGCCGACTTGTCGGCGAAGCAGAGCCGCGCGAAGGCGGCTCGTCGAAGTTCGAGCGTGTCCTTGCGCAAGACGGCGACAAGTCGCCTGCCGAAAGCGGTGACAAGTCACCGCACTCCAAAGCGCCGCCTTGGCTAATTTCCGCAGATGGTCGGGCGACGGTCATGAGTTTGTAAGAAGCCAAGTCAGGAACCAAATCGCCAAGAGGGTCAACGGCATGAAGAGATGAAGTCGCATATCGGGTGAGACATACCACTTCAACGGGTCTTTCTGCTTCGCGCTCACGGCTTCGCCTCCACCGCCTTGAAGTAATTCTCCAGCGCCTCGCGGAACTCCGCCGGCACCTGGCGCGTCACGCCGCTGCCCTTGCCAGTGCGGCGGGCGGCGGCTTCCGCCCCGCGAGCGTCGCCGAACGTGCCTGCGCTGGCCTTGTCGGTGTTGCCGCCGTTTTGATTCGGACCACCGGGCTGCTGGCCGGGCTTCATGCCGATTTGCGCCTCCTGCTGCGCCATCTGCATCATCATCTCGGCCTCTGCCTGCGCCTGCTGCTGTGGCTGCTGGCCGTCTTTGGGCTTCTGCCGCTTGGCCTGCTCGTTGATGAGGTTGATGAGGTCGGTGAGGTGCAGGAGCGCGTCGTTCTCCGGCTTCTGCGCCGGCTCGCCGGTGAGCTTGTCGAAGAGCGCCGACTCCGCGTCGCGCATCCCGTCCTGCGTGTTGAGCAGAAACTCCTTCGCCTCCTCGATGTCATTGCTCATCTGCAATTTCGTCAGGTCGCCGCGCAACGCCCGCTGCTGCTCGCCGACCTTCAGCGCGCCCTCGGCGTAGCGAGGGTTCCGCGCCTTCTCCTCTTCGAGCAACATCGTCTGCTGCAACACCCGCATCTCGCCCCCGCGCAGCCGGATGGCCGCCATCAGCATCTTGAGCAGCTTGTCCTCCTTCGGCTGGCCCTGTCCCTCGCCGCCCTGGCTCTCCTCCTCCGGCGGCTCCAGCTTCTTCGACCAGTCGCCGAAGCGCTTCGTCCACGTCGCGAGGTTGCCCATCGCGTCCATTGAGATGTTCGCGTCAATCAGCCCGCGCACGCGGTCCAGCTCGTTGGCGGTGTTGACCTGCTTCATCTCCGCCGCGACCTCGCCGTAGTTCGCGCGCTGCGTGCGGTCGAAGAACCGACTCATCTCCGCCACGACCTTCTCGGCCTCCATCTTCACGCCACCTTGGTCGCCGGCGAGCGACGTGTTGATTTTCTTGTAACGCTCCGGCAGCTCGCGCGGCAGCAAACCAATCGTCTCGCCGACCACCTTGCCGAGCTGTTCGCCAAGCCCCCTCTCCGACTCGGAAAGTTTCTTCAGCCGCTGCGACAGCGTGAGCGCCTGCAAGTTGTCGAGGCCTTCGTTCATCTTCTTCTGGAGCGCCTGCAACTTCTCCAGCGCCTTCTCCTCCGCGTCGAGCGCCTTGGTCGCCTCGTCCGCGCGGTCCTTCGCGTCACTGCTCTCCTGCGCCTTTTGCAACGACTGCTGCGCGTCCTTCATCTCGCCCTTTGCCAGCGACTTCATTTGCGCGAGGTTCTGCGTCCATTCGCGAAGCGTCTGTTGTGTGAGCGTCGGATTGCGCATCGCCTCGCGGACGATGTCCTGGCCCTGCTCGGCGATTCGGTCGAGCTGCGCGGCGTTGCGCGCCTGCTCGTCGGCCTGCTCGCCGGCCTTCTTCGCGGCCTCGTCGGACTTGAGCTTGTCCTCGGGCAAACCCATCAACTCGCGCGTCGCCGCAGTAATGGCCTCTTCCTTGCGTGTGACTTCCTCGACCTGCGCGAAGAGCGCATCGAGCTGCTGCCGCACCAGCTCGGCGTGCTTCGATAGGCTGACGATGTTGATGCGGTGCGTGACCGACTCCGCCGGCTCGCGGCCCGGCAGGAAATCCGTGGCGAAGCCCTTCACCTCGACGACCGAGTCCGCCGGGATGCGCATGACCGTGGGGCTAAACAGGAAAGTGTTCGTGAACCGCCGCTCACGCGCGCTCACCGCCGACTTCCTGAACTGCGAAATCGCCGGCGTGTTCGTCGGGTCGAGCGACGCGACGATCTCCGAGCTGACCGCACCTTCGCGCACGCCGAAGTCATCCGACGCGGAAAACTTCAGCGGCAGCACGTCCGTCTCGAGAATCGAAACCTCCATGCCCAGGTCGCCAAGGTCCACGCGCGGCGCGGCATCCTTCATCGGACGCAACGCCAGCAGCCACGGCGCGATGGGCTTCAAACCAAGTTCATCGCGCCAGTCGAACGTGGCCTGCGAAGACGCGTCCAGCTTGAGCGAACCGCTGTTGAACTTCTCGCCGGAGAGCAGCAGCGAGAGCGGCTCGGTCTTGTCCACCGTCACCTCCGCCGACGCGAGCGGGCGCGTGGCGACGCCGTTGAGTGTGACGCGGCTGCCTTCGAGCACGGGCAGCGTGGCGTTCTGCACGATTTGGTTGGTCGCCGGATATTGCAGGTAGGCTGGGAGCGTGACGTTTGCGGCGAGCTGCTTGAGCGCGGGGCGATGCAGCGGCTTCACCGCGATGGTGTGTGTCGCGTCGCCGAGGCGAACGCGGAGCGCACCGTTCTGCGTCTGGCCGGGGATGGTGAGTTTCACCGAACCGTTCTTCACCGGCGCGGAAAGTCTGGCCTGCAACTCGAAGCGACCGCTCGCGCTCGCAGGCTTCCAGAACGAGCGGTAAGTCACCTTCGCCACCAGCTCGAACGGCTCGCCATGCGGCACGACGAGTTGCGCCGGCACATTCTCCAGCGCGATGAACGTGTAGCGCGGGATGCCGGCGACCGGCGCGGCCCAGCGTTGCAGCGCGTTCCAGCCCGCCGCCGGTGCGATGCCAAACGCGAGGGCCACCGGCACCAGCACCACCGCCATCGCAAACGCCGCCAGTCGCGCGGGGCGGCCGTTCACCACTTCGAGGAAATCAAACTTCGCCGCGTCCGCCGAGACCTGCCGGATGGCCGCGCGACACAGCGCGAGCGACATGTTCTGCGGACGCTGCTTTTCCTCCGCCAATTCCACGATGCCCAGCAGCCGGTCGCCCAGCCGACGATGCCCGTGCTGCACGACATTGGACAGCGCTCGTAAATCCCGCCGTTGCCAGACCCAGCTCCGGCACCACCGCACCGCGAACCACGCCGCGCCCGCGACGCCCGCCAGCAGCAACGCCGTGCGCAGTGCCTTCGGCGTGTCCCCGACGCGGTCGCACAGGAACAGCAACGCAAACGAAGCCGCCAGCGCCGCGACCCCGCCGGCCACCGCGTGCGTCGTCTCCGTCCGCCACAGCGCGCGCTCCAGCGCGGCGAACTGCGCGCGCAGCGAGTCAGGCAGGGAGATGGGGACTGCGGATGGCATTTGGAACGACAGACGAACTTTAGCACTGCGATGCCCCCTCACAATCCCGAAGTTCCCTGATGCAAGCAGTCGTTGAGAGATCGCACCTCAATTATTGCAGCCGTTTTGCGCCGGCCTCAGCCATCTGCGGACGTGGGCGTCCGCGCTCCATCAGAAGTCCTTCCCAGCCTCCGGGTCGAGGCCCGCACTGGAAATCTTGGCGAGCCGTTTGAGCGCCTTTGCCCCGGCCTGGGTCCCCGGATGTTCCGCGGCCAGGCGGCGGATGAGAGCAAGCGCTGGCTGCGGCTGGTTGAGCTTGCCTGTGTAGATGTTCGCGAGGCGGATGGCAGCCCAGCCCCATTGCTCGGGCGGGAGCTTGAGCCGGAGCACCGCCTCGTAGTGGAGCGCGGCGCTTGGGAAATCCTGGAGTTCCTTGTCGTAAAGCTCCGCGATGCGCAGGACGGAATGCGTGTGGTTGGGATGCTTGGCGACGATGGCCTGAAGCAGCCCGATGGCCCCGTGAAAATCCCCCTTCAAGATGAGATGCTCGGCCCGCTCGTAGTGGGCGTTGCGCTCGGAGCGGGCGTCCACGTAGGAAACCTCCTTGCCGAGGCGGAACTTCAGCAGGTGCCCAAAATCCTGTGCCGCGACCAGCCCAAGCACGAGCATCGCCGCTGCGAATCCCACCGTGTAGCCCAGGAGGCGGAAATAATTTCGCCCCACCCGGCGGTTCGAGCGGAGAGTGACCGTCTCCTCTGCGTCCTCACCGGGGGCGATCACGTCGGGTGCGGCGACGATTTGTCTGGAGTGCGTGCGGTTCGTGGCGGCGGCCACCTGATTGGTCGCCGTGGCCGGCGGCGCGTTGGTGGTCCGGGTGGATTTGACCCGCGTGGCGCGGGCCAGTCCGTCGCCGTCGTCCATCATCAGGAGGGAGTAGTCGCGGTAGGCGCTGTAGCCGCACCAGTAGCAGACGGCGAGCAGGGCGGCGTAGAGCAGTGTCTTCAGGACGGAGCGCATGATCGGTAGCCGGTCGCGACCTGCTGTGCATGGCAGCGCATCGGGACAGGCGGCGTGCGGAGACAGTTAGCAGAGTCGTGCATGAGAGAAAAGAGCGGAATCGGTGGCTGCGCGGGCTGGACTTTCTGCCACGTTCTCCGTCTGCTCTGCCCACACGCTCATGCAACCCTGGCCGCAAAACTACGACCCGCTCGGCAACGCATTCCTCTCCACGCTCGTCGCCGCGCTGCCAGTCGTGGTGCTGCTCGGGGCCATCGCGTGGCTGGAGATAAAAATCCACATCGCGGCGATGCTCGGCCTTGGTGTCGCGCTCGCCGTGGCGCTGTTCGCCTTTCATATGCCGGTGGACGCCGCGCTCGCCACGGCTGGATACGGCGCGGCTTACGGGCTGTTCCCCATCGGCTGGATTATTCTCAACCTGATTTTCCTCTATCAGCTCACAGTGGACAAAGGCCTCTTCGCCGTGCTGCGCGGCAGTCTCGCCAATCTCGCACCCGACCCGCGCGTGCAGCTCGTGCTCATCGCGTTCAGCTTCGGTGCGTTCTTCGAGGGCGCGGCGGGCTTCGGAACGCCTGTCGCGGTGACGGCGGCGATTCTGATGCAACTGGGCTTCAAGCCGCTGCAGGCCGCCGGCCTCTCGCTCATCGCGAACACCGCGCCCGTCGCCTACGGCGCGCTGGGCACCCCCATCATCGCGCTGGCCACTGTGACGGGCCTCGACCTCCATGCGCTCTCGGCGATGGTCGGTCGGCAGCTGCCGTTCTTCTCGCTCCTCGTGCCGTTCTGGGTGGTGTGGGCCTATGCGGGCTGGCGCGGGATGATGGGCGTTTGGCCCGCCTGCCTGACGGCTGGGGTCGCGTTTGCGGTGCCGCAATTTCTCGTCTCGAACTACCACGGCCCGTGGCTCGTGGACATCGTCGCGGCGATATGCTCGATGGCCGCGGTCGTGGGCTTGCTCAAAATCTGGAAGCCCACGGACGGATGGAAACCCGAGGCAGTTCCGAGTTCGGAGTTTGGAGTTCCGAGTTCAGCCGCGCCCGTGCCTGAGCTAGGGGGCCTTCCAACTCAAAACTCAAAACCCGAAACTCAGAACTCAGCCCTCGTCCGCCGCGCGTGGATTCCGTGGATTCTGCTCTCCGTCCTCGTGTTCATCTGGGGCGTGCCGCAGGTGAAGAAGCAGCTCGACGCGCTCTCAGCGCCGAAGTTCGAAATGCCCCGCCTGCACAACGCCACCGTGCGCACCTTCCCCGTCGTGCCCAAGCCCACGCCGGAGAAACCCACCAAGCCGGAGGAGGCCGTGTTCAAGCTCAACTGGCTCTCCGCCACCGGCACTGGGATCCTGGCCGCAGCCATCCTCGCCGGATTTTACATGGGCTTCTCGTTCGCGGAACTCCTGCGCGTCTATCGCCGCACGCTGTGGACCGTGCGTTTCTCGCTCATCACCATCGCCGGGATGCTGGCGGTCGGCTACGTGACGAAGTATTCCGGCACGGACGCCACGCTCGGCCTCGCGCTGGCGCAGACCGGCTCGCTGTATCCCTTCTTCGGCACGCTGCTGGGCTGGCTGGGCGTGGCGCTCACTGGCAGCGACACCGCGAGCAACGTCCTCTTTGGCAGCCTGCAAAAAATCACCGCCGAGCAAACCAGCATCAGCCCCGTGCTCATGTGCGCTGCAAACAGCTCCGGCGGCGTGATGGGCAAGATGGTGGACGCGCAGAGCATCGTGGTGGCAAGCACCGCGACGAACTGGTATGGGCACGAAGGCAGCATCCTGCGCTACGTCTTCTTCCACTCCATCGCGCTCGCGGCACTCGTGGGCATCCTCGTCTATCTCCAAGCCTACGTCCCGCCGTTCACGGGGATGGTGGTGAAGTGAACCTCTGAAGCACCGCTAACCTGCGCCCCCGCCACGCACCCCCCCACCCCAACCCTCTCGCATGTTGCCCCACGCTCGCTCCGCGAAGGGATTACCTTGCGCTACTTCGCCTCCAGCTTCTTCTTCAGCGTCTCCAAGTCCTTCTTCAGCTCGCGGTTGGATTTTTGAAGATCGAGGACTTCGGTGCGGAGGCCTTTCAAGTCCTCGCCCGGCTTGCGCGCGGTGCGGAGCTGGACGAGCGCCTTCTCCGCGGCGGCTTTCTCCGGGCGGTCGGCGGCGAGGGAGGTGAATGTCTCCAGAGCGGCGATGGCGCGCGGGTCTTCGAGCGTGCCCAGCGCGTTGATGGCGGAGAGGCGGACGCGCTCCTTCGGCGAGTTCACGCGGGAGGTGAGAAAGTCACGGATGGAATCCTTCTTGGGCTCGTTGCGGGACAGCGAGGCAAGCGCATCGAGGCCGGCGGAAAAAACCGTGCTAGGCAACGTGGCCTCACGTGCCGATAGCGTGGCGAGCAGGGGTGCGACGAAGGCCGGGTCGTCCTGCGCCTTCATGCCTGAGATCGCCGCCTCGGTGAGGCGGTCGCGGTAACTGGACGTGTTGAGATACTTCACGAGCAAGTCGCGGACTTCGGGCTTCGCGTAGGGGCCGAGCGCGCGAAGGGCGACGGCCTGGATGCCGGGGTTCTTCTCGGTGGCGAGCGTCTGCTTCAGCGCGGCGAAGGCGTCGTTGTGGTAGAAGCCCCCGAGGGCGGAGACGATGGCGTTGCGCACGCGGGCATCGGAAGCGGCAGGAGCGCGGACGCCCACGTCCGCAGCGCGGGACACGGACGTGGGCGTCCGTGCTCCAAGACTGGCGACGAGCGCCGCGAGAGAATCGTCGGTGCGGGCCTGCTTGAGCAAGTCAGCGGCGCGGGTGCGGACGGAGTAGTGCGAGTCGCTGTTCAGCGCGGCCTTGAGCTTGGCGATGGTCTCGCCGTCGCTGCGTCCGGCGAGGTTGTCCAGAGCGAGGAGCTGGCCGATGAGGTCGCTCTTGTCCGCAAGCTGGGCGAAGAGCATCGGCGTGGCAGGCTTGAAGTTGATGCGCGCCAGCAGCGTGAGGCCGGGGTCCAGGCGGACCACGTCGGGCGCTGCCTTCAGCGGCACGTAAAAGTCTTCTTCCCTGTCGCGCACTTGGACCGTGTGGTCGGTGGTGCCGGACTTTGACTTGAAGCGCAGCGTGAGCGGGAACTGGAAGAGATGCGCCTCGTCGGAAATTTTCTGCGACTGCTTCACGCTCACGCGCGCGAGCTTGGCCTTCTCGTCCCACGCATATGTCACGTCCAGCGTGGGCGCGCCGATGCCGTGGACCCATTGCTCGAAGAAACGGTCGAAGCTCCGGCCCGACAGCTCCTCAATGATCTTCCGCAGGTCGGCGGTCTCCACCGAGCCGTAGGCGTGGCGGTCGAGATAGGTTCGGACGCAGCGGCGGTAGAGGTCGGCACCGAGCTGGCAGCGCAGCATGTGCAGCACCCACGCGCCCTTGGGATAGGCGAGGTAGTTGAACATCTCGTCCGGCTCGCCAAACTTCCGCCACACCATGCCGCGCGTTTCGTTTTGGTTTGCGAGGATGCCCTTCGCAGCGCTGTGCAGGGCGTAAAGCGTCTCGTTCGTGCCGCCGAAATCGCCCTGCCAGAGCCAGTCGTAGTAAGTCGCAAAGCCCTCGTTGAGCCAGATGTGGCTCCAGACCTTGCACGTCACCAGGTAGCCGAACCACTGGAGCGCCAGCTCGTGCGCCACAAGGCTGTCGCTG
>JACRKB010000084.1 GCA_016235545.1 Verrucomicrobiota bacterium | reverse complement strand
TCACGGAATTCAAGAGTGAACCTCTCGCCGTCGCGCGGCATTTCCAAATCAGCGCGCCCAACCAGCCCGGCAACTCCGGCGGGGCGCTGGTGGACGAGCGGGGCAACGTCATCGGCGTGGTGGTGGCGAAGTTGAGCCAGCGGGCCGCCCTGGCCACAAGCGGCGCGCTGGCCGAGAACGTGAACTACGCCGTGAAGAGCAGCTACCTCCTGAGCTTCCTCGAATCCGTCCCCGAAGTCGCCGCCAAGCTGAAGGACGCCCACACGAAGGAGCGCAAGTTCGAGGACGTGGTCAAGGCCGTGGAGCAGGCCACCGTGCTGGTGCTGGTGTATTGAGGCGGAGACTTCTGGCAAGCGAATGGGGGCAAACGAATTGGGCATCGAACTTTTCTCCCCAACCCATGTCCCGATTCGCCTGCCCCCATTCGCTTGCCAAAACCGTTCCTGCGTCCAGCGCACGGTGCGTCTGGGGGGGAGTCTCACGCCGCCGGTGGTTCCGATTCTTTGGGCTTTGAACTTCATGGCGGGTTGGGCTTACGATGACGCAAGTCATTCCATGAAAATCCTGCTCGCCGACGACGATGAAATCAGTCGCAAGATCATCGCCAGCTTTCTCGCGCGCTTTGGCTACGAGGCGGTGGTTGTGCAGAATGGCGCGGAGGCGTGGGAGATTTTGCAGACGCCACTGGCTCCGCCACTGGCCATCTGCGATTGGATGATGCCCCGCATGACCGGACCGGAGGTCTGCGCCCGCCTGCGCGCCATCCAGCAGCCCGTCCGCACCTACGTCATCCTCCTGAGCTCGCGCAACACGAAGCTGGACATCGTCAAGGGCCTGGATGCCGGTGCGGACGATTACCTCGTGAAGCCCTGCGACCTCACGGAGTTGCAGGCCCGCCTGCGCGTGGCTCTGCGCGCGCTCAAATACGAGGAGAAGCTCCGTAAGACCATCGCCGAGTATGACACGCTCATCCGCCGGCACACGATGCTGGGCGAAATGGCGGGGCAGCAGGTCACTGCTCAATCCGCACCGACGCCGGCACCCGCAGCCACTCCTGCAATCGCCGCCTCCGCCCCCGACCTGGGCGCGTTGCTCGCGGAGGCGTTGCGCGAGATTGGCCTGGGCCAGGCGCAGCTCGCGCCCAGCGCCGAGCCGCCAGGCGTGGCAGACTTTTCGGTGGTGTTGCCCGCCTACGTGAAGCGCGACGCGGAGTGGGTGGACCTGCGGCTGGACATCACGCGCGGCGGTGCGCACGCACTGTGCCGCGCAGCGCTCCGTCGCGCTGCGAACTCAGAGCATGAGCTGCTGGGGGTGCTGGCCGAGGCCGTCCATTTGCTGCTTGGCGCGCGTGTGCTGGCGGGGGCAAGACAGGCGCTGGGCCTGGTGCCGGTGCTGCCGCCCATCGCCGCGCGCAGCGGCTCGTTGCCAAATCCGTCTGGCGCTGCGGCCCGGCGTTTTTTGATCACGCTGCCGGAACTCACGGTCCACGCGGCCCGGTTCACCTCGCCCGCGGTGGTGAAGCACAAGTCTTTGCGCCACTTGCAGCCGGGCGATCTGGTGGTGGAGGTCGCGCGCCTCAATGGCCAGACGGAGGAAGTGCTTTTTTCCCCTGGCGAGATCATCACCCCGCATCACCTCGGCACGCTGGCCGAGCTGTCCGCCGAGCAGGCGCAGTCCGTGACCGTGTCCGTGGTGGAAGCCCCGGAGTCGAGCCGGACGTATCTGCGTCTGGGGGCGTAGCTGGCCTGGAAGTTGAAAGTTGAGAGTCCGTCTCCGGACCTCGGCGGCTACCAGAGGTCGGCGGTCCGAAGCATTTCGAGCAGGCGCGCGTCGGCGGCGGGGAAGGCGTAGTTGCCCAGAGTTTCCGGCGTCACCCACGCGACCGCCTGGCAGCCGATGGCGCGCGGCTCGGCGTTCGTCGCTGCCAGCGTGCAGCGGAAGAAGCGGAGGTGAACGGTCTTCTCCGGGTAGCTGTGGGTGATGCGCTCGATCTCCTCGTGGACGCGCACGGCCACGCCGAGTTCCTCGTGCAGCTCACGCCGGAGACAGTCCTCGAAGCTCTCGCCCGGCTCGCGCTTGCCTCCGGGGAATTCCCACAGGCCAGCCAGGTGCGTGCCTGCGAGCCGCTGTGTGATGAGGAGCTGGCCGGCGCGGAAAATGAGGCCGGCGCTCACCTCGATGGAGTTTTGAGTTTCAGGTTTTGAGTTTCGGGTTCCTGATGGTTCAGTATTTTCCGAGGCTGCACTCACAACTCAAAACTCCGAACCCAAAACTCGGAACTCACCTGCCCACGCTCTTGTAGATCCACCCGCGCTTCTCCATCTCCGCCGGGTCGAAGAGATTCCGGCCGTCGAAGAGGATGGGGTGCGACATCGTGGGACGGGCGCGATCGAGGTCGAGCTGCTTGAAGTCCGGCCACTCGGTCGCGATCACGATGGCGTCGCACCCGGTGGCGATGTCGTTCATGTCGGCGACGTAAGTGATGGCCGGCCCTGGCGGCAGGATGCTTTTGGCCTTGTCCATCGCCTTGGGGTCGAACACGCGGAGGGACGCGCCTTCCTTGAGCAAGCGCTGGCAGAGGTCAATGGCCGGCGACATGCGCACGTCGTCGGTGTTCTGCTTGAAGGCCAGGCCCAGCACGCCGATTTTCTTGTCCTTCAAAACCCACAGAGTGTCCGTGAGCTTCTTGTGGAAGCGCTCCATCTGGTCCGCGTTGATGCGCTGCACTTCCTTGAGCAGCTTGAAATCGTAGCCGAGTTGGTCGGCGATCTTGATGAACGCGCTCAAGTCCTTCGGGAAGCAGGAGCCGCCGAAGCCCAGCCCCGCGTTGAGGAAGCGCCGCCCGATGCGCGCGTCCATGCCCATGCCGGTGGCGACCTCCTCGACGTTCGCGCCGCTGGCCTCGCAGATCGTGGCGATGGCGTTGATGTAGGAAATCTTCAGCGCGAGGAAGGAGTTGGCCGCGTGCTTGATCAGCTCGGCGGAGTTGATGTCCGTGATGATGATTGGCGCGTTGAAGGGCGCATACAGCTCGCGCATCGCGGCGGCGGGCCGGGGCGAGCCGACGCCCACGACGATGCGGTCGGGCTTCATCAAGTCCTCCACGGCGAAGCCTTCGCGCAGGAACTCCGGGTTGCTCACCACATCGAAGTCCACCTTTGCCTTGCAGTAGCGCTTGATCGTCTCGGCCACCTTCTCGCCTGTCTTCACAGGCACCGTGCTCTTGTCCACCACGATCTTGTAACTGGTCATCGCCGCGGCGATGTCGCGCGCGACGCGCTCGATGTAGGACAAGTCCACCGAGCCATCCGGCTGCGGCGGCGTGGGCACGGCGATGAAGACAACATCCGACTTCTCCACGCCCTCGGCGGTGCTGCCGGTGAAACTCAGGCGACCCGAGGCCACATGCCGCTTCACCATCTCCTCCAAGCCCGGCTCGTAGATGGGGATGCCGCCAGCGCGGAGCGTCTCGACCTTTCTCAGGTCGTTGTCCACGCAGATGACGGTGTGGCCGACCTCGGCGAAACAAGCTCCGGTGACGAGGCCGACGTAGCCGGTGCCGATGATGGTGAGTTTCATGTCGGAAAATTTCTGGCCACGCCCACCCGCAGCGCGGGCCGCCGCCTGCTACTTCGGGGGCGCGTTCGTGGCGGGGGCAACAACAGCCGGGAGAGCAGGCGCGGCTGATGGCGTGCCCAGCGCGAGCTGCGGATGACGCCTCAAGAGCTGCTCGCGGCGCATCTCCGCCTCCATGCGCCAGACGGAGACGGGCTTGGCGCGCAGCACCTCGTCGTAGAGGCGCAGCGCCTGGTCCGGCTGGTTCTTCAGCTCGTGCAGCAAGCCCAACGCGAGCCGGGCCGGGTGCGCCTCCGGCGAGCTGCCGTGCTCGGCCAAAACTTGCTGGTGTGTGGCGATGGATTTGTCCACCTCGCCGGCTGCCTCCTGGCACGCGGCGATGCCCAGCAACGCCACGGCTGCGGCGGGGCCGGTGGCGTTGGCGGCGAGATATTTTTCAAAACGCGCCTTGGCCTCGGGATACTTCCCCTCGGTGAAGAGCCGGTCCGCGGCGAAGAGCAGCGCGCGCTCCCCGGCCCTCGTCCCGGCGTGCTGCTCGGCGACTTTGAGGTAATCCGATGCGGGCGGCTGCACCTGCTTGCCCGTGCGATCCGCAGGCTTGCTCAATGCGGCGAGCGCGGCGTTGGCAGCGGCCTCCTGTCCGGCGCGGACATGGCTGTAAGTGAAGGCGGCGAGCCAGACCGCGAGCGCGGCGGCACCGGCATAGACGAGGTGCAGCTTGTGGGTTTCAAGCCATGCCATCACTTCGATCTGCCAGGAGGATTGTGTTTCTTCAGGTTGCACAGATAAGGCCGCGCATCTTCCGAGCGAGCCTCAAAAACGCAAGCCCAAAGCAGCCGTCGGAGGCGGGGCGAGTTGACAGTTGGGGGGCTGAGAGCTGAAGGATCGCGCCGCCACGGTGTGTCCGCCGGGTGCGGGGAGGGGAGTTGATGGTTGATAGAGATTCCCCGCTGTTTTGAGTTGAATGGCTGCGAGTGTAGCCCTCCACCAGGGGGACATTCCAACGGAGTTTGCCATCCGCAGCCGCAAGACTGTTCAACTTTGTTCGCCCGTGCTTCACTCCGTGCCGTCTCATGCGCAAGCTCGTTCACATCATCCCAAAGCCGGTGCTCTTCGGCCTGCTCGGCGCGCTCGGCTGCGTGCTGGGATGGGCGGCGGGCGAGCCGCTGTTGAAAGTCATCAAGCCCCCGGCAGCCAAGGCCGGCGAGACGGCGCTGGGCCAGCCCGCCGCCCCTGTGCTGGTCTTCAGCAACGAGCTTCAGAAGCGGCTCCAGCGCGAGGAGGCCAAGTCCGGCGACGTCCAGATTTCGCTGATGTGGGACAACTTCAATGACCTCGACCTCCACTGCGCAGACCCCGGCGGCGAACGGATTTTCTACGGCCACAAGCGCTCAATGTCTGCCGGCGAGCTGGACGTGGACATGAATGCCCGCACGCCGTATTCCAGCCAGCCAGTCGAGAACATCTACTGGCCCACCAACGGCGCTCCCGAGGGACGCTACCAGGTTTGGGTCAACCACTACTCGCTCCATTCGCCCATCGACGAAACGCCCTACACCATCGCCATCAAGCAGGGCGGCAAGACGCAGGAGTTTCGCGGCGCCATCCGCCACGGGCGGACCAACTTGGTGCACACCTTCGAGATGAAGAAGGCGCCGCCGCCTGATCTCGCGAAGCTCAACCAGCGCCAGCCCCCCGCGCTGAAAACCACGCTTGTCATCGGCCTGTGGACTTCACTGCTCGCTGTCGGAATGGCCGCGCTCATTGTGGCGGCGCAAAATTTCCTTCTCCGCCGCGCCCTGTTCAACACGAGGTCGGCCGCGCTTGTCCTCGGCGGCGGCGTGCTGGCCGGGCTGGTCTCCGGCGCGGTAAGCCAGCATCTCTTCGCGCTCGGCGCAAACAGCGTTGCCGCGCAGCTCAGCGAGTCCGACGCGGAGCGCGTGTTGCCGCTCATCATCAAGGCCGGCCAGGTCGTTGGCTGGTCATTGCTCGGCGCGCTGCTGGGCTTCGGCCTCGCCTTCTTCATCCCCAACCTGCCCAAGTTCCGCGCGGGCTTCGCGGGCTTGCTCGGGGGCGGCCTGGGCGCGGTGGCATTCCTCTTCGCGCTCGCGAAGTCCGGCGAAGTCTCCGCGCGCCTCGTGGGCGCGGCTATCCTCGGCCTGACCATCGGCCTCGTCGTGGCACTGGTGGAGCGGCTCGCGCGCGAGGCGGCACTGATTGTCCACTGGCACGAGAACGAACGCACCGTCATCAATCTCGGCGCGGAGCCCGTCATCCTGGGCAGCTCGCCCGAGGCCCACCTCTATCTCCCCAAGCACAAGGGCTTCCCGCCCATCACCGCCATCGTGACCTTCCGCGATGGCCAGGTTCATATGGAGAACAAGCTCTCGAACTCGACGCACACCCTGACAAGCGGCAACAAGCTCCAGATCGGCGACCTGTGGATAGAGATTCAGACGGACACAAAATGAGCCTCAGGCCGGCGGTGGGACTGCCATAACAATGCACGGAAGGCGCAAAGATGAATCCTGATGCGAAACCGAGTGGCGGCGACCTGCAGCCTCCGCACACCGCTCACGAAACCACAGGGCGGCGGCTGCAATCCGCCGCCGCGGAGAGATTCTCCCGCCGTCACTTCGCCGGCGCGCTTGCCGGGGCAGCCACCGCTCCGCTCTTTGCACCTTCCTTTTCCAACGCAGCAACCAAAAGCCCCGCCAAGCGCAAGCGCGTCGCGCTCGTCACCACCATCGTCCGCAAATTCTCGCACGGGCAGCACTTTGTTGACCGCCTGCTCGAAGGCTACGGCTGGCACGGGGAACACCACACGTCACCGCTCGAACTGGTTTCGCTCTACGTCGAGCAGTTCCCGGAGACCGACACGAGCCACGAGCGCAGCCAGCGGCATGGCGTGCGGCTTTGCCCGACCATCGCCGAGGCGCTCACGCTCGGCACCTCGCGGCTCGCGGTGGACGGCGTGCTCATCGTCGGCGAGCACGGCGATTACCCGCGCGACGCGAAGGGCCAGCCGCTCTACCCGCGCTTCCGCTTCTTCAAGGACGTGGTGAAGACCTTCGAGCGCACGAACCAGTCGGTGCCGGTCTTTCAGGACAAGCACTTCGCGATGGACTGGCGTGAGGCGCAGGAGACTTACCGCGACGCGCAACGCCTCGGCTTCCCGCTCATGGCCGGCTCGTCGCTGCCCGTCACCTGGCGCATCCCGGCGATAGAGATTCCGCTCGGCACGCCGCTCGTCGAGAGCGTTGCGGTCGGATATGGGCACCATGGTTACTACGACATCCACACCATCGAGACCGCGCAGTGCATGAGCGAGCGGCGCGCAGGCGGAGAAGTCGGCGTGAAGTCCGTGCAAGCCTTCAAGAACGAAGCCGTCTGGCGCTTGCTCGGCGAACGCGAGTCCACGCGCCGCCTCTGTCTCGCCGCGTTGATTCGCAGCCAGACGCTTGCGCCCGCGCCGGGCTCCACCTTCGCCGAGCCGAGCATCGAACATCTCAAGCGCGTCAGTCCGTTTGCAGTCGCCTACGTCTTCGAGCACCTCGACGGCTTCCGCACGACCATCTTCCACTTCAACGGCACGGGCACCGCGTTCAGCCGCGACACTGCCGCGCTGAACGACTTCACCTACGCCGGCCTCACGCAACGCGGCGACGTGCTCTCCACGCTGATGTTCCTGCCCATGCCGCCGACGATGTCCACGCTGGCGAGCTTCTTCAGCCCGCTGGTGAATCACATCGAGCACATGGTCCTGACCGGCCAAACCTCCTGGCCCATCGAGCGCAACTACCTGACCACCGGCATGACGCTCTTCGCCGTGGACTCGCTCTACGCGGACGGCGCGAAGCTCGCCACGCCCGACCTGCGCATCCGCTACCAAGCCACGCCCGGGCCGCACTTCTGGATGGGCTAAACCACCACGGAGGAGACGACGTGAGGAGTCTCTAACTTTCCCCCAGACCCAATACACCAAACCCAAACCAGAGACTCCTCACGTCGTCTCCTACAAATTGAAACCCCTCCGCCAAATCGCCTTCGTGCTCGAGGACTTCGCGCTGCAATCGCCCGCGCAACAGCTCCTCGACCGCTTCCTCCTCGGCTATCGGCGCGCCGGAGCCTTCCACAAACTCGACGGCCTCCGCGTCACCGCCGCCCGTGCCGGCGACTTCCTGTCGCCGTCCGCCGCCCTACTCCAGATGCGGGCCAACAAAGCCGGTCTGCAACTCACCGACCTCCCCACCGCGCTACGCGACGCCGATGCCATCGTCATCGTGCCGCGCGCCAACTCGGTCGCGCCCGTTGAAGCCCAGCTCACCGCCGCGCTCACGCACGCCAAACGCGGCGCGTCGTGCTTCGTCTTCGGCGCACTTGCGGCAAACCTCGCCGCTGCGCGCACGTTCGCCGCGCTCGCCGCCGCCCGTCAGGTGACACTCGCCTCTGGCACCGTGCTGCCAACGACGTGGCGGTTGCCGCAGATTGATTTACCTCCGCAGGCCCGCGTGGACGAAGCACTCATTGTCGTGCAAGGCGCGTCGCCCCTCGCCGAACTGCACGCACTCGATGGCCTCCTGCCCGTGCTGGAGCGCCGCGCCGGCGGCGAGCGCGGCGTGCGGCAGGTGAAGTTCCTCTCAGGCCGCGAGCTGTGGCGCGCAGGCGACCGCCGCGAGTGGTCGTGGCCGCTCCTCTCCGCCGCGCTGTCTCGCTCCGACTCGCCGCAGGGCGACGCGATTCTGGACGGGCGCACGCAGGACTTGGTCGGCCTCGGCCTCGTGCCGAAGCTGGCGACCAACCCGCGCGGCTGGCTGCTGGAACACACCGACGGCGTCCGCACCACGCTGCTCGTGCTCGACGGCGTGGTGGCGGATTTCAATTTCGCCGTGCGCCTTGCCGACGGGAGCAACCTCTCGGCGCAGCTCTTCCGCGCGCCCGTGCCGGGGCAGGAGCACTACAGCCAGCTCGCCGCCGCGTTGGAGGATTTCTTCCGCACCGGCACGCCGCCCTGGCCCGCGCAGTGCAGCCTGCTCACCGCTGGCTTGCTCGACGCCTGCCGTCAGACCGCCGCGCAGCCTAGCGTGTGGTTGCGCACGCCGGAGCTTTCATTCCGATGAGCCAACCGAAGTCCATCAAGTGCCCCTCGTGCAAGAAGACCGGCGATTGGTTTGCCACGCCGTTCGGCCCCTTCTGCTCGAAGCGCTGCAAGCTGGTGGACTTGGGCAAGTGGTTCAGCGAGGAGCACGTCGTCTCCGAACCGCTCCGCCCAGAGCACTTCAAGGGCTACGACGATCTGCCACCGGGCGAACATCTCGACAAGCCGGAGATCTGATACTGAATTCCAAGGCTGAAAGCCTGACACATACCAGCCCAGGGCAACGCCCTGGGTGCAGGTAGCAAAGTCTCCCCGCCCTGAAGGGGCGGAACATTGTTGTGTCGCCCTTTCAGGGCTTTGCCACTCGTGGTCGCATGTCCCGGGGCGTTGCCCCGGGCTGGTTTGTTATGCTCCTTCGGTGTGCAGGAGTTCCAGTTGGTTCCTATCTCACGCCTCCGGCGGCAGGACACTGAAGCGCTTTCGGCCCGCGCCGATGACGTTGATCGTCACCTTGATGGCCACGGTGTAAATCATCAGGCCGAGCGCCCAGATGCCGGCGGTGATTTTCCATTCCATCACGCTCGGCAGGTATTCCACCACCTCGTGCAGCGTGGAGGGGATGAAGCCGGGGATGATGAGGCCCATGCCCTTCTCGATCCAGATGCCGGCAAAGGCCAGCACGCAGGCGAGGTTCAGCAGGCGACGGTCGGCAACGGCGCGCGGTGAGAGCAGCAGCCCGGCGGCGATCACGGTCATCGCGACGGAAGACCAAATCCACGGGACGAGCGCGTTGTGACCGTGCAGGCCGAAGTAGAGGTAGTGCGCCGCGCTCGTGTGCGAGCCGCCGGTGTAGAACTCCACGAAAACCTCGGAGCCGACCATGAGGAGGTTGATGAGGATGGTTACGCGCATGATGTTCAGCAGCGTGCGGATGGGGCCTTCGCCGAAGTCGGAGTGGATGACGCGTCGGATGATTTGGATGGCGATGATGATGAAGGCCGGCCCGCTGACGAACGCACTCGCAAGGAAGCGCGGCGCGAGCAGGGCCGTGTTCCAGAAGGGCCGTCCGCCGAGGCCGCAGTAGAGGAACGCGGTGACGGTGTGAATCGAGATGGCCCAGACGATGGAGAGGAAGACGAAGGGCACATACCACTTGGGGTTCGGCTTGCGCCCGACGAACCTCATGTAGAGCAGGTAGCCGCAGATGTGCAGGTTGAGGAGGAGGTAGCCGTTGAGGACTATGACGTCCCACGTGAGCATCGAGACGGGGAAGTTGAACCGGCCGAATGGCGGGATGAGATGCCAGAAGCGGTCGGGTCGCCCGAGGTCCACAGTGACGAACATGATGGCCAGATCGGAAGAGC
>JACRKB010000090.1 GCA_016235545.1 Verrucomicrobiota bacterium | reverse complement strand
CGGCGCCGTCCGTCGCGACTCCCAGCCCGTAGTCAACGCGCGGACCGCCTCCGGTGCGTGTCCAGAGGCGCTTGCCAGCGGGGTCAAAGCTTGTGAGGAACAGGTCGTTGTCGCCGTGGCTCGTGACGGTGCGATCGGCGAGCTTCAGCAAGCCTTTGAACATGCCAGACGCCCAGACATTGCCCGCGCGGTCACAGGTGATTTCGTGGGCCAGCGCGTTCGTGCTGCCGTGGCCCTCGGAAACCCACGCAACTATTCCATCGGGGGTCAACTTCGCGACGAGCACGTCGCGGCCCGTGGCGTTCGTGAGCGCGAGTCCGCCGAGCGTGCCCGCGCCGCCGGTGTAGCCACCGATGTAGGCATTGCCCGCACCGTCCACTGCGATGCCGTGGCCGCTGTTGCTGGCCCTGCCCTCAGCGGTTCTGGCCCAGAGCAGTTTTCCATCGCTGTCATAGCGGGCGCAGAAGACGTGCGCGCCACCAGCGGCTGTGATTCTCAAATCTCCAAATGCACCCTCGCCCACGAGCGCACCCGTCACGAAAACATTTCCGCGCGCATCCACCGCAATGCCGTGCCCGTAGTCGTAGCCCTTGCCGCCGGCCGTGCGGACCCACAACTGCCTGCCGGCGGCGTCATACTTGGCGACGAATATGTCGTAGTCTCCGGAGTTCGGCACGGCAACGCCGCTGAAGGTGGCGTTGGTGCTTTGGAAATGGCCGGTGACATAGCAGTTGCCGGCTGCGTCTGTCGCCACGCCGTAGCCGCGGTCAGTGCCGCTGCCTCCCGCGCTGCGCGCCCAGAGGAATTTCCCGTTCGAGTCGCACTTGGCGATGAAGAAGTCCATCGCCCCCGCGCTGGTCAGCGTGTGCTCACCAAACTGTGACGTGCCGACAAACTCGCCCGTGAGGAACACGTTTCCGCGCGTATCGACCGTGAGGCCGCGAGTCTTGTCATGGCTCTTGCCGCCAGCCTGCACGGCCCAGGCGAACTCGGGCGGGGCTTCGGGCAGTGCGGCCTGAACGGCGGGCGTTGAGAACACGAACGTGGCGAGAAGCCAAAGGTCGCAGCGGTGATTCAGCATGGCGCGTTGGACGTGAGCACAGCAGGGCAGACTTCAAGCCGCCTTTGACAATTGCCCGCGCTTCGCAAACATTGCGTCACTTTTTCCGGGCAGCCGGAGCGGATGAAACCCAATGTCGCCACAATCGAAGAGCCGAAGCAGGTCTGCGACCTTTGCGGGAGCGCACGTCACCAAGTCTTCGCCACGCGCGGCCGCGGCGGCTCCAAGGTAACCACGGTCATCTGCGAGGATTGCGGGCTGGTCTATACGAACCCGCGCCCGAGCGAGCGCGAGAACTCGAAGTTTTACCACACGAGCTACTGGGGCGCTTACAAGAACCAGTCCATGCCCGACGAGCGGTTCTTCCAGCGCCGGCTGCCCAAGATTCGCCCGATGCTCGCGCAGCTCCGGCCCTACCTGAAGCCCGGCGTGCGCGTGCTGGAGATCGGTTGCAGCGTCGGCGCGCTGCTGTGGAGCATGAAGGAAATCGTCGGGTCCACCGGGCAGTTCACCGGGATCGAGCCGCACGAGGGCCACGCGCAGTTCGCGCGAGAGAAGAAGCACCTCGATGTCCACAACGGCCTCCTGGAGGAAATCTCCCACAAGCTCAAACCCGCGAGCTTCGACCTCGTGGTGATGAACCACGTTCTCGAACACACCATCAGCCCGACGGCCACGCTGGCCACCATCAAGAAGCTGCTCAAGCCGCGCGGCTACTTCGTCGTGGAGGTGCCGAACGTCGAGGCTCCCGGCTCGCGTCTCTCGCACTTCTTCCATCTCGCGCACCATTACAGCTTTTCGCCGCGCACGCTTCACAGGCTCGCGCAAAAATCCGGCTTCGCGGTCAAACGCGTGGACTCGCTCGACGGCGACCTGCCAGCCACGCGACTCAACGCAGTTTTCGAAAAACCAGTCTCCGCCGAGGCGGGTGTCACCACACGCTTCATCCGCGACGACCCCAACGAACGAGCCGCCGCCCTGCGCCGCTACGAGCGCTGGTATTGGCTGACCGCCGCCAGCTTCCGGAAGAAAATCACCCACTGGCAGCGGCAGCGGATGTAGGCGTTGGAGCGCGGACGCCCACGTCCGCAGTGTATGTCGGCGCGCAGTCGGGCTGCGGACCTAGGCGTCCGCGCTCCTGACTCAACTCCGGCGATGCGGACAAAAAAACTTTCAAACAAATCTGCACCGCAGTCATCCTACCCTCATGCGAAACGGGATTCTGGCGCTGGTCTGCTTCTGTCTGCTCGGCCTTTCCACGCCCCGTGCCGAGGCCGCTGCCACGCAGGCCGAGCTGCTCCTCGACAAGGACTCCGCCATGCCCGGCGAGACCGTCCTCGCCGGCTTGCGGCTGACGATGGCCCCGCGCTGGCACACTTACTGGCGCAACGGCGGCGATGTCGGCTTCCCCACGAAGATTGTCTGGGAGCTGCCGGCGGGCGTGACTGCGGGGGAAATCCAGTGGCCCGTGCCGGGGAAGTATTTCGCCAACACCCTGACCAGCTACGAATACGCGAAGGAGGCCGTGCTGCTCATCCCGTTGAAGGTATCCGCCGGCGCGGCCACTGGCAGCCATGAGCTGACAGCGAAGGCAAGCTGGCTCGAATGCGAAACCGGCGGCTCCTGCGTCCCGGCCAAGGCGACCGTCAAGGTGACGCTTCGCATCGGTTCGGAAACCAAACCCTCCGTCGCCGCCCCGCAGTTCACGGGCTGGCAGAAATTCCTGCCGCAGCAAAAGTCTGACCTCGCCGTCTCCGCGCGATGGGAGCAGCCAGCCTCAACGAACGACACACGTCCTTTGCTCATCGAATGGAAGACGACCACACCGAAGCCCGATTTTTTCCCTTACGGTGGCGAGGGCTTTGAAGTCGCCGGCCCGACGGAAATGGTGAGCAGCACGGGTGGCAAAGCGGTCCTGCGAAAGCAAATCAAGAAGGCAGAAGGCGACTGGCCCAGACAACTGCTGGGCCTGCTTGTCGAGCGCGCGGACGAGCCGCATCCCACCGGTTACGAGTCGAACCTGCTCATCAGCGACGGGACTACGTTGGTCGCACCCGCCGCTGGCGGCAGTCAATCTGCGACTCCCTCCCCTGCCCCGCCAGTGGCCAAAGGCGAAATCACCTCCTTTGGCCACGCGCTTCTCCTCGCCTTCCTCGGCGGCCTCATTCTGAACATCATGCCGTGCGTCCTGCCTGTCATCGCGTTGAAGATTTTTGGCTTCGTGAACCAGGCGAAGGAGTCGCCCGCGCGGGTGCGCCAGCTCGGCCTCGTGTATTGCCTCGGCGTGCTCGTGTCGTTCGTCATCCTCGCGGGCGTTGTCATCGGCGTGCAGCAGGCAGGCAAGAACGCGAGCTGGGGGATGCAGTTTCAAAACCCCATCTTCCTCGTGAGCATGGCCACGCTCGTCACGCTGGTGGCGCTGAATCTTTTTGGGCTGTTCGAGGTGAGCCTTGGCGGCGGTGCAATGACAGCGGCGAGCGACATCGCGCGCAAGGAAGGCCCCACTGGCGCGTTCTTCAACGGCGTCCTCGCCACCGCGCTTGCCACGCCCTGCACCGCGCCGCTGCTCGCGCCCGCGCTGGGCTTTGCCTTCGCGCAGCCGCCGGCTCTCATCCTCCTGCTCTTCCTAGCAATCGGCGCGGGCCTCGCGCTGCCTTACCTGCTGCTGAGTTTTCAACCCGCCTGGCTGAAGTTCCTGCCCAGGCCTGGCAACTGGATGGTCCACTTCAAGCAAGCGATGGGTTTCCCCATGCTCGCCACAGCAATCTGGCTGCTGTGGGTCTCCACCAGAATCTTCGGACGCGATGGCGCGCTTTGGCTGGGCCTCTTCCTCGTCGTGCTTTCGCTCGCGGCGTGGATTTGGGGCGAGTTCGTCCAGCGCGGCGGAGAGCGGCGCGGGCTGGCGATGATCATCAGCATCGTGCTGCTCGGCGGCGCTTACGCCTACGCGCTCGAAGGCCGGCTGCATTGGCGCAATCCCGCCCGGCCCGCCGATGCTGGCGGATTGGTGAAGTCCAGTCCTGACGGCATCGACTGGCAGCCGTGGAGCCTCGACGCCGTGGCGAAGGCCCGCGCCGAGGGCCGCGTCGTGCTCGTGGATTTCACGGCGGACTGGTGCTTCACCTGCAAGGCCAACCTTAGCAGCAGCCTCGAAATCACCGCGACGCGAAAGAAGCTGAAAGACATCAACGCCGTCGCGCTCCTCGCCGACAACACGCTGGAGACTCCGGCCATTGTCAGCGAGTTGAAGAAGTTTGGCCGCGCCGGCGTGCCGATGGTGCTCGTCTATCCCCGGGACTCGAAGGCCGAGCCAATTCTCCTGCCCACGCTGCTCACGCCCGGCATCGTCCTCGAAGCCTTGGACAAGGCGGCGATGTGAAGTGCCGGTAGGGTGAGACTCCGTCGAATCCCATTTGCCGACGCAGGAGGCGCGAGCGCAGCGAGCATCTCGTTGCGCATCCGCCAAAGAATCTCGCTGCGCTCGGTATGAGGATTGACAGAGTCTCCCGCTACCGGGGGGAAGGACGAAAAAACGCGAAGGCTTGCACCTTCGCGTTGTCCGTTCCGGCAGGAAGCCGAAAATCAGTGATGATGCTCGTCGCTGGGCGGCAGGCAGCCGAACTTGCCGATGACGGCGATCAGGCAGACGACGACTCCAATGAGCGGCCACCACGAAGGCGACTTGGGATGCACGGTCATGAAGATGCCGCCGCCCAAAATTGCCCCGATGACCAGCCACGTGAAAACCGCTTTGAAAAACGTCATGGACCGAGAGTAGCGAAGGGGACGTGGCTGGCAAGCGCCGGTTTGATAACGCATCTCAGCTCAATACAGGCGCAACGTGGCGAGCGGTGCAGTGGGCCGCTCCTCTTGCTCGTGTTCCTGATCCAAATCCTGCTCCGCTGGACGAAACGTGAGGGGATGGATGAGGAGCGGAAATGCCACTGTGTTGCCAGAAACCGAGGCGCGCCCGGAAACACAGCGTTGGCGGAGCCGACTGGCTACACCCGCTTCGTCAGGCCCACACCGAGCTTCAACAACTTCTGCGCGTCGGCGTCTGATTTCGCCTCCGCGTAGATGCGGAGGATGGGCTCGGTTCCGGAGCCGCGCAGCATGAGCCACGAGCCGTCCACACCGCAGAACTTCACGCCATCGTAGCTCTTCACGTCGGCCAGCGGGGATTTCAAAAGCTTGGCGGGCGGATTGGTCTTGCAGAACTCCATCAGCGCGGCGCGCTTTTCGAGCGGGAAATGCGTGTCAATGCGCCCGTAGCGGTGCGGGCCGTAGTCCTTCTCCAACTGGGCGAGGAGCTTGGTCAACGGCTTGCGCTCGGTGGCGAGCATTTCGAGCAGCATCATGCCGGCAAGGATTCCGTCGCGCTCCGGCACGTGGCCGGGGAAGCCGATGCCGCCGCTCTCCTCGAAGCCAAGCAACACGCCGCCCTTGATCATCTCGGACGCGATGTATTTGAAGCCCACGCCCGTCTCGACAAGTTCGAGGCCGAACGCGGCGCACATCTTGTCCACCATGCTCGTGGTGGTGAGGGCTTTCACGACACGCCCCTTCTGCTGCTTGTTGACGATATAATGGCGTAGCAGCAGGCAGATGAGCTGGTGCGTGGAGAGCGGGTTGCCGCGACCGTCCATGCCGCCCACGCGGTCGGCGTCCCCGTCGGTCACGAGGCAGAGGTCGTGCGGGTGCTTGGCGAGATGGGCCATGCTGCGGCCATAGTTCTTCGCAATCGGCTCGGGGTTGATGCCGCCGAAAAACGGGTCATGCGCGGCGTTGAGCGTCGTGACCTTGCATGTCGTGCCTGCCAGCAAGCCGTCGAAGCAGCCCGCGCCGACACCGAAGAGCGCCTCGTGCGCGAACTTCAACTTGGATCTCGCAATGAGTTTGAAGTCCACCAGTTTCTTCAGCGCGGCGTAATAGGGCGGGCAGATGTCCTTCACGACGACTTGCCCGGACTTCACCGCGTCGGCGAAGGGCGTGGCCTTGACCGGGGATTTGTCCAGCAGCGCCTCGACCGCGCTGCAAACTTCCGGCGGGGCGGAGCCGCCGAAATGGGCTTTGAGCTTGAATCCGTTGAACGAGGGTGGGTTGTGGCTGGCAGTGAGCATGACGCCGCCGATGCCGTTCTGCCTTTTCACCGTCCACGACACGGCGGGCGTGGGCGTGGGGCGGTCGGTGAGCGTGACGATGAATCCATTTGCCGCGAGAATCTCCGCCGTGCGCTGCGCGAACTGGTCGGAGAGAAACCGCCGGTCGTAGCCGACCACGGCGCGGTTTGTGACGCCTGCAACGGAGTGGGTGTTCCAGTAATCCGCCGTGGCTTGGGCGACGCGGCTGAGGTTCTCGAAGGTGAAGTCCTCCGCGATGACAGCGCGCCAGCCGTCGGTTCCGAATTTGATTTTGGCCATAGTGGTTGGAGTCGTCTGGTTCAAACCGAAAGGGGCAACGCGGCTGCGGCAGGCTTCTCACACTGCAAGTCCGCCAGCGCCGGATCGCTCTTCTCCGCGATGCAGCGCATCTTTCTCACCGCCGTCTTGAGGCTGTGCTGGCCGAAAAGACCGGTGCCACTCACGAAAACATTGGCACCCGCTCGGGCGCACTCGCCCACTGTCTCGAAAGTGATGCCGCCATCCACCTCGATGTGGTAGCCGAGGCCCAGCTCACGCTTCCACGCGGCGGCCTGCTGAATCTTCGGCACGCACTCGTGAATGAACGACTGGCCGCCAAATCCGGGGTTCACAGTCATCACCAGCAGCAGGTCAATGTGGTCGAGGAACGGCCGGACATTGGCGATGGCGGTGGGTGGATTCACCGCCAGGCCGACCCTCTTGCCGAGCGACTTGATTTTCCAGAGCAGCCCCTCGACGCGGTCGCCCAGCTCTACGTGGACGATGATTTGGTCCGCGCCGGCCTTCACGAATGGATCGAAAAGTATCTCCGGCTTCGAGCACATCAGGTGCACGTCGAAAAATTTCTTGGTAAGCGGGCGAAGCGACTTCACCACCTGCGGACCGAAGGAGAGGTTGGGCACGAAGTGGCCGTCCATGATGTCGAGGTGCAGCCACTCCGCGCCCGACTTGTCAAAGCGCTGAGTGTCCGCCGCGAAGCGACCGTGATTGGCCGCCAGAAGCGACGGAGCGATAATCATGCGGGCGAGGCTAGCGGGCGGGCGGAAGGGGGTCAACTTGCTCGCGCGCCTGTTTGCCGCCGAGTCACACAAACGTCGCCGGGACCGCCACTGCCGCCGCCAGCCGCCGCAGATATGTCGCCCGAGAAACCTCCGTCGCGCCGAGTTGCCGCGTCACCGGCGTGACCATCTGCGTGTCGAACAACACAAAACCACGCTCCCGCACATGCCCGACCAAGTGGAGCAGCGCCACCTTCGAAGCATCGTCGGCCCGATGGAACATGGATTCCCCCGCGAACAGACCTCCCGCCGCCACTCCATAGACTCCACCGACCAATTCCCCTGCCCTCCAGCACTCGACGCTGTGGGCGTGGCCGGCTTCGTGCATCGCAGTGTAGGCTGCGATAAACTTCGGTGAAATCCACCCTCCGGGCCGCCGTCTCGTGGCGCACGCCATGATGACCTCACGAAAGGCGCGGTCAAAGGTGACATTGAAGCCACCCTTCCGCACCGTGCGTGCCAGGCTGCGAGAGACATGGAACTGGTCGAGTTCAAAGATGCCGCGCGGGTCGGGCGACCACCACGTCACCGGGTCAGCCGTCCACGGGAACAGCCCGCTGCGATACGCCAGCAACAAGCGAGGCACCGACAAATCCCCGCCGACTGCCACCAAGCCCGCGTGCGGTCCCCGCTTCACCGCGTCGCGCGCGTCGGGGAACTGGAGCCGGTCGTCGAGTATGGTGGGCGGGGGCGACACAGTGTTCCGAGGTCCGTGTTAATCAATCGTCTGCCTGGGTTGGGTCAAACTACGGATGCTGAACTTTGAGCGAGCGATTCATGGGGGGACTTTGACCGACACCGCACCTCAACGCCAAGCACCGTCCACTTTCGGTCAACCGGTCAGCTTGCCGATGGCAATCCCACGCTTGTCCCAAGCATTGACTTCCCACTCCGTCTCGAACGGGGAAAGGGATTGAGAGTGATGTGTCGCCGGGGCGCATCCCAGTTTCTAGCAGCTCAAAGTGCAGGGCGCGGGCAAGCAACGGAGTTGCGACTGACAATAGCCCACGGCGTGAGCCGTGGGTGGATGGCCTACCTCGGCGAGCCCCAGCGCGGTGGCAGGTCGTCAACTGGCAACGCCATGGATGTCGAAGTCTGCCGCTGCTCCTCAGTTTGTGGAATCGGAGCGCGATCGAGTAGGTGCTCAACCACTGGAACGAGCACAGAATCAGCGCCTCCTGTGCTGGAGAAGTTTAAGATCTGCCGCTTCGCCAACCACAAAGGGCATTCACCGCCCTTCTCCACCGCGTCTGCACCGTGAGCGTTGAGACCATGAAGATCATCCGTGCGATGCCCGCTTCGGACGAACGGAAGTGAGTGTCGCCCCAACAGGGCTTGATGATTCTTTGGGACATTGACCCAGGGCGGCGCGGACCGCGTCTCGCTTGCCCTGGGCTATCATCTGCCGGGCCTTCAGCCCTCCAATTCGTGAAATCCGTGTCGTTCGGCATGCCGTGGTTTATCCTAAATCCGGCAGTTGAAACTTAACGCAAAGACGCAAAGACGCAGGGCCACAAAGAAAACCGACTTGGCTGGTTTCGCTCCCGACATCACCGCGAAGGTGAACGCGCTTCAGCTTCGTAACCCAACCCAATCCCTTCCTCCCTGCGCCTTTGCGTCTTTGCGT
>JACRKB010000082.1 GCA_016235545.1 Verrucomicrobiota bacterium | reverse complement strand
TTCGTCAGCCTGGGGTGGAGTGAACGTAGTGAACGCAGCCCCAGGTGGCCCCGCCAGGCCGTGCCGAGGGCTGTAAGCCCGCCACGCCGCCGCCCGGTTGCCAAGGTGACGCGCTTACAGCGCTCGGCTTCCTCGTGGCCTCATTGACCTGGGGCTTCACCCCAGGCTAGCGAATGCCGGGCTTTCAGCCCGAAGCACCGACTCGCGTCCGGTCTGCAGGAAAGTGAGATGCGCCCCCTTCGGCGTTGCGTCCTTCGCGTCTCTTGCGTGAACCAACTGCGGTTTTCAGGATGATGGTAGCCGGTGGAGAGCTTCGCCGCTGCGCGCACCCACCAGTTGCGGCCCCCCGAATGACCGCGCTTCGGCGGGGCGCATGAGTCATCGGTTCGGCCTCCGATTTCCATGTTGGTCATGGCACCCCGCCACCTAGGTTCGATGCCGAGGCTAAGGTAGAACGCTCTGTGACTTCACCCAGTCGGTTGATCACACATCGTGACGCTGTGTCAGCGGTGCTTCGCCGCTCGGATACTATCGAAATGCAGGGCGCGAGGGCGAGGGGATCGAGGTAAGAGTGTTCCCCGCCACGGCCTCACACGGATTTCAGCGCCGCAATCACCGGCAAGCGCGAGGCGCGCAGCGCGGGCAGGAGGCTTCCCATCAGGCCCACCACGACGGCGAAGACAAGACCCTTGGCCGTCAGCGCGGGGGTGATTTGGAATTGGAAGACAGTTTCCGAAAATGTCTCGAAGCTGATCGTGCCTGTTGAGTAGCCGTGCATCGGCAGGGCAAGAGCGCAGCCCAGCAGGCCGCCGATGAGGGCCAGCAGGGCACCTTCGATGAGAAAGCCGGCGAGGATGCTGCGCCGCCGGTAGCCCAGCACCCGCAACGTGCCTATCTCGCGCGTCCGCGCGCCGACGCTGGCATACATGGTGTTCATCGCGGCGAAAACCGCGCCGATGGACATGGCGGTGGCGAGGAAGTTGCCGAGCACTCTGATGGGCATGGCGGTCATTGTTTGCGAGGCGTAATAGGCGGTCTCCTTCATCGCGCGCAGCGGCAGTCGCTTCTCAGCTTCGAGGCGGTCGTTGAGTGCCGTGGCCGCCTCGTCGTCGCGGGCGCGGACGAGCACGCTGGAGAAATAGTCGCGGTCGAAGACACTGCGGCACTCGTCAGCGTCCATCCACAGCTCGGAGTCGAAAGCGCTGCTGCCACCGTCGGTCAGGCCCACGACGGTGAGGTCTTGTCCTGCGGAACGGAAGGTCCCGCCGATCTCCAAGTTCGCAAAGCGGCGCGCAAGCCGGCGGCTGGCGACGACCTCGCGCTTGCCCGGTGTGAACCATCGGCCTTCGACGAGTGTGACCTGCGGCCGCAGTTGCATGCCGACTGGCGAGATGCCGCGCACAAGGACGTTGGCCTCGCCGTTGTCGCCGCGTCGCGGGAGGTTGATGAGCACGAGCACGTCGGTGGTGAGCAGCACGCGCCCGGCTGGGTCGCGCGCGATCTCGTCCCAATACTGCATGAGGCGGACCTGCTCGCGTGTGATCTGGCTGCTGGATTCTGCAGTTGAGCCTTTGCGGACGACCATGATGTTGCGGGGGTCGCCGGTGTTGCCGCTGGATTTTTCGAGGCCGATGGCGAGGGATTGAACGAGGACATAGACCGCGACGACGAGGGCGACGCCCAGGATGGTGGCGAGCGTGGAGCGCCAGCGGATGATCACGTTGCGGAAGTTGTAGGTCAGCGGCAGGGCCACGCGAGGGAGGTTCAGGGTTCACGGTTTCAGGTTCAAGATTGAAGACAGGTTGAGGAAGGGAGACAGGGGCCGGCGGTCAGCCGCCGCGATTGGGGCGTGGCCCGCGTTCTCTGGCTTCTGACTCCTGTCTTCCTCGGCGGGCGTGGAAGGATTCAAAAAACTCTCGCCTCGACGAGGGGCGTTGCCCAACATCCGCCTCGTTTTCGCGGGAGCTGCCCGCACTGCAATGAAAGCCAAAATCATCATCACTCCGAAGAAGGCCGTCCTCGACCCGCAGGGCAAGACCGTGCAAAGCGCGCTGGAACACATGGGTTACGAGGGCGTCGTGGGTGTCCACGTCGGCAAGTATGTGGAGATAGACCTCGCACCCGGCACGGACCGGGCGGCTGCCCGGCAGGCGCTCGACGAGGCGTGCCACCGCTTCCTGAGCAACCCGGTGATCGAGGATTACAAACTGGAAATTGAGTAGAGCGGTCAGCGATCAGCAGTCAGCAGTCAGCCCCCGAGGCTGACTCAGGCTGAAAGCTGAAAGCTGACGGCCGAAAGCCAATATGAAATTCGCCGTCCTCCAGTTTCCCGCCTCGAATTGCGATCAGGACGCCGTCCACGCAGTGCGGGTGCTCGGTCACTCCGCGCGCCTGGTTTGGCACAAGGACGGTGCCCTGGGCGACGCCGACGCGGTTATCGTGCCGGGCGGTTTCAGCTACGGGGACTATTTGCGCTGCGGAGCCATCGCCCGCTTCAGCCCGGTGATGCAGGCGGTAAAACAGTTTGCGGACAACGGCGGGCTGGTCCTCGGCATCTGCAATGGTTTCCAAGTGCTCTGCGAGGCGAGCCTGCTGCCCGGCGCGCTGATCCGGAACCGCTCGCTGCAGTTCCGCTGCGAAAACATCTTCGTCAAGACCATCGCGCACGACTCGCCGTTCACGTCGCAGATACCCGAAGGCAAGCTCCTGCGGCTGCCCATCGCGCACGGAGAGGGCTGCTACTTCGCGGATGCCGACACGCTGGACCAGATGAAGGCAAACCGCCAAATCCTCTGGCGCTACTGCAACGCGCAGGGCGAGCTGACCGACGACGCCAACCCGAACGGCGCGCTGGAGAACATCGCCGGCATCTGCAACGCGCGCCGCAACGTGGCCGGCCTCATGCCGCACCCCGAGCGCGCCTGCGAGCCGTTGCTGGGCAGCGCGGACGGGCGGCTCATCTTCGAGAGCATGATCCACGCGCTGGCGCAGAAGCAGGCGGCACTGGCGGCGTAGCGGGCTTGGCCAAAGGAACGTTGACAGTCCAGGCCGGTTTGTTGTCCCGTAGCGGCTCGTCAGCTCGAACCGAAATTGCCATCGCCATGCACAAATCCATCCTCTCCGCCCTCACCCTCTCCGCCCTGCTCGGCCACGCTGTCGCCGCTGACTGGAAGGCCGCCGCCGACTGGCTCAAGCTTCCCGAGGGTCGCGCCCAGCTTGGCAACATGCACGGTGACATCGCCGTCAGCTCCAAGGACGAAGTCTTCGTCAGCATGCTGGATGCAAAAGCCGGCCTGCTCGTCTTCGGCGCGGACGGCAAGTGGCTGCGCAATGTGCCGGACGCGCCAGCCGATTTCCACGGCTTCGTCATCAAGAAACAGGCCGACGGCGAGTTCATCTACGGTGCGCGGCTCGGTGGCCAGTCCATCCTGAAACTCACTCTCGACGGGAAAAAGGTCCTGGAGATTCCCGCCTCCGTCATCCCGGACGCGTTCAAGAACAAGGTGCCCAAAAACACCAAGAAGAACGCCAAGGGCGAGATTGTGCCCGCCCCCAATGAAGGCCAGTCCTTCGTCCGCCTCACCGGCATGGATGTCGCCCCCAACGGCGATTGGTTCGTGACCGACGGCTACGCCAGCAGCTACGTCCACCGCTTCGACAAGGACGGCAAGTATCTCAAGTCCTTCGGCGGCAGGAAAGCTCCCTACGAGTTCAGCACCCTGCACAAGATCGCCGTGGACACCCGCTTCAGCCCGGTCCGCATCATCTGCTGCGACCGAGAGAAGCTGCGCGTCGTGCATCTGTCCATCGAGGGCGAGTTCCTCGGAGAGGTTGCGAAGGACCTGCTCGCCCCCGCCGCCATCGCGGTGCAAGGGGACTACGCCCTCGTCGGAGAAATCGGCGGTGCGGTCAGCGTTCTCGACAAAGCAGGCAAGCTCGTCGCCCGGCTCGGCTTGAACACTGAGAAGGCCGAGGTGAAGAACAACCAGACCAAGCCCGAAGTGTGGCGGCCTGGTTTCGTCACCGCTCCGCACGGTGTCGCGTTCAATGCCGCCGGCGACGTGTTCGTGGCCGAATACAGTGTTTACGGCCGGGTGCACCGGTTCAACAAGCTGTAGCCGCCTTGCGCCAGGCGCGTGGTTCACAGTGCGATGCGCGCCCAACAATGGGAGCCTGTGGATTTTCTCCCCGCGCTCGACCATGGGGAAACCGAACATTGTAAGTAAGTGTGGAAAGCCCGCTCCTTGCCTGCCGCTGCTCCAAGGCCGCCTGATGAAAGTGCGGCCCGTTGAATGTCCTGTTTTGGTGCCGACGGAGGGAATCGAACCCACACTCCCGTAAGGGAACAAGATTTTGAGTCTAGCGCGTCTGCCAATTCCGCCACGTCGGCAACCATTTAACCACAGGCATTTGCCCGATTTACTGCCCCGGCTGTTTGACATTGTGCCACTTTTTGTGCCACTGTAACGCCATGCAACCCCGTGCAACGCCGGGAAACCCCGGCGCTCCAGTCGGCAGTGTCCTGAGCAAGCGCCCGCATCGGCCCGCAACCTACCAAAAGGTGCTGGATGCACGCAAGCAGCCAGTGCGCGGGCTCTGGGTGCGCAAGGGACGCTACTATGCCCGGCTGGCCATCCCGGACCCGGACACCGGCGTCACCAAGGTCCGGCGTGTTCCACTGGAGGCGGCCAAAACCGACGCTAAGGCCCGGGCGGCCCTGGGCCGACTCCGCACCCAACGGGAGGATCAGGATCTCCCGGCGCTGCGCGAAGCGCCGAAACTCAAAGACTACGTGGCGGAATACTTCATCGCCATCAAGGACACCAAACGCCCTGGCACGATCACCACCGAACGCGCCAACCTCAATGCGTGGATTGACCAGATCGGGGAGGTGCGCCTCCACCACATCAACCGGGCCATGGTCAACAAGTTCATCACCCGGCGGCTGAAGGCCGGAGCCAATCCCCGGACAGTGAATCTGGCCGTCATCTGCCTGCGCAACGTGCTCAAGCGGGCCATCGACGACAAGTGGATCAAGACCCTCCCCACCGCCAACCTGAAACCTCTCAAATGGAAAGCCAAGAAGCGCACGCTCTTCGCCGACGCTCAAGTGGAGGAGATTTGTGCGGCTGCCTTTCGTCCCGTATTCGCCGGCGGCGAGCTGGCCAAGCCGGGCGAAATCGGGGCGCCTCTCAAGAACGCCCAGCAGTTCGCGGACTTCGTGCGGCTGCTGGCCAGCTGCGGGTCGCGCATGAGCGAGACCCTGCGGCTAAAGTGGAGCGACGTGGACTGGGGAATCAGCCAGCTAACCGTGGGGAGCGACGGGCTCGCCAAAAACTATCATGAACGGAAGGTGGATTTTAACCCCCGGCTCAAGGCCCACCTGATCGACATGCAGACACGCCGCGCCCCCGACTCCGAGTGGCTCTTCCCGTCTCCACAACGCGGCGAGCGGGATGAGCGTGCCAAGTCATTCCGCGAATCGCTCCTGCTCGCCCGCGCCGCCGCAGGCCTGCCGGAGTTTGGATTTCACGACTGCCGCCATTTTTTTATCTCGATGTGCGTGATGAGCGGCATCGACTACATGACCATCGCCCGCTGGGTGGGCCACCGCGACGGCGGCGTGCTGATCGGGAAGGTCTACGGACACTTGAATGACGAGCACGCCAAACGACAGGCCCAAAGGATTTGTTTCCAGCCCAGTCCCGCGACACCTCAAACCGACAAACCTCATGTTGTCTGAAAACGAATTGAAATGGCCGACCCGAAGGGAAGGCATCTTGGCCGATTGGGAGTTGAATGTCTGGCTCAACTACGAGTTCGCACGTTCCTACCGCCCTATGGTGAAGTGGGTGCGGGAGCTGCGTTCGAAAAAGAAGCCCGTATCCCGCACAGCGGGTGAGTTGCCACTGAAGCGGCGGTAGCCTCCACGGTTCGCCACCTTTCTCGCCAAGCATTTTCCTGAATTTCCCAAGAAACCTTGGCTGACAATTCCTCAATCAACACGCGCAGCTCGACTCGCTCAAGTAGGAATCACGAAGGACACCTCCCTGTTTGATCAGAACACTGTCCAAGAAATTGACTTGGACATCTACTCATATCGCACCGCCATAGGCGACTGTGATTACGATCCGAGGAACTTGGATGATGCGGCACACCTTCTCGTCAAAATCAACTACCGGCGAACAGATAAACAAATCTTGCGGCGCCTCGCTAAAATTGTGCCGAAGCGGCGGCAGCAGTTGAAACAATTGCACGCGGAGAAAGTGCAACACCATGCCAAAACGGGGCTGAGGGGCGAGCCACCGTCAGATCCAACCGACACGGTGGACAATCACGTTGGCGTTGGCCAACACGGCAATGCGCGTGAATTCTACAATCGGATGAGTGAACTATCCACATTGAGACTTTGGGTGCATTACGGTGGTAGCTTGGACAGGCTTCAAGAGGCCAGCGGGCTTCACAGAAAAAAGTCTAATTGGCAAAAGCCCAAGAATGCCGCCTTGGACATGATGATCAGAATGCGCGACGCCTGGGAGTTCTCGCCCTTCCCGCCGTGCGTAATGAAACCACTGTCTCCACATCAGATAACCGTGCCGCGATCTCATCGCTTGCACATGAAGTTGCCCCGGCCAGAGGGGGTGGCTGCGTGTCCGGCTGAACAAAAGATTCAGAGGGAGATATTGCGTGTTCCCGGGCGGCTGAAGTAACTCGCTAAAACGCGGATTTCGTCGAGCACCTGAAGTGACCCGGGGTCAAAGCGCGTTACCAAGGTCAATGACCATTTAGCATCAGGTCTGGCTCTGGCCAACAGACTGGCGTTCCTTTCCCATCTTTGTTGTCTGCCGAACTTTCCCGCGGCTGAACAACTGCAAGCTGGGCGCAAGTGCCCGCCCGTGATTGCGCGATTCGAAGTGAACGAGAATCGCTTTTCTAGGCGATACAAATATCAGGATGCTCTGTAAGCCGGAGCGCGCGTGCCGGCGTCATCTGCCTCAATGCGTTGCTTCAATACACCGATTACGAGTCCCAATTATCTCGCAATTCAAAACGCAATATTAGGCGAGTCAAGAGCTCGACGAGCCGCCTCGTCCGCCTCTCCGTGCCTATCTTTGCAACTGAGAGCAAGCCGGTGAAACAGCCGCGCATGAAGTCCTACATGGACTTCTTGCGCGAACTCGGCCGGTCCAGAGTAACCGGTTTCCGTTGGGCACGTAGGGGCTGGCTTTCTCCCGTCCGAATCGCCGGCCGGCTCTACATCACCGACGAGGAGATTCAGCGGTTTATCCAACGTGCTGAGCGGGGTGAGTTCGCAAAAGTGGAGACGCCGCTGAACAAGGGGTTACTCAGCCATCGGACTGACGGTCAACCGGGTCAAGTGGAGGACGAGAAATGAGTCCTCCCACCATGGAACCGTTCCAAGTGACCCGCCGTGGGCTCAACACGCTCTTTAGCTCGCCTTCGCTCGTCCGGCGCATGATACGGGCGGGCTGGATTGAAACCGTGCGCCCCGGCACGGCAGGCCGTGAGGCGTTCTACGACTTTACCTCCGCCCGACTCGCTTACGCGCGATTCAAACGCGGCGAAGAGCCACAAGCTCCAGACGCAGGAGGCCACCATGCTTGACGCGAATTCAACCGCGACATCGCCGGTGGCCACCGATTCCCGCGATTCATTTCAGACCCTTTCAGACGCTTTGGGGACGGACCTCCGTAACTCCACGCAGGGGGAGGGTGGAGGCGGAGGGACCCGGCGAGGGCTGAGCGACAGCCCGGGAGCGCCAGCGACCGGGCCGAGCGAAGCACTCGTCCAGGGAGACCGGCGACGCCGCTCCCACCGGGAACCACACATAGTAGTCGGCTTCGACTGCGAGTGGGATAAGAAGGACGCCACACATAACAGGGCCATCTGCTATTCCTTCCACGCCCAGATAGTAGGCGGACCCTCCTGGTCTGGCATCTTCTACAGCCACAACGGCAAGCGTCTCAAGCTCGCCTCCCTCCTGCGCCGGATCATTGAGGAGGGTCGGAAGGCGGGGCACCTCCGGCGCTGGCCCAAGGCCTTAACCCTGGTCGGGCACTTCACCTTGGCAGATCTGGCCATGCTCGCCGACTTCCCGAAGCTCAAGCTCCAGTTCAACTCGATCCGGAACACCTTCGTCAGCTTGCAGCAGCCAGTGAAGGTGGTTGTCCCCGACTCTCATCGGCACAGTCACAAAATTGCGGTGACGCTGCGGGACACCATGCTGCTCACGCCGGGTGGGTCGAAGTCGCTGGACTCGCTCGGCGACCTGCTGGGCGAGCCCAAGGTGGAACTACCCGACGGTCAGATTGAGCGGATGGCCGAGCTGCTCGAACGGGATCCAGAACTGTTCGAGCGCTACGCCAAGCAGGACCCCAAGATTTGCGTCGCCCACGCCCTGCACCTCCTTCAACTGAACGAGGAACTCACCGGCAAGGCCGTGGTGCCTGTGACCTTGTCAGGACTCGGTGAGGCGTTCCTGCTCCGGCTCTGGGAGACCAAGGAGGTTTCCTTTCAAAAGGTGCTGGGAGTGGAGGAGCTCGTGGAAACCGCATGGAACCGAGCCCTAGGCCATCCCATGCCTCACAAGGTGATCAAGCCTGTGTTGATTCGGCACCTATTTGAATCACTGGCCTCCGAATGTTTCCACGGTGCCCTCAACGTGCAGTTCCTCTTTGGGGCTGGTCCCATTGGAACCTGGCTCGACGTGGATTTGGCCGGCGCATACACGACGGCGATGTCGTTGATCGGCATGCCCGACTGGGAGCGGCTGCGCAGCTCCACGAATCTCGACGATTACGGGCCGCTCACCCTTGGCTTTTCCTACGTCCGCTTTCGTTTTCCTCCTGGCACGATCCACCCCTGCCTGCCGGTTGCGACCGACCATGGTCCCTTGTTTCCGCTGACCGGCGAGTCCTGCTGCTGTGCGCCGGAGATCTACTTGGCCCGCCGGCTTGGTGCGACCGTAGAAATCCTCCACGGCGTGGTGCTGGCGGTGGACGACAGCGTCAGGCCCTTCGAGTTGTTCGTGCAGGAGTGCACGCGCCGTCGGAGCCAGTTCCCCAAGGGCGACGTGATGAACGCCCTTTTCAAGGAGCTGGGCAACTCCGCCTACGGCCGGATTGCACAGGGGGCACGCCCCAAGCGTGCCTTTGATTCCCGGACCGGGCAGCTGCACTGGCTTCGTCCCGGGCGTATTTCCAATCCGTTCTTCGCCGCCTGGATTACCTCCTACATCCGGGGTGTTATGAGTGAGATGCTCAACGCGCTGCCGCCGCACGTCGTGGTGTGCAGCGCGATCACCGACGGCTTTCTCAGCACGGCGACGGAGGCCGACATCGTGGCCGCCACCCAAGGCGAGCTTTGCCAGTCCTACTCCCTCGCCCGGCAGCGCCTCACCGGCGACCCGAAAATCTACGAGGTGAAGCATCGGATCGCGCAGCCCTTGGGTATTCGCACCCGCGGGCAGGCCACTCTCATCTCGTTGCCCGGCGAGCCCATCGTGCTTGCCCGGGCCGGCATCAAGCCCCCCTTGAAGGACACTGCCGCTCAGAACGACTGGCTGATCACTGAATTCCTGAAGCGGACACCTGAGACCCGCTTGTCTTACTCGCAGTTGCGGTCGCTCCAAGACCTGCACCGCTCTGGTGGCGACCTGGTCTCAGTGCACGTGAAGCGCCGTGCCGGCTTGGATTTCGACTTTAAGCGCCAACCCATCGGCGAATGCATTCGGGACATTCGCGGCGTTCCCCATTTGGCCTTCGACACCCGGCCCTGGCCTGACGTTGATGCATTTCTGAAGTGCCGCGCTGACTGGGACGTGTTCCGTCGCACTCGCGTGCTGAAGACCGTCGCCGACTTGGAAGAATTCCGGGCCTTCTGCGCCACACCATCTGGACCACGCACCCGCACCAGCAAGCCGGGAGGTGCCGTTAAGGTCGCGCAGCGATTGTTCCTCCGCGCTTGGACGCGCAACCGCTGGGGTCTGGATTCCACGGTAATGAACTACCCGGAGCTGGCCAACTGGCTCACTGCCGCCGGCTATCCCTGCCGCCGTGAAGACGTCGAGAACGCCAAACGGTCCAGCACGAAACTGAGTGAGCACTCCGTGGCCGGCACGGATGCGGTGCTGAACTTCATCAAGGTCGTCACCGCTCAGTTCCCCGGCTTTCAAGCTCACCACCTGCTGGTCTCCAAACC
>JACRKB010000080.1 GCA_016235545.1 Verrucomicrobiota bacterium | reverse complement strand
TCAGCCGCGAAAGGGCGCAAAGAGCACAAAGGAGCCGAGTCTGGGATGACTGGAGCTGGGACTGTTTCTAACCGCCCCGTTCTCCTGCCAGAAACTTGGCTTTGCGCTCTTTGCGCCCTTTCGCGGCCATCCCACTTCGGAGTTCGTGTTCAATCCGTGGCGAAAAATGGAGGCCGGTTTCAAGAGGTGGCTTTCCTTCTCTCGGAATCGCGGCAGGCTGGGCGGCGTGAACATTCGGCTGGACCAGGCGTTGGTGGCGCGCGGGCTTTGCGAGAGCCGCGAGAAGGCCAAGCGCGCCGTGATGGCCGGACTGGTGCGGGTCAACGGGCAGGTCGCGCGCAAGGCCAGTGACACCGTGCGCGAGGCGGACGCTCTCGCGCTGGATGCGACAGAGAAGTTCGTAAGCCGCGGCGGTCACAAGCTGGAGCACGCACTGGAGCACTTCGCGCTCGACGTGCGCGGGCTGACGGCGGCGGACCTCGGTGCGAGCACGGGCGGATTCACGGACTGCTTGTTGCAGCGCGGCGCGGCGCGGGTCTTCGCGGTGGACGTGGGACAGGGTCAGCTCGCGTGGAAGCTGCGGAGTGATTCCCGCGTCGTCGTGCTGGAGAAAACCAATGCGAGGGAGCTTAAGAGCAGCCAGCTATCAGCGGTCAGCGGTCAGCAGGCGGCGGCAAACGTGCTGCTTGTGGTCGTGGATTGCTCGTTCATTTCGTTGCGGAAGATATTGCCGGCGGCGGTGAGGTTGCTCGCGACAGGCGGACGCATCGTCGCGCTGGTGAAGCCTCAGTTCGAGGCCGGCAAGGCGGAGGCGGACAAGGGCGAAGGAGTCATCACGGACCCGGTGGTTCACGCGCGCGTGCTGGCGGAAGTCGAGGCGTTCGTGCTGGCGGAGCTGCCGGGCATCGCGTGGCGGGGCGTGACGGAGTCGCCGTTGCTGGGGCCGGCTGGGAACAAGGAGTTTCTGGTGTTGCTGGAGCGTGTTTGAGCAAGGCACGGTTTGCGCGCGATGACTTACGCGGAAGCGCTCGACCACCTGCACGGACTCGCCGTCTTCGGCGCGCGGTTCGGGCTGGAGACGGCGCATCGGATGGCGGCGGGGCTGGGCAATCCACAGGAGCAACTGAGGTTCATCCACGTCGCGGGGACGAACGGGAAGGGCTCCACCTGCGCGATGCTGGAAAGCATCTACCGAGCGGCTGGCTTGCGCGTGGGCCTCTTCACGTCGCCGCATTTGGTTTCGTTTCGCGAGCGGATTCAGGTGAACCGGCGGCTCATCAGCGAGACGGAGGTGGCGCGGCTGGTTGAAGAGGTAATTAGCAGCCAGTGTTTAGTGGTCAGTGAGCGGGGCGATGGGCTGGCTTCTGCATTCAGCACTCAATCACTGATTACTAATTACTCTCCCCCCCCTCCTCCCACGCTCTTCGAGTTCGTGACGGTCATGGCGCTGAAGTATTTCGCGGAGCAAAAATGTGACGTGGTGATTTGGGAGACGGGGCTGGGCGGGCGGCTGGATGCGACGAACATTGTGACACCACTGGCGAGCGTCATCACGAACATCGCGCTCGACCATCAGCAGTGGCTGGGTGAGACGCTGCCAAAAATTGCAGCGGAGAAGGCGGGCATCATCAAGCCGGGTGTGCCGGTGCTGACGGCGGCGGATGCGCCGGAAGCGGTGGCGGTGATTCGGGCGGAGTCGGAGCGGAAGGGGGCGGCGTTCACACTGGTTGGAGGAGCTGGCTCCAGCGATCGGGACGATTGCGGGACGGGGGCAGCCGGGACGGCTGCCCCGCCGGTGCTGCCGTTGCGCGGGGCGCACCAGCGGCGGAACGCAGGTCTGGCCGTCGCGGTGGTGCGGGCTTTGCAGGCCACGCTCCCGGTGGGCGAGACGGCGCTGCGGCACGGGCTGGAGTCGGTGCAATGGGCGGGCCGCTTGCAAATGGCGAAGGTTGGCGGACGGGAATTTCTATTTGATGGGGCGCACAACGCTGACGGTGTGCGGGCCTTGGCAGCAGCGTTGCGAGGCGAGTTCGGAGGCCAGCCCTTCGCACTCGCTCTGGGGATGCTCGGGGACAAGGACTGCGAACTCATGTGCAGCACGCTGGCTCCGCTTGCAGTGCGCATCGCGGCCGTGCGAGTGGCGAGCAACAGGACGACGGAGCCGGCGGTGCTGGCAGGGCATTGTCGCCGGGCGAATCCAACCGCACTCGTCACGGCGCATGAGTCGCTGAAGGATGCGCTGGCAGCATTGGAAGCGGAGCCGCGTGTGGTCATCGCGGGGTCGCTCTATCTCATCGGTGAGGCGCTGGAGCGGCTGGGTTTGGACGTGACGGCGGGGGAACGAGGGCTGAACGAGTGGCAGCGGGCGGGGATGAAGCGTTGAACGATTTTCTGCACAGGGTGCCAGTCTGTGGGGAGGTTGAAGGGGTGAAGGGTGAAGGGTGAAGGGGCGGGCGGGATTATCCATTCAACTCTTCAACCCTTCAACGCTCACCCTTCACCCGCCCCGCTCGCTACTTGCTCTCCATCCTCCACACGCCATGCCAGTCCGCCGGCGGGAGCGCTGTCAGCTCGTCGCAGCGATGGACCATGAGCTGGCTGGGGCCGTCGTTGAACCGCTCGGCGAGCTGCGCGAAGACGGGCCGCGCAGCGGCGAACTTCCCGGATGTGTAGTCCGCGAATGCGGCGTCCCAGTCCTTCACCAGCTCGCCGTAGTTGGGCGGTGTGCGCGGGTTTTCGATTTCCAGCAGCTCGACGGGCGTGCTCTTGCCCTTGACGATGACGCGGTCCAGCAGCCGGTGCAGGCCGGGGCTGGTGAGCTTGACGAAGCACTCGCGCGAGACGAGCAGCGTGACGTGGTAATACTTGGTGAGCGCCTCCATGCGCGCGGCCTCGTTGATGGTGTCGCCGACGAGACCGAAGTCGAGGCGCTTGGCGGAACCCTTGTTGCCGAAGAGCACGGAGCCACAGTGCAGCGCGACGCCGTAGCCGAAGAGCGCCTTGACCTCCGGGGACTGCGCGGCCTTCACCGACTCCATGCCTTGGATGAGTTCCATCGCGGCGCGCAACGCCTGGTTCGCGCCGTCCGGCTGCGGCAGCGGCGCCCCCCAGTAGGTGAGGAACTGGTCGCCGAGGAAATGTTCGAGCGCGCCGTCCTGGCCCATGACGGCGTTGGTCTCCACCTCGAAGACCTGGTTAAGGAGCGTGAACATCCCGCCCGGGCCGAGCTTCTCGGCAAGCGGGGTGGAGTTGCGCAGGTCGGTGAGCAGAAGTGTGACCTCAGCGGAACGCGCCTCCATCGAGCCAGGATTCTCGAGCACGTAAGCGCTGACTTTCGGGGAGAAATAGATGTCCATGGTTTTGCGCAGCTCGTCCTTGGCTTGCTTTTCAACCCAGAAATCGTAGCCGAGTGCCCCAATGCCACAGACAACCACCGCGATGATTGGAACTGCAGTCAGCACAATGACACCCGCGCGATTGAAGAGCTGGAGGCTGACGATGCCGAACAGAATCGCCACTCCCAGCAACACCAAGAGCCGCAATCGCGCGTCGCGTATCAGCCAGCAACAGACGATTGCCAGCCCGCCCGCACCGAGGATGAGCAACTGGTTCAGGTTGCCGCTGGTGTTGCGGAGGAACTCGCGATGCAGCGCGGCGTTGATGATGTTCAAGTGAATCTCCGGCCCCGGCATGAACGCATCGGCCATCGGCGTGCGGTGCACGTCGTGCAGGATTTCCGCCATTGGGCCGACGAGCACCAGCTTGCCCTTGAAGAATGTCCCATCCTGATAGCGCTGCTTCCAGATGCTTTCCACGAACATCTCGTTGAGTGGGTGGAAGGGGAATCCCTTGGCCGGCACATCCGTGAATCGAAACGCCACCGGGCGTTCGCCGGGCGGAATGGCTCCGGCACGTCCCATGAGATGCAGCGCGCGCGCGGCGAGGGATTGCTGAAAACGCTCGCCCGGCTGGGTCGCGACTGAGTCGTCCAACTGCATGTTAAGACTCGATTCCGAGATGCGGAAGCGGGCACGGCGCACCACGCTGTCGCCATCAGGCCAGATGGTGGCGAAGCACACGCGCGGGTCATACACAACATCATCACCCGCATCAGGAATGACGGTGGCACCGGGTGCGAGCTGGTTGAGCGCGCCGCCGCTTTGCGTGTCGGATTCTTGAAAAATCGTCGAGAGAGCCACGCGGTCACGGTGTCTCCGAACCACCTCGGCAAATTGCTCGTCGCGCTCCATCGCGGCGCGGAACACGATGTCGAACACGACTCCTTTCGCACCGGCTGCCAGCAGATTGTCCGTCAGCTCGGCCCAGACCTCGCGGGACCACGGGTAGGCGTTTGTGAGCGATTGCAAGGCGCGTGACTTGGCCAGATCTTCGGGAAAATCCTTGTATTCCACGTTCTCAAAGCCCACGAGCACGAGATTCGGGTTCGGCGGAGTCTTGCGGCCAATCTGATGGCGGAACCCCTCGGAGTAAGCCTCCGCGCGCGTGAGGTGACGGTTGAGCCAGAGGAAATTATGCGTTGCTCCCACCCAGACCAAAAGCGTAACGGCCGCGCATATCCCAGAGAGCTTCCACTGGCGTGCACGCGATTGACTTTGGCCGTCGGGAGGCATACAGGAACTGCGCGAAGGCTAACCGGGTATGTCTCATGTGACTATGAAGAAGTTGAATCTCCTCCTCCTTGGCCTGCTTTGCCCTGTTCAACTTTGGGCCGCGCAGGCGCTCAAGGAGTCCATTTTCACCCAGGTCCTCAAGGACGTGAAGGTGGTCAGCCGTGCCACCCAGGCGGCTACACCAGTCAAAGTCACCGATGTGTTCCAAGCGCCGGACCTGATTCGCACAGGGCCGGACTCGTTGGCTGAGTTGATTGCGGCTGACAAAACAATCACCCGAGTCGGGGCCAACACGGTGTTCTCTTTCGAGCCTGCCGGCCGCGCGATGAACTTGGAGCAGGGCAGCGTCCTCTTCCACTCCCCCAAAGGAAAGGGTGGTGGGACGATTCGCAGCAAAGGCGCTTCCGCCGCCGTGCTGGGCACCACCATCGTCGTCACCGCGACGGTGGGCGGCGGGTTCAAGGCCATCGTGCTCGAAGGGCGCGGCCAAATCACGCTGCCCAACGGCAACTTCCGTATCCTTCAAGCCGGCCAGGTCACCTTCGTCCTGCCCGGCGCGCAGCGCTTCGGCCCGCAGTTGAACATCAACCTCGGCAAGCTTGTGGAAAGCTCCCGCCTCGTGCAGGGCTTCGAGACCGAGCTGCCCTCCAAGCCGGTCATTCAGGCCGCCATTGAGCGTCAGCTCGTCCTTATCCGCACCGGACTGGCGGACGACACCAACTTGATCGTCGGCAACCAGGCCACGGAAAACACAGTGGAGACCGTGAACACCTCGGTGCTCGAACGCGTCGTGGAAGTCCGCGAGGACCGGCTCGCCACCGCCAAGGCTACGGACGTGGTCATCCGCACCCCCAATCTCAACGACCATCCCAACCACGTCTTCCTCGACCCCATTCCCTTTGACATTCCAGCCCTGGGCGTCCTCAACTTCAGCGGCTTCGTCGGCAAGGATGTCACCGTCGCACCCACCGTTTCGCAGATTGATTTCACACCTTTCCTGAACCAGACCGACTTCGTGATTGGGGCGGCGAAAACCTTGACCCTCCAATCCGCCATGCTCCAGCTCTACGCCACGCGGTCAGTGGGTGGCCCGTCTGCGCTCCAAAAAGTCACGCTCGCCGGCAAGTCCGGCATCACCATCGCGCCGAACGCGTCCATCACCGCGTCCCACATCGGCGAGCTGCATCTGGTCACCGATGAGACGATGAGCTTGAACAGCGTCAACATCGCCAACTCGGGCGACAAACTCAGGCTTTACGCTGGCCAGCTGCTCGACCTAAGCGGCGGCTTCTACAACGTGTCCGCCGGGAACGGAACCTTGCAACTCTCCAGCGGCAGCGATGTCACTGTGAACAACAGCGCGCAGTTCCAGGCAAACACCGTCAACATGAGCGCTGCCCGCAACGCCACCCTCAACAGCGCCGTCATCCGTGGATTCACCACGCTCAACGTCAGCGCCATACAAAACATGACTGTCGCCAGCGGCTCCTTCACGGGTGCGTCCGCCTCGCCGACCATCACTTCCTCGTTCAGCGCTGGGGACACGCTCATCGTCAACAACTCGAGTTTCGCGAACGTCGCGGACATCTCGCTGAGCGCACGCACTGTGAACTTGTCGAACATAGACTTCCCCAACGGAAGCACCGTGACGCTCTACTCCCAGAACGGCCTGCTCGCCGACAAACCGAACACCGGCGCGGCCTCCGTGCCCGGCCACGTCAACTTCATCCTCAACGTGAATTACAACGGCAACCCGGCGCAACTCTTCGTGGGTGGCAACATCACCATCGGCGTCCGCCCGTGATTCACTTGTCGATCCACTTGTCGGTTGATTCCTTACCCAGCATGAACCGCCCTTCCCTTCCCCTCCTCGCCGGAGCCGTTTGCCTGACCAGCGCGGTCCTCGTCTCCGCACAGACTCCGCCCCGCGTGGACCAGGCCGACGCCATCAAGCGCAACCAGGAGATGGAGAAGAAACTCCGCAACGCCACCCAGCCCGGCACTGCCGAGCTGGACGCGCCTGAACTCTTCCAAGGCGAGCTGAAGGATGTCGGCCCGCAGTCCATTCTCAAGGTGAAGCAGAAGCGCACGCTCTTCGAGGCGACGTTCGACAGCCAGTTCTTCTACACCTCGAACCAGAACCTGGCCGAGGACGCGAGCGGCACGACGCTCTTCGTCAACACCGCGCAAATCACTTACTCGCCGCCTCCCGTCCAGACCAGTCGCGGCGCGGTGGCCCCGCGCGCGGGCTTGCGCCACCAGTGGTTCAACTACGGCCTCGGTGACGCGCCCGCCACGAAGGGCGACGTGGACTTTGATTTGCAGGCCGTGTTCGGCGAGGCGAGGTGGGCGTTCCGTCAGGACTGGACAGCCGAGGCGGGCGTCGAGTTCTCGCGCCTCATCAACCACCTGCCCACCTACACGACCTACCGGCAGTTTTACAGCGAGTGGTTGCCGCGCGTCGGCGTCACGCGCAACGTCTCCTTCAGCGAGGCAAGGTCCCTCACCTTCTCGTGGCAGATGAGCTACCACGTCACCGACTCGCCTGACGCGCTCACCTCCGTGCCGTCCTCTCCGCGCAACACCAACGACCGGTTGGACAACTCCTTCCTCGCGGCCTACACGCACGTCTTCGGCCCCAAGCTTGCCGTGCAGCCCTACTACCGGCTGCTGACGACGCGCTACGGCAGCCAGTCCGGGCGGTTCGAATATCTCCACAGCTTCGGCCTCTCCGCCTACCTCACGCTGCGCGAAAACATCAGCCTGCGCGGCTTCCTCTCCTACGAAATCAAGGACTCCGACGCCGCCATCGTGCCCGACTACCAGAAGTTCGACATCGGCGGCGGCCTGAACCTGAACGTCAGGTTCTGAGTAATTCCGCCTCACGCAACCGAGGCTGATGGCGCAAATCCAAACGCGGAAATCCTTCCTGATTTTTCTGCATCCTCGCCGCGCTCACGGCCTGCCGACTTCGTAGTAGAGCCGCAACTCCGCCGCGCCGAAGGGGCGCGTCGCGACCACCAGTTCATCCACCGCTCCAAAGAAACCGAAGTTCACACCCTGCCGCGCTTCCGCGTCGGTGACGCTGAGGTTGCCGAGCGAGAGGTGCGTGAGAGTGATCGGCGGGCCGGGCGGGGGCTTGTGCCGCGCGACGGCCACACCGTTGATGAAGTGCAACAGTTCGCCGCGCGCCGAGTCGTGGACGGTGGCCAGGCACAGCCACTGACCGTGACGCTCCGGTGTCAGCAGCGCCGGGGCGAGGTGCGCGTCCCACTGGGGTTTGCCCGGGACGGTGCCGCGCAGGAGGCTGAAGCCAAACTGTCCGTTTGACTTCAATTCCCAGCGCAGCGGGCGTCCACCCGGCTCGTCGAGGCTGGCCGGCACCTGCGGCTTCTTCTCCTCGCCCGCCTCCCAGCGTTGCGGCTCCTCCGTCATCAGCAAGGCTGAGACAGCCTGCGGCAGCGCGTCCACGCGCACCCACGCCAGGAGCGTGAGCGACTCGTGCGCGCCGGGCAGCCGCAGCAGCACGCGCTGGCCGCGCCCGCGAAACTCCAGCGCGCCCTTTCCGGGCCAGCGGCCTTGAGACCAGCGCGCACCGATGATCTGCCCGTCGCTGCCCGCGCCCGGGCCACGCACGCGGTTGGTCAGCGAGGCATCCATCGGCGATTGCTCCTCGAAGTTGAAGTGGACGCGGACCGAAGCATCGCCATCCAACGCGTCCGCCGCCGCGCGCCAGGCCACCAGCAGACGCGCCGCCTCCGCCTGCTCGCGTTCGCGGACGCGCTCCATCGCTGGAAAATCCTCCGGGCGAAAGATCGTCTCGGTCAGGCCGGTGTCATCAAGCCTGCGAGCCTGCTTCGCGGCAATCTGGCTCGTGCCAATTTCACCAGTCCGCCCGATCGCGACCTTGCCTTCGAGCGCGTGGACCTCCTGCTCGCCAGTCTCGCTGACTTTCACGCCGAAGGAGTTCCCCTGGTTCACGACCGTGAGGCCGGGCGTCAGCAGCCGGAAGCCGCGCGCTTGCTCGCCAAGCTCACATGCGACCTTTCCAGTGAGCAGGAACGCCTCGCCGGAGGAGCGCAGCTCAATCTGCGCCGGGCCTTCCACGAAGAGGCGCGCGCCGGAGAACAAATCAATCTGCACCGTGCCCAGCGCCAGCCGCAGCCAGCCAGCCGGCAGCTCCGCGCCCTCCTGCCGCTCCTGCTCGCCATCGGCCCACGCGACCTCGACGACGTGCGAGAGCACCGCGACGGCGGGGGAACGGAGCGCAGCACCGTTCGTAAGACGAGCCGGCAGGAAACCCGGCTTTGCCGAGTCGTTCATCTGGCGCAAGCCGACAAAGACAGCGAGCGCGACTGCGGCAAATCCCGCGACAGCCCACCACGGATTCCAAGTGCGTCGCCGAGTCGGCGTGGGCATCTGCGCCAGCCGGGCCATGATGGAATCCTCCAGGCCCGGCGCGTCCTCGTGTCCGCCCATCGCCTCCTCAAGCAGCGGCCAGCGCGGCTCGGCAGACTGCGCGGCGCGCACGTAGCCGTGCATCTGAATCTCCTCCACGAACTCGCGGCGGAAGCCGTTGTCCGAGCGCAGGCGCGCGAGCAGCTCGTCCCGGCGCGCTGCGGACAAGTCCGAGTTCCGCAGCCACGCGGCGACGAGGTCTTGGAGATCCTGGTCCATCACGCTCCCTTCCGCGCCATGCACTCGCGCAGCAGCTTGTGCGCGCGGTGATTGGTGACGTAGATGACGGCGACGGAGGACTCCATCGCCTCCGCGAGCGCCTGCGCCTTCTGGCCCTCCAGCCCGCCCTGCACGATGCGGCGCATTTTGTCAGGCAGCTTGCTGATGCAGCTCAAGAGCCGCGCCAACTGCTGCTCCTCCACGAGCTCGGAGGCTTGCTCCAAATCCGCCACCACCACGTCACCGACCTCGGAGCGAAAGCGCTCCATCGCGTTCTCGCGGCGCATCCGGCCGCGGAAATACATCTTCACCTTGTTGCGCGCGATGCCCCGGAGCCACGCGCCAAAGTCGTCGCCCCTCCGGAACGTGCCGAGGCTCTCGAACGCCGCGAGGAACACGTCCTGCGCGAGATCGTCCACATCGTCGAGGTGGTAAAGCTGGCTGGCGATGAAACCGCGCACGCCCAGCCCGTGTTCGCGGACGATGTGGCGGAAGGCATCGCGATGGCCCGCCAGCACCTCGTCAATGGCGGCGTGAAGCGCGTCTGCATCGTGGTCCATCGCGGAGAGTTTGCCGGAGGCCGGGGAAACTTACACGCGGCAAAAGTGGAGCGCAGACGCCCAAGTCCGCAGCCGACGATGCGGATGTGGGAGTCCGCGCCCCGTTACTTCACCGGCGGCAGCAACGTGATGATCACCGTCACGACTGTGTCCGGCGGCGGCACGTCCTGCTTGCGCACGACCCATGTGTCGTCCGCGTCGCGGTTGGGTCGAGGGTTGTTGAAGACCGCGTCGGGGTCGGTGACGAGCGCGATGATGGAGCCTTCCGTCTGTGCGATGAACTTGCCCTGCCACACGCGCGAGCCGGTGAAGGTGAATTCTCCCCTCATCATCGGCTCCTTCGCGCGCTTGTTGAAGGCCAGCTCCTCGATCCGCCGCCTGTGCGGCCTGCCGTCCTGGCTCCATGCCACCTCGATCAACACCGGCTCGCCGGGCAGCGGCGGGTTGCGTGCGCCCGCCTGTGCCTGCGTGATGGGGCCGCCGGAAGGAGCGTTCGGGAGCGGCGCGGGCGGCGTCCCTTTCGCTCCGAGCAGCAGCATCGCGACCTGCAAATGATGCGGCTCGATGTCAGTCTTGAGGATGCTCTCGTGTGTCTTGCCCATCGCGGTGACGAGCAGGTATTCGAGTGGCCCATCGCTCATGTTGAGCACGGCCGGGAAGGATACGCGGCGGGCTGCCTTCTCCAATTTCACGCCGCCCACATGGAAGACGCCGGGGGAAGTTTCGCGAATCGTCGGAGGCGTGGGCGGCTTCCCGGCTGACAAGCTCAACGGCTCCTGCGCTGGCAGGGAAATCTCAAGCGCGCACAGGAGGAGCAATCGAAAGCAGTATTTCATCACGGTTCGAACGCCACCAAGCTACGCAGCCCGCCCTCGAACGCGAGCGTTTCCTCCCCGCCTCCTCCTGCTCGGCTCCTCGTGCTCGTAATCCTGATCCTGCTCCGCTCGGCGAAACGCGAGGGGAAGGAGCAAGTTTAGAAACAAGATTACGAGCAGGAGCTGAAGGGCAACTCGGTTGCAGAGAACTGAGACGCGCCCATTCCCTGTCCGGGCTTGATATCCACATGGCGGGGGCGCACGGTGCCCGTCAATGAATCCCATCGGCCATCGGGCAGAGCACACTGGCAGCGGGGTCTTGCCGTGGTTCGGCCCGGCAGGGGGTGATTTGCTGCGGGTGGGCAGCTCGCGCCGTGGCTTCCTCCAGACCGGGATCAAGGGAATCGCGGGGCTTTCGATGCCGGCGTTGCTGCGGCAGAGGGCGATGGCCTCGGCTGCGGGCCACTCGCGGCGCAAGACCAGCGTCATCCTCTTCTGGCTGTCCGGCGGGCCGAGCCACATTGACATGTGGGATCCCAAGCCCGATGCGCCGCGCGAGATTCGCGGACCCTTCAAAGACATTCCCACCAGGCTGCCGGGCGTCCATGTGTGCGAGCATCTGCCGCTGACGGCGAGGCTGATGGACAAGCTGACGATCCTGCGCTCCGTGGACTGCCAGGCCAGCAACCACACGCCCATCACCATGCAGGCGGGCAACTCGCTCGCTCGCCGCACCGATGACGGCAAGGACGGCGGCGGCTATCCCAGCATGGGCGCGGTGACTGCAAAGCTGCGCGGTCCAAACGCGCCGGGAATGCCTGGTTTCGTGGGGCTGGCCGATTCTTGGAAGGCCGACGTTTGGGGCGCGGGCGATTTGGGAAATGCCTTCGAGCCGATCAACGGCAAAGAACTGGCTGGCCAGCTGGCGTTGCCCAAGGGCCTCTCAGTGGAACGTCTCGGCGACCGGCAGTCGTTGCAGGAAAAGCTCGACCGGCTCAGACGGTCACTGGACCACAGCCCGGCGGTGGCCGCGGCCGACCAATACACGCATCAGGCTTTTGACGTGGTCCTCTCAGGCAGCGCGCAACGGGCCTTCAATCTCAACGAGGAATCCCCCGCCACCCGGGCGCTTTACGGCAGCACCAGCATGGGGGAAAAAGCCCTGCTGGCGCGGCGGCTGGTGGAGGCAGGCGTCACCTTTGTGCTGGTCAGCGGCGCGTGGGGTTACTTCGACCACCACGGCGACGAAGTCCGCTGGGGCGGCATCGAAAAGGGACTCAAGCCGCTGCTGCCACACGTGGACCAGACGCTTCATGCCATCGTCACCGACCTGGAAAGCCGGGGGCTGCTGGACAGCACCTTGATCTTGATGATGGGCGAGTTTGGCCGCGGGCCGGTGATCAACAAGAATGCCGGACGTGATCACTGGACCCGCGTGATGTCCATGGTGATGGCCGGCGGCGGCCTGCGCCACGGCCAGGTGATCGGCAGCACAGACCGCAAAGGCTACGACATCGCCAGCCGGCCCATCGGCCCGGCAGATTTGGCGGCGACGGTCTATCAGCATCTGGGCATTGATACCGGTGCGCACTGGCTTGACCGTCAAGGTCGGCCCGTGGCTATCGTCACCGAAGGTGGCCAGCCCATCTCAGAATTGATTTAGCCGGATCGGTTCCTTTGAAACCACAAAGGCACAAAGAACACGAAGGCCAGGCAGGGAAATCTGAAGTTTGACGAAGGCGGTGATGGCGCACCAAACAGTGCGGCTGGATGAGTTGAACGGCCCCGCTTCTGCCGCTGTCCTTCGTGCTCTTCGCGCCTTTGAGGTTCAAGTCAACTGCATGGTTCCGGCTTGGCCGGATCGATTCTTTGCCCCGGATCGGGAAGAACACACGGAAGCAGCGCCAGGACATTCACACCGCTGCTCCTTGTTCCATTCGTGCTCAACTGCATGGCCCCGGACAAGCCAGCGCTATCCCAACACCTCCTCAGCCCGTCGCGTTGAACATTCTGAATTCTCTTGTGGCGACGCCGCGTCCATCTTCGGACCCGAACGCCCGAGCCACGACATGAAAATCACCAACGTCGAAGCCATCTACGTCTCGCAGAAAGTCGTCCGCGCGCAGTGCGACAGCGGGCAGGACGCGCTCATTGTCAAGGTCAGCACCGACGCCGGCATAACCGGCATCGGCGAGGTGGACTCCGCGCCGCTCGCGGCGAAGGCCGTCATCGAAGGGCCGTTCTCGCACACCATCAGCACAGGGCTGAAGCATCTGCTCATCGGCCAGGACCCCTTCGAGACCGAGCGGCTCTGGCACCAGATGTATCACCGCACGATTTACTCGGGCCGGCGCGGCATCGGCCTGCACGCGATGAGCGGCATTGACCTCGCGCTCTGGGACATCAAGGGCAAGGCGCTCGGCCTGCCCGTCTGGAAACTCCTCGGCGGCGGTTTCCAGAAGCAAATCCGCTGCTACGCCAGCTCGCTCTTCGGCGCGACGCCCAAGGCCACCGGCGAGCTCGCGAAGCGCATCCGAGCGAAAGGCTTCTCCGCCGTAAAGTTCGGCTGGGCACCGATGGGCACCGACGCGAAGACCGACGTGGACCTCGTTCGTCAGGCGCGCAAGGGCTTCGGCACGGACGGCGACGTGATGATTGACGCCGGCCTCGTGTGGGACGCGCGCACGGCGATTCAGCGCGCGAAGGCCTTCGCCGAGTTCGGCGTCTTCTGGCTCGAGGAACCGCTCCCGCCCGATGACTACGAAGGCTACGCCAAGCTCACGGCCGCCAGCCCTGTCCACATCGCCGCCGGCGAGCAGGAGAGCGGCCGCCAGTCCTTCCTCGACCTGATGGACAAGGGCCGAGTGGACATCGCGCAAGTGGACCTCACGCGTTGCGGCGGTTTCACCGAGGCGATGAAAATCGCGAGCCTCGCCGCTGACCGCGGCCTCAAGGTGGCCAACCACGGCTTCAGCACCTACATCAACGTCCACGCCGCGCTGCACTGGCTCAACGCCATCCCCAACGCCCTCATCGCCGAGTTTGTCGTGCAGGAGAACACGAGCCTCCGCGAGTTCCTCACCAAGGGCCACGTCCGCATGAAAGACGGTCACCTCCCCGTGCCCGACGCGCCGGGGCTGGGCTTGGAACTCGACGAGGAACAAGTGCGGAAGCACCGCGTCGCGTGAGCCGTCCGCACGTATCCATGAGCGCCGACATGACAGAGAGCCGTGAGCAGCCCGCGACTTTTTGGACTGCGGTGGCAGAGCGCAGCGGCGACACCGCTTTTGCTTCCCGCGGAGCGGAACTTTCGTCCATCACCGACCGCTTCGCGGGACGCCAAAGCGGCGTGGCGCTTCGCTTCCCGCCGCACTCCAAGACGCGCTGGGCTTCCTTGGCCAGTTTGTTCGGCTGCATCGGCTTGCTGTCCGCCGCACCCGCTCCCGACGGCCCCGCCTTCTTTGAGGCGAAGATTCGACCCCTCTTCATCGAGCATTGCCAGAAGTGCCACGGTGAAAAGAAGCAGGAGGGCGGCCTGCGCCTCGACACCAAGGCCGGCTGGCAGAAGGGCGGCGACCACGGCCCCGTCATCGTCCCCGGCGACCCCGACAAGAGCCGCCTCATCCAAGCCGTGCGCCGGAAGGACAAGGATTTCCAAATGCCCCCCAAGCGCGCGCTCGGCTCTGAAGAAGTCGCCGCGCTCGAACAGTGGGTGAAGCTCGGCGCGCCGGACCCACGCGAAGGCGTCGCGGTCGCCAAGTCCGGCGTGGACCCCGCCGCCGTGCGCAAACACTGGGCCTTCCAACCGCTCACTCATCCACAGCCGCCCGCCGCGAAGCCCAACGCCTGGAGCCAGCAACCACTCGACCGCTTCGTGCTCGCCCGGATGCAGCAACAAGGCCTCCAGCCCAATCCCCCCGCCGACCCGCGTGCCCTCATTCGCCGGATGACCTTCGACCTCACCGGCCTGCCGCCGACGCCGGAGGAAATTGAAGCGTTCGAGCGCGACATCTCACTTTCTCACTCTCCCACTTTCTCACCTGCCACGGGCGAAAGTGAGAAATCGAGAAAGCGAGAAAGTGAGAGGCGTGCTTACGAGGCGCTCATTGACCGTTTGCTCGCCTCCCCCGCCTACGGCGAGCGCTGGGGCCGCCACTGGCTCGACGTCGCCCGCTACGCCGACACCGCCGGCGACGGCGCGGACTATCCCGTGCGAGAGGCCGTGAAGTATCGCGACTGGGTCGTGAACGCATTCAACGCCGACCAGCCGTTCAACGAATTCATCCGCGAACAAATCGCCGGCGACATTCTTGCCGCGCAAGGTCCGCCCGCCGACTACGCCCGCCGCATCACCGCCACCGGCTTCCTCGCCATCGGCAAGCGCTACGGCTACAAGCCCTCGCCCGACTACCAGCACCTCGACTTCGCGGACGCGATTGACTCCGTGGGCCGCTCGCTCCTCGGCCTCTCGCTCGGCTGCGCACGTTGCCACGGCCACAAATACGACCCCGTGAACATGGGTGATTACTACGCGCTCTACGGCATCTTCCAGAGCACGAAGTGGGCGTTCCCCGGCGGAGAGGAGCAAAAGCGCCCGTCGGACTTTCCGCCGCTCGTCCCGCGCGAGGAAGCCGCGAGTCTCGACAAAGCCAAGGCCGCCGAGCTCGCCCGCCTCGACGCATCGCTGGCGAAACTCAAAGCCGACCGCGTCGGGCTCGACGGCAAGTCCATCGGCGGCGGGCCGGACCTTGGCTTCGAGTTGCAGAAGCCCGGCGAGCCGCCGACCTCGCCGTGGCTCTCGTCCGGTCCGAACAAAGTCCTCGCCGAGGCGCAAAGCCCCTTCGCCCACATCCACCCCGCCGGCACACGCGGCGTGCGCGTCGGCACTGGCAAGGCCAACGACGGCGTGCGCTACGTCTTCGCCCGCCCGCTCAAGGCCGCGCCCGGCAAGCAAATGCACTTCTCCGTGGACTTCCGCACCGTCGCCCCGACGGACAAGTCCGGCGCGTATCGCTTCTACCTCGGACGTGGCGTCATCGCGTCGCTCGCGGTCGAGGTGAGTGTGACCACCACCGAGCTGGCGTTGCGCGATGGCGCAAAGTGGGAGGTCATCCGCAAGCTCCAATCCGGCACCTGGCACACACTCCGCCTCACGCTCGACCACGCGAAGAAGACTTACTCCGGCGCGGTCGGCGTGCTCGGCGACCTCACGACCTTCGCGGACAAACCGCTCGGCGCGAATTGGGACGGCGTGACCGACACCTTCATTTGCGACGCCATCGGCCACGTCAGCGGCCCCGCCCCGGAGCGCGATTTGGACAACGTGGGCTTGCTCGAAACGCCCTTCGCCGAGCCGGGCACCGGGCCAGTCGTCGCGCCCGCCGCGCCCGCAGACTTGGCGGAGCGGCTCAAGAAACTCGACGCAGACATCGCTGCCACAACGAAGCTACGCGAGACCCAGGCGGCGAAGGAGCTGTATCCCGTGGCCTACGGCGTGAGCGAAGACAAGCCCGTCAACGCGCGTATCCAGCTTCGCGGCGAGCCGGAAAAACCCGGCGACGAAGTCCCGCGCCGCTTCCTCGAAGTGCTCGGCGGCGACAAACTTCCCGCTGGCTCGACTAACAGCGGCCGGCTCGACCTCGCCAACTGGCTCACCCGCCCGAGCAATCCGCTCACGGCCCGCGTGTTTGTGAACCGCGTCTGGCAGTGGCATTTCGGCCAGGGCCTCGTGCCCACGCCCAGCGACTTCGGCCTGCGCGGCGAGCCGCCCACTCACCCCGAGTTGCTCGACTGGCTCACGTCCGAGTTCATCGCGTCCGGCTGGTCCGTGAAAGCCTTGCACCGGCTCATCATGCGCTCGCAGACCTACCAACTCGCGAGCGATGACCATGCCGCGACTCTTAAAAAGGACCCGGCGAACGTCTGGCTCTGGCGGCACGCCCGCCGTCCGCTCGACGCCGAGTCTATCCGCGATGCCATGCTCTTCGTCAGCGGCCAGCTCAACCGCACTGTGCCCGGCCAGCACCCGTTCCCCGACGTGCAGAAATGGGGCTACACCATCCACAACCCGTTCTTTGCCGTCTACGACACCGACCACCGCAGCCTCTACCTGATGCAGCAGCGCAACCGCCGCCATCCCTTCCTCGCGCTCTTCGACGCCGCCGACCCGAACCAAAGCGTCGCCCAGCGCCTGCCCACCACCACGCCCACGCAGACACTCTACCTGATGAACTCGCCCTTCGTGCAGCAGCAGGCCGAAGCCTTCGCGCGCCGCCTGCTCGCTGAGTTCGGCGACGACACCAAACGCATCCGCCTCGCCTTCGCCACGACTCATGGTCGCGTGCCGAGCGACGCCGAAGTCAGCGACGCTCTCGCCTTCCTCACCGCCTACCGCACCAAACTCACCGCCCTCGAAAAGCCGCCAACGAACGACGTCGAACTCGCCTGGGCCGGCCTCGCCCGGGTCCTCCTCACCAGCAACGCCTTCCTCTATGTGGACTAAATGCTTTTCACCGAGCCATCCTGACTCCCGCCGCGTCTTGGACTGCGGCGGGAAGCGAAGCGCCACGCCGCTTTGGCGTCCCGCGAAGCGGTTTGCTGGCGGCGGCTTCTTCCGCTCCGCGGAAAGCAAAAGCGGTGTCGCCGCTGCGCTCTGCCACCGCAGTCCAAGAGCGCGCTTGTCCCCATGAACCGCCCGTTCACCCCATCAGCCCTCACTTCCCGCCGCGAGTTCCTCCGCCGCGCGTCCGGCGGTTTCGGCGCACTCGCCCTCGCCGGCTTGTGGAACGAAACCCAGGCCGCCCCCACCGACCCGCTCGCCCCGCGCTCCGGTCATTTCCCTGCAAAGGCCGACCGCGTCATCTTCCTCTACTCCACCGGCGGCGTGTCGCAGGTGGACACCTTCGACTACAAGCCGCAACTCACGCGCGACCACGGCAAGGCCGTCACCGCTTCGCGCTGGCTCAACAAGCCCGGCAAGTTCGACCGCTTCCTCATCAAGTCCCGCTGGGGTTTCAAGCAATACGGCCAGAGCGGCATCTGGGTCAGTGATTTGTTCCCGCACATCGGCGGCGTCATTGACGATGTCTGCGTGCTCAACGCGATGCACTGCGACAGCGACGGCCACGACAAGGCCACGCTCGCCGCGCACGTCGGCACCGACCAGGCCATCCGCCCCAGCGCCGGCGCGTGGGTCAGCTACGGACTCGGCACGGAGAATCGCAACCTGCCGTCCTTCATGGTGCTCGCGCCCGCCGCGCCTTATGCCGGCGCGCAGACGTGGGGCAGCGATTTTCTCCCGGCTTGTCATCAGGGCACGCACGTCATCCCCGGCAAGGAACCTTTGCCGAACTTGAAACCCAACACGCCTGCCGTCGAGTTGCAGGCGATGGAGCTGGGCCTGCTCGGCAAGCTGAACCGCGCCCACCTCGAACGCCGCGCCGCAGACGAGGCGCTCGACGCGCGCATCCGCTCCTTCGAGACCGCCTTCGGCATGCAACGCGAGGCCCCGGACGCCTTCGACCTCTCCCGCGAAACCGACGCCACGCTCAAGCTCTACGGCCTCACGCGCGGCGCGAACACCGGCTTCGGCTGGCAATGCCTCGTCGCCCGCCGCCTCGCCGAGCGCGGCGTGCGCTTCCTCGAACTCATTGACGTCGGCTCCAGCGCGAACTGGGATTCGCACGGCAACATGGCCGACCACGAGCGCCTCGCGAAAGCCATCGACCAGCCCATCGCCGCGCTCATCGCGGACCTCAAGCAGCGCGGCATGCTGGAGCGCACGCTGCTCGTGTGGACCTCGGAGTTTGGCCGCACGCCCTTCCACCAGCAGGCGAACCACCTGGGCCGCGAGCATCACAACCTGGTCTTCTCCTCGTGGATGGCCGGCGGCGGCGTGAAAGGCGGCCTGGCCTACGGGAAGTCCGACGAGCACGGCATCCTCCCCGCCGAAGGCGCGGTCCACACGCACGACCTCCACGCCACGATGCTCCACCTGCTCGGCCTCGACCACGAGCGCCTCACCTACCGCTACGCCGGCCGCGACTTCCGCCTCACGGATGTCGCCGGCGAAGTGGTGCATCCGATCATCGCGTGAACTCCGGTTTCACCATTGGCCACGACCAAGTCAAGCGCGCCGTAGGCCCTCGACGTCTTGGACTGCGGCGGGAAGCGAAGCGCCACGCCGCTTTTCCCTCCCGCAGAGCGGTTCGGACTGCTGCCAATTCCGCTCCGCGGGACGCCAAAGCGGTGTCGCCGCTGCGCTCTGCCACCGCACTCCAAAACGCCCCGGACGCTCTTCCCCATTCCCCATCCCCCATCACCTATTCCCTATGTTAAACACCACCCTCAACTTCACCGCCCCCGGCAAACAGCAGGGCTTCCTCCAGGTCCCCTGGTCCCACAACCTCGGCGGCTGGGCGAACATCTTCATCCCCTGCACCATCGTCGCGCGCGGCAAGGGGCCGACCGTTCTCATCCTCGCCGGCAATCACGGCGACGAGTATCAGGGCCAGATTGCCATCATGAAGCTCGCGCGCGAGCTGACGCCCGAGATGGTCAACGGCCGCATCATCCTCATCCCGTCGCTCAACTTCCCCGCCGCCCGCGCCGCCACGCGCCTCTCGCCCGTGGACGGCATGAACATGAACCGCGCCTTCCCCGGCCAGCCCGAGGGCGCGGTCACCAGCCAAATCGCGCACTACCTCACCACCGTGCTCTTCCCGCTGAGCGACGTCGTCATCGACATCCACTCCGGCGGCCGCAGCATGGAGTTCGTGCCGTGCTCCACCATGCACCTCGTCGCCGACCGCGCGCAGCGCCGCCGGATGCTCGACGCCATGCTCGCGTGGAACTCGGATTTCGCCTTCCTCTACGCCGACATCGCCGGCACGGGCCTGCTGCCCGTCGAGGCGGAGAACCAGGGCAAGCTCGTCGTCACCACGGAAATGGGCGGCGGCGAATGCGTCCCCGCCGACGTGCATCGCATCACGCAGGGCGGCCTGCGCAACGTCCTCATCCACCTCGGCGCGCTGAAAGGCCGCGAGCAGACGCGCGCCCGCCTCGGCCTGCCGCCCGTCATCCTCACGCAGGCCCTGCATCGCGAGGATTACCTGCTCGCGCCCGAGTCCGGCATCTTTGAAATCTGCCTCGACCTCGGCGCGAAAGTGAAGCGCGGCCAGACCGTCGGCTTCATCCACCACCTCGAACGCCCCGACCGCGCGCCCGAGCCGCTCATCGCGCAATCCAGCGGTTTCCTCATCACCATCCGCGCCCCCTGCCTCACGCAGCAAGGCGACTGCGTGGCCGTCATCGCCCAGCAGGTGAGCGAGAAGGAAGTGATGAAGGCGTGAAGCAAATGCCTCACTCGGACCACACAACTGCATTTCAGCCATCTGAAGTGAAGCCCAAGACAGAAAGAGAACTGCTGTCGTGACGAATCAATCGCAGGAGATAGGCCTGATCGGCGGCACCGAGCGGCGCCGAATTGAGATCGTGGATTACGATGCGCGCTGGCCCGAGACCTTTCAGAGACTTGCGCGCACCATTGCTGGGGCACTGGGCGATGCGGCATTGCGGATCGAGCATATTGGATCGACCTCAGTGCCAGGACTGGGTGCCAAACCCATTATCGACATCCTGCTGGTGGTTGAGGATTCCAGGAATGAAGCCGCGTATCTTCCCAAGATGGAGGCCATTGGTTACGAGCTGCGCGTGCGGGAGCCGGACTGGAACGAGCACCGAATGTTCAGAACGCCTGCAAAGGATGTTCACGTCCATATCTATTCGGCAGCTTGCCCGGAGATCGAACGCAATCTGACATTTCGTGACCGACTGCGCAGTGATGCTCGCGACCGGCAACTCTACGAGGAAAAGAAGCGGGAGCTGGCGGCTCAACCATGGCCGGACATGGACGCCTATGCCGCAGCGAAGACGGAAATCGTTGAGCGCATCATCGCCACAGCACGGTCGACGACCGCAGGGCAGGAGGCGGATGCCAACCATGTTTTGCTGCCAAGCCAGCGCGAAGTGGTAGCTAGGGAAGCACACGTTGGCTGATCGGAAAGTCATGCCTACTTCGCCCTCGCCCACCCGTCAGGCCGTGCTCCTGGTGGCCTTCATGTGGTTCGCCTACTTCCTGAACTACTGCGACCGGCAGGCGGTGTTCTCAATGTTCCCGGTGCTCAAGTCCGACCTCGGCTTCACGGACACGCAGCTCGGCTACGTCGGCGCGTCGTTCCTCTGGGTCTATGGCGTCGGCAGCTTCTTCGCCGGGCAGATTGGCGACAAGTTCTCCAAGCGCCGGCTCATCGTGTGGAGTCTGGCCTTGTGGAGCCTCGTCACCATCGCGACCGGCTTCGCCACTTCGCCGAACGAAGTGCTGGCGCTGCGCGCGCTCATGGGCATCTCCGAGGCGCTGTTCATGCCGGCGGCCATCGCGCTCACGGCGAACGCCTTTCCGCCCGCCACCCGCTCACGCGCCATCGCCGCGCTGACCACCGCGCAAATCCTCGGCAACGTGAGCGGTGGCTGGTTCGGTGGCTGGATGGCGGAGCAAGGTCAGTGGCGCACGGCGTTCTTCGTGCTCGGCGCGGTGGGCCTGGTCTTCGCGCTGCCTTACTTTCTCTTTCTGCGCGGCGTCAGCGAGGAGGCGCAGGTGGAGACGAAGAAGAGTGACGGCTCCGGCGCGCTGGCAGGACTGGCGCGAACGCGAACCTACTGGCTGCTCTGCGTGGTCTTTCCTGTCTTCGTCTTCGGCCTGTGGCTGCTCTATGGCTGGCTGCCTAATTTCTTGAAGGAGAAGTTTGCGCTGAACCTCACCGACGCCGCCTTCAACGCCACGGTCTTCCTCCAAGGAGCAACGCTCATTGGCATGCTCTCGGGCGGTGTGCTGGCGGACGTGCTCTACCGTCGCACGAAGGCCGCGCGGCTCTGGTTGCTCACCGCGAGCCTGCTGGGCTGCGCGCCGTTCCTGCACTACCTCGGCAACAGCGACACCCTTGCCGCCACGCGCATCGCCGCGATGGGCTTCGGCCTCTTCAGCGGCTTCTTCATGGGCAACATCTTTCCTTCCGCGTTCGAAATCGTCCCGGCGGATGCGCGAGTCTCCGCGGTGGGCGTGCTGAACTTGTTTGGCGCGGTCATCTCCGGCTTCGCGACGCTCGCGGGCGGCGCGCTGAAAGCGACTGTCGGCATCAATAATCTGCTCACCTACACCGCGCTGGCCTACGTGCTGGCCGGACTCGCGGTCATCGCGGGTATCCGGTTCCTGTTCCATCGCGACTACGAAAGGGTTCATTGAACACCTCGCCTATGAACTACCACGTCACATTGAAAAGGTCGCCGTGTCTTGGACTGCGCCGGCAGAGCGCAGCGGCGACGGCGCTTTCCCTTCCCGCGGAGCGAAGCGGATTGTCTCCATTGCTCGGAGGCTCCAGACCGCTCCGCGGGATGCCAAAGCGGCGTCGCGCTCCGCTTGCCGCCGCAGTCCAAGGTGTCGCAATGCCTCCGCTGCGCCTTCTGGTATTGGTTGCTTCGGTGTTCCTGGGAGCAGGCTCGCCCGTCGCCGTCGCTGACGTGCCGGACGAGCCGCAGGACATCGCGTTCACCGCGAAAGCCGATGGCTCGACGCAGCACTACGTCGAGTTGCTGCCGCCGGGATTCAACGCCGCCGCCCCGCACGACGTGCTTCTCGCCTTCCACGGGCACGGCTCGGACCGCTGGCAGTTCATCCGCGACGCGCGGGGTGAGTGTCGCGGCTCGCGGGATGTGGCGGCGCGGTTCGGCATGATTTTCGTCTCGCCAGACTACCGGGCTAAGACGTCGTGGATGGGGCCATTGGCCGAGGCGGACACGGTGCAACTCATCGCCGAGCTGCGGCAGCGGCACAAAGTCGGGCGCGTGTTCCTCGTGGGCGGCTCGATGGGCGGGACGAGCGTGCTGACCTTCGCCGCGCTGCACCCGGAGCTGGTCGCGGGCGTGTGCAGCCTGAACGGAACGGCGAACCTCGTGGAATACGACAAGTTCCAGGACGCCATCGCCGCCTCCTTCGGCGGCACGAAGGCGCAGGTGCCGGAGGAATACAAGAAGCGTAGCGCCGAGCTGTGGCCGGAGAAGTTCACCATGCCTCTGGCTTTCACCACCGGCGGGAAGGATGAACTCGTGCCGCCGCAGAGCGTGCTGCGGCTCGCGGAGAAGTTGAAACAGGCCGGGCGCAAGACGCTGCTACTGCATCGCGAGACGGGTGGCCACGCGACGACTTACGAGGACACCACGGCGGCGGTGGAGTTCGTGCTGCGCGAGGCGGGAGCGACGCCGTTGGTGCCGGCGGGACTTTCGGCGGAGGACCAGCGATTCATCGCTGCTGAGTCGCACAAGCTTCAGGAGAAACTTGCTGGACTCCGCGCGCGTCTCGTCGCGCCCGGCGGCGCAGCCAAGGCTGACTCCTACGCATCTGCCGACTTGTTCTTGAAGGGATTCACTTGGGCGCTGCGCTACGAAACCAATCTCAACACCAACGACGTTGCCTCGCTCAAGAAAGCCCTCGCACGCGGCCATCAGCGTTCCGATGCCTTGCTTGCGAACCAAACGCCGTGGACCACCCGCAAAGGCAAAGTCCTCCGCGCCTACGTCTCCGCCGTGGACGGCTCCACGCAACCCTACGGCGTCATCATCCCCGCGAGCTTCGATGGCACGAAGCCCGTGCGCCTCGACGTGGTGCTGCACGGCAGCTCGAAGCCCGTGGGCATGAGCGAACTGCGTTTCGGCGCGCGCTTCGACGAGGGCGATGACGCCGCGAAGTCCGCGCCCGACGTGGACTTCATCGAGTTGCACCCGTTGGGCCGCGTGGAGAACTGCTACCGCTGGGCCGGCGAGACGGATGTGTTCGAGGCCATCGAAGCCGTGTGCCGCAACTACAAGATTGACCGTGACCGCATCGTGCTGCGCGGCATGAGCATGGGCGCGTCGGGCACGTGGCATCTCGGGCTGAAGCATCCGAGCCGCTTCGTGGCGCTCGGGCCTTACTGCGGCTATGTGGACACGCACCGCTTCTCCGAGACGCCGATTCCCGGCTTCATCAAGGTCGGTCCGCTGCCGTCGCATCAGGAACGCGGCCTGCACATGCTCGACTCGATTGACTACGCCGCGAACGCCAGCGTCGTGCCCGCCATCGCGGCCATCGGCGACAAGGACGTGTTCTTCCAATCGCACGTCCACATGAAGGAGGTCATGGCCAAGGAAGGCCTCGAAATGGTGAACCTCATCTCGCCCGGCACCGGCCACACGATTGACCCGGTGACGCATCGCGAGCAGATGCGGCGCATCGGCGAGGATGTCGCGAAGGGGCTGAACCACACGGCGCGCGAGCTGCGCTTCGTGACGTGGACGTTGAAATACAACCGCTGCCACTGGCTCGAACTGCTCGCGCTGCGCGAGCACTACGAGCGCGCAGAGACTATCGCGAAGGTCGCTGACGATGGCTCGGTGGACGTGAGCCTCGCAAAGAACATCACGCAGTTCGCCATCCATCCGCCGATGCTGGCGGCAGCCACGGCCAAGGTCCGCATCGCCGGGCAGGAAGTTCCCTTGCTCAAACGAAAGGCCGGCAATGCGCCGCACGCGCTCGTGTTTTCGCTGGAGAAAGGTAGATGGAAGCTCACCGGCACGAGCGAGATGGCCACGCTCGCGGGCAAGCGCCCCGGCGTGCAGGGACCGATTGACGATGCCTTTGCTGCGCCCTTCCTCTGCGTGCGCGGCACGGGCAAGCCGTGGAATCCCGCCGTCGGTGCGTGGGCGGATGCGAGCCTGCGGCGCTTCGCCTACGAGTGGGCGCGCTACATGAGGGGCGATCTGCCGGTGAAGAACGACACCGATGTCACCGAGACCGACGTGCGCACGAAGCACCTCATTCTCTTCGGCGACCCCGGCAGCAACCCATGGATCGCCAAGGCACTGCCAAAGCTGCCCGTCACTTGGACGCGCGACACGGTGAAGCTCGGCGCGGAGCAACACGCCGCGAAGGACCACGCGCCTGCCTTCATCAGCGCGAGTCCTTTCCCCGGCGCGAGCGACCACTACGTCGTCATCAACAGCGGCCACACGTTTCACGAGAAGGAATTCGCGGCGTTCAACTATCTGCTCTTCCCCCGCCACGGCGACTGGGCGGTGATGAAGATCACCAACGGCGCGGAGGCGTGGAAGCCGGGCGCGGCGACCTTTCCAGAAGAGCCGGTGCGCGCGGGCTACTTCGATGAACAATGGAGAATCCCGTGAACAGCTCTCACCATCGCTCATTCTGGAGTGGGACAGGGCAAGGCGACTTGAACTCGAACTCCGAAATGGAATGGCCGCAATAAACGCAAAGAGACGCAAAGCGAAGAGATTACGGTCAAGGCTGCGCGCAGTGAAACAGTTGCGGGCAACGCGATGAAAGCCCCTGTCTTCTTTGCGTCTTCTTGCGATCTTTGCGGCCAACTTCGGGAATCCGGTTGAACTCGAACTCCGAAATTGGCGCTCCGAAGGAGCATCACAAACCAGCCCGGTGCAACGCCCCGGGGTGCTGGGCCGCTATTGGCAAAGCCCTGAAAGGGCGACACAATATGTTCCGCCCCTTCAGGGCGGCGGTGTTACTACGCCGCCACCCAGGGCGCTGCCCCGGGCTGTCATGTCTGAGGCTTTCAGCCTCAACTTCGGAGTGCGGACTAAAACTCCACGCTCAATCCCGAGTGGACGAGGTTGACCGCATAGCCGGTCGCGGGCTGGTTCGCCAGCGAGCGCTCCCAGTCGAAATCGAGGAACCATTTCATCCGCTTCGTGAGAGCGCGCTCGACGTGCAAGTTCAGGTTGAGGTCGGTGCGCTCGATTGCGCGCGGGTCGCCGAGAGCGATGGGCTGGCGCGGATAGTTGTAGTCCGCAAAGCGGCCGGTGAAGCTCACATCCCACGGCGCGGCGGCCCAGCGGATTTGCTGGCTCACCTGCCATTTGCGGAAGTCGTAGTAGCCCGGGCCGTTGTCGTAACTGGACTCGTAACCAAGCTTCGCTGTCGTGCGCCAGTGGCGTGCCTCATCCCAGTGGTGTTTCCAGACGAGCTGCGCGCGGTGCTGCGTGAAGGCGAGTTCTGATCCGGGGATCGCGGCAGCGGCGCGGTTGAACTGCTCACGGTGGTCGTAGGGGCGATGGCTCAACTCGTAGTTCACCGACACCTCGGACTTGCGGCCATACTCGCGGCCCACGGACAGCTTCGGCCCGCCTTCCCAGTAGTCATCCAGCGGGCTGTTGAAATCCTGGCGCGTAAGTGACGGCTCCAGCTCCCACCACCAGCGCGCCGCGAACTTCCGGCGCACCGCGAAGCGCGCCGCGTAAGTGTGGCTCTCCACCGCCAGCACCGTCGGCGTGGCGAGGCTTGTAGAGAGGTCCACCACTTGATTTTGGTAGATGTATTGGCCGGTCAGGCTCGTGCTCCAATGCTCACTCCACGCCTTTTTCAACTGCGCGTATGCCAGCGCGTTCAGCTCTTTGTCCACAACATCGCTGGCAAGGAATCGCGTGTCCTCGCCGGACAGGAATGCGTTGAACTCCAGCCCGTCCATCGGCAGACGGAACACAATTGCCTCGGCCTGATTTCGCACAAACGGGCTGCCGCTCGGGCGCGTAGCGCTCAGGGCGACGTTGTCCTTGTATCCCGCGCTGCTCTGGAGCGAGAAGACCGCGTCCCACTGCGAGAGGGTCGGCAGACCTGGGATGGGAAGGTCTGGCGAGGGCGGGGCTTGTTGAGCGGGGACAAATGGGATGAACAACAGCAGGGAAAGGGCTGACATCCAAATGCCAGTTGTGCCAAGCCACGTCTTGCCCATGCGGCGAGCATGGCCAGCCAGGCGGAAAATCACGAGCCGGAATGCTGGACGAAGAACGCCGCTGCCTGCGCCCGGCGGCTCAACTGCAACTTCTCCATCAGGTTGCTCAGATAGTTCTTCACCGTCTTGTCGCTCAGGCCCAGCGCAAGGCCGATCTCCTTGTTCGTCTTGCCCTGAGCCACGAGTTCGATCACGCGGCGCTCCTGCGCGGAGAGCCGGTCCAGTTTGCTCGCGGGCTGCGCCGGGGTTCCGTCCTTCACCCGGTTGAACACCCTGCGCGTCACCGCCGGGTCCAGGATGGAGCGGCCCTCTGCGACATCCTTGATCGCGCGCACCAGGCCCGGCTCATCAATCTCCTTGAGCAAATAACCTTCCGCGCCGGAGCCGATGGCCTGCATGACAATCTCGTCGTCGGCGAACGCGGTGAGAATGATGACCTTCACCGGCGGCGTGAGCTGGTGCAGATTTCGGCAAGCCTCGAAGCCGCTGCCGTCGGGCAGTCGCACATCCAGCAGCACAACATCTGGCTTCAACCGCCCCGCCGTTTCCAGAGCGCCAGCCACCGTGCCAGCCTCGCCCACGACTTCCAGTTCTTCGTGCTGCGCCAGAAGCGCACCGAGGCCCGCGCGAACGACTTCGTGGTCGTCCACCAGGAGGAGGCGGATGCGTTTTGTGGTCAAGCCCATGTGGCGTGCCCGCAGTGGGTAACAGAATCCAAGTTTCTGGGCAATCGGGCCAAATGGCCGTATCTCCTCACGGCACCATCCGCCCACGGAAAAACTCCCCCGGCGTGTTGTTCGTGTCCGCAGCCTCCAGCAGCAGCAGGGTGCCCGAGCGGTCAATCAGCTCCAGCGTCACGCCGTCCACCCAGTTCGTCAGCGTCGAGCTGCGCTGCAACGTCACGCGCCGGTCCACCAAGCCGGAGAGCAGCAGCAGGTTCTGCCCGGAACTGCGCGAGAAGCGCGTGAAGGAAATTGGCTCCACTGCGGCCGTCAGAAGGCTGCGCAACGCCACGCCCTCGATGCCCACGGCGACAATCTGGTTGCTCGTTCCGGCCACGCCGTAAAGCGACTTCGCCGTCAGCGTGCCGATGTTCGTCCAGGTCGTCAGGTTGCCGCTCTGCAAGACCGTGCCCTGCGCGCCGACTGCGTAGTAAGAGTCGCCGAGATAATCCACCGCGTTGAGCAGGCGCGCGGTGCCGCTGGTGAGGCTCGTCCAGTTTGTGCCGTTCGTGCTGGTGAGAATGATGCCGCCCTCGCCTACAGCGATGAGCCGTCCGTTCACGGAGCGCACACGATAGACCCAGTTCGTCGTGCCGCTGGTCTGCGGAAACCAGTTCGTGCCGTCGCCGCTCGTGAGAATGGTGCCCCGGTCGCCGGTGAGGACGAAGAGGTTGTTCAGCACCGCCGCGCCGGAGAGAAACGCCGTGGAACCGCTCGACTGCGCGGCCCAGTTCGTCCCGCTCGTGCTCGTCAGCACCGTTCCGCTCGCGCCGCCCACCACCCACAGGCCGCTGCGCACCGCGACGGCTTGCAGGTCGTTCGTGTTCGGCGTGGTCGCGGCGAGCCAGTCAATCGCCAGCGTGCTCGACGTGTTGGTCGCGACGTTCGTCACGCCCGCGATGACGTTCGTGCTGACGACATTCGTCGCGATGGCCGGGCTGAACAGAATCCGCCCACCACTGCCAGCCGCGACGAGTCCATTCGTCGTTCCCCCGATACCGAGCAGGACCGAGTTCGTCGCCGCGTCGGGGACGAGTTCGAGTTCCCAGTTCACGCCGTCGCCGCTGGTCATCACCGTGCCCCGGTCGCCGGCGGCGACGTAGAACTCCGGCAGGCGCAGCACGTCCCAAAGCCAGTTGCGGATGGGCACCTGCCGCTGTGTCCAGAGCGTCGGCGCGGCGGCATTCGTTTTGATGCCTTCGAGCATCATGCCCGAGCGCCCGGCGATGAAGTGCAGGCTGCCCTGCCACGACGCGCTGTAGAATGTCCAGTTCGGCGCGGGCGAATTCGTGTTGCTGCGAATCTCATCCGTCCACGCGCCGCCCGCAGTCTGCAAGCGCACCTCGCGGTCGCCGACGATGACCAAGTAGTCGTTCGTCCCCGCGATGGCGTTGAGCGCGTTCGTCGTGATGAAGCCCGTGACCGGCGACCAGTTCTTCCCGCTGCTGTTCGCCACCAGCACCGTGCCCGCGTCGCCCACGGCCCAGAACTGCGTGCCGATGAACGCGACGCGATTCAAGTGCTGCACTGTCCCGCTGGTCTCGACCGACCAGTTGCCGTTCGCCGCGCGAGTGGCGATGAGGCCGCGCTCGCCGACAGCGACGAAGATGTTGTTCCCCGCCGCGACACCGCGCAGCCAGTTGGTGAAGCCCGTCGTCTCACGCGTCCAGTTCGTGCCGGTGCTGCTCGTGTAGGCAGCGCCGTTGTCGCCAACCGCGACTGCGAGCGTGCCGGACGCAGCGACGCCTTCGAGCCAGTCCGCCGTGCCGAGGCTCAGCAGTTGGAAATCCTCCAGCGAGTCCGCCCACACCACCGTCCCACTCTCACCGGTGACGAGCAGGCGGTTGCCGAAAAATGTCGTGGCGCGCAGCGCGTTCGTCGTGCCGCTGGCGCGCGGGTGCCAGAGCAGCAAATCCTCGCTCGTGTAAATCTGCCCGCGCTCGCAGACCTGCACGGTGAGGCCGAGGCCGTAGGACATATCGAAGACGTTGCCACCGTGCGGCGCGGGGTTGGACCAGCGCCAACGGAACGGCCGGTCGCCCGCGTGGGCGCCACTCAGCACCAGCAGCCAAGCCAGCACGCTCCACCCAACTGCCCCTAGCCTCCGGGCGGGCGGCGGGTGCGCGACACTTTGCTGGCGGAACAACCCCATGGCTCAACTGTTTTTGGCGAACGACTCGGTGTCGGCGGTCTGCTGGACACCAGACTCCGCTCCGATTTCACTGGCGAGATTCTCAGGCAGCGTCAGCGAGAACACGCAGCCGTGCGCTGAGCTTGATTCCAGTTCCAGCTCGGCATCGAGATGACCGGCAAGCTGCTTGCAGAGCGCGAGGCCGAGGCCGCTGCCACCCTCCTTCGTGGAGAGGCAGGGCTTGAACAACAGCGGACGCACCTCCTCCGGAAAGCCGTGGCCTTCGTCGCGCACCTCACAGCGCACGCCGTGCGGCTCACCGAGCAACGTGAGGCGCACGGACTTCTTTCGCGGCGTGGCTTGTATCGCGTTTTGCGCGAGGTGGCCGAGGATGATGCCGACGAGGTTCGCCGCGCGGCTGGACACAGTGCCGGGCGACTTCACCTCGGCTGTGAAATTCACGTCGCAGACGCGCGCCAGCGGCGAGACCTGCGTGGTGACAATCTCGGCCAGTTCGGTGAGCGAGACTTCGTAGTGGTTCGCCGCGCCCTGCTCGTTGCGCATCACGCCGAGCAACTGCGCGATGAGCGATTGCATCCGTTGCGCGGAGTCGGTGGCGGTGCGCCACAGAGGTTCAGCCTTGTCGGCCTCGCTGGTGCGGCGGCCCGCGAGCAGCGCCTGAATGCCGAAGAGCTGGCTCTTGAGTTCGTGGAGCAGATGAGCCGAGAGCGCGCCGACGGCGGAGGTCTTGCTGGCGAGCGCGAGTTCGCGGTTGGCTTCGAGCAGGCTGCGGGAGCGTCGCGCGAGCTGCGCCTGCGCGCGTTGCAGCCGGCCAAACGCCCAGCGCAACGCGACGACGATGAGCGCGCCGCCGATGAGGAAGACGCTCACAGCCTGGTTCGCGAGGCTGCGGTCAATGCCGCGCAGCTCGGTCGTCAGGCCACGGCCATCGAGGATGAATTGCGCGATGCCCAGCAGCTTGCGCTCGTTCTGCGTGTGGAGCGGGACGATGATTTCATACAGTTCCATCGGCGTTTCACCGGAGGCAGCCGAGGGAACCACCGTGGCATCCTGCGTGCGCTCGCGCGGACGGGCGACAGTGTGCAACCGCTGAAGCCCGGCGAGGTCGTTGGCAGCGAGTGCGCCGTCGCTTACATACGCGGGGAAGGCGGAGACGAAGCGGCCCTGCGCGTCGAAGAGCCGCGCGGCCACCACGCCCTTGAGGCGCGAGGTTTTGAGCAAGACGTTGAGCTGGATGCTCGGTTCGTCGAGCAGCGTCCGGTCCTCCTCCGCCTGAAGCATCATGGCGACGGAGTGGAGGATTTCCCCCTCGCGCCGCGCGATGTCCTCGCGAATCTCCAGGCGCAGGTGCAGCGTGACCGCGAGGATGCCCAGCGCGAAAATGCCGAGCGTCGCGCCGATGACGAGCGCCGGCAAATGACGCGACCGGAGCCAGGGGCGCTCCGGTTCGGTCGTTACTGTGGGCTGTAGATGGGTCAAGTGGTGAGCTGAGTCAGGTGCTGTCGGGGAGGAGATGGTTTCCGGGCAAGGAGCTGCCTGCCCCGGAGCGCGGACGCCCACGTCCGCAGCAGTTGCCTCGGGTCCACGGGCTGATGCGGACGTGG
>JACRKB010000079.1 GCA_016235545.1 Verrucomicrobiota bacterium | reverse complement strand
TTGGGCGGGCCGCCCAAACCTACACGCGGGCCGCGTGCGCTCCCCATCCCACTTCGAGTTCGGCTTCAAAACAAGCCGCCAGCCGATGAGCGAAACTTGGATGGCTCCTTGGCTCTCGCCTTTCCCCTTTGCGGCCTTCGCGTCCTTTGCGTGAGCTCCCTCCTGCACGGTTCCGCCTACAGACAAAACCTGAGCCGCCTCGTGTAACACCGTTTTCCGCGCGCGCTATGACCTTGCGATGAACACGCGCACCGCTGTCACGCTCGGGTTGGCTCTGCTCACTCACACTTTCGCCGTCGCGGCGGACTTGCTCACCAACGGCTCCTTCGAGTCCGCCGTCACGGGCTGGACGCTCGCCGGCGGTGCGCCGCGCTACCAACAGGTCGCGACGGCCTACGCGGGCACGAACGCGCTGCGCGTCTTCAACCGTGCCAACTTCACCAACGCGCCGCAGCAGACCATCACCGCCACGCTCGCCACCGCCACCAACGGCGGGACGTGGACCACGCGCTTCGCCGTGCAAGTGGCCGCGCCGACCACTGTGCGGGCCTGGCTGCGCGTCGTCGTGGACAACGCCGGGGTCATCGCCACCAACCGTCTCCTCCTCGGCGAACGGGTCATCCGCACCACCAATCAGTGGGAGCGAGTCAGCGGCACGCAGGTCATCGCGTGGACCGGCGCACTCGTTGACGCGCTCTTTTACGTCGAATGCGGCATGAAGCAGGAGGCGACCGGCAAGGCTTACCCCGACTCCATTTTCGATGACTTCGCGATTCGCCCGGACGCGGACGGCGACGGCCTGTGGGACGAGGAGGAAGTGCCGGTGGCCCAAGGCGGCTTCGGCACCAGCCCGACCAATGCCGACACCGACGGCGATGGTTTGCCCGATGGCTGGGAAGTTTCTTCCGGCACCAACCCGCTCGTGGCCGACGCGACGGCGGACCCGGACAACGACGGTTTCACCAACTGGCAGGAGTTCCGCACCGCGACGAGTGCGACGAACGCGCTCTCGTTCCCCGGCAGACCCACGCACGCCGCGCTCACCACCAACGCCACCGCTGTGCTCAAGTATCTCGCGAAGCTCCCGTTCGCCACGACCAACCGCGTGCTCGTCGGCCAGCATCTCACCGACACCGGGCCGGAGTGGACAAACCTCGTCGTGCGCCTGCAACAGCAGACGGGCCGATGGCCGGGGCTGGTGAGCTTCACCGCCGAGAGCAGCGTCACGAACACGCCGGTCCAGACCGCCGGCATCCTGCCCTACGCGCTGGAGACGTGGACCAACGGCGGCTTGGTGCTCATCAAGTGGGCGCCGTGGAATCCGTGGAGCGGCAAGTTCGGCGCGGCCACGGTGCCCACGCTGATTGACATTCCCGAGCTGCTTAACCCCTCCCCAGCGCTGGCGACGAACCAGGTCGCGCGCAGCAATTACCTCGCGTGGCGGCAGGCCATCGGCGACAGCCTCACCACCTTGCGCGATGCCGGCGCGCCGGTGTTGTGGCGGCCGTTCGCGGAGATGAACGGCACGTGGTTCTGGTGGGGGAACCTCCAGCGCGATCACTACATTTCCCTGTGGCGCGACCTGCACGGCTACTTCACGCAGACGCGCGGGCTGACGAATCTGCTCTGGGTCTTCGAGCCGGACCAGACGGTGCATCTGGTCGGCGGCACGACCAGTTCCGGCACGCCGATTGACTACTACTATCCCGGCGACGACGTGGTGGACGTGGTGGGGCACAACTTCTACGACGACGACTGGGCGCTGCCGTTCCGCAGCGATGAGATTTGGAGCCGCTCGGGAAAAATCTTCGCCGTGCCGCAGGCCGGGCCAAGCCACCTGAAGCGCGACGGGACATTCGACAACCTGACTTATCTCAACGGCGTCACGAACACGATTTCCCGCTGCGCCTTCTTCGTGCCGTGGAACAACATTACTGCCGGCACCAACACGAACTATCTCGCGGTCGTGGACAACGTGAACGCGAGCAATCTGCTGGCTCACCCGCTGGTCATCACGCGCGACGAGGTGAACTGGCAGGCGGAGCTGCCGGCCGACGCGCCCGCCATCACGGCCCACCCGCAGAGCCAGACCGTGAACGCTGGGGCCAGCGTGACCTTCACCGTCGTCGCCAGCGGCACCGCGCCACTCTCCCACCAGTGGCGCAAGGACGGCGCGAACCTTCCGGGGGCGACCGGCACATCGCTGGCATTGACCAGTGTGCAGCCGGCGGACGCGGGCAGTTACAGCGTGGTGGTGAGCAACAGCGCTGGTTTCGCGACCAGTGCGGCAGCCACGCTGACCGTGAACGTGCCGGTCACGCCCCCGGTCGTCACAGTGCAGCCGCAAAGCCAGGTCGTCACCGCCGGCACCAACGTGACTCTCACCGTGAGCGCCACAGGCACCGCGCCGTTGAGCTACCAGTGGCAACAAAACGCCGTGAACCTGCCCGGCGCAACCGCCGCCACGCTCACGCTCCCGAACGTCACCCGCGCGCAGACCGGCAGCTACGTCGTGCAAATCAGCAATGCCGGCGGCGCGACCGTGAGCCAGCCCGCGATCGTGCGCGTGCTGAACTCCGCGCGCCTGCTGCCGCCATCGCCGCTGCCCGGCGGCGGCCTGCGACTGAGCTTTCAAGACCACGACGGCGGCCCGCTCACGCTCGCCGACACGGCGAACTTCGAGGTTTGGGTGAGCACCAATCTGAAGAGCACCAACTGGGTGCGGCTCCCCTTGCCGCTGACGGTGGACAACGGCGCGCTGACGTTCGATGACAGCGAAGCAGCAGCCCATGCGTGGCGCTTCTACCGGGTGACCGAGCGGTGAGGAGGTAGCAAAGCCCACATGGCTCTTCAGCAGCCGCCGGCTCGACGAAGTCGCCGACTCTCCTTCAACTCGCGCGGAACTCCACACCATGCCGAACACCGGCTCGCCCGCGCGCGCCGCATCAAATAGGAAGGCGCATTCGAGCTTGTCTGTCCCGTGCCCAACGCGTGCGAGGCGGCCGATTTTCGATTGCACATGGCCGCACTGCTGACGGATCTGCGCCGGAAGTTTGCGCACCGACTGTTGGTTCTGGCCCTGCCCCGCGACTGGGAACGGGACAGCGCGCGTCTCGGCGATGTCGTCACTTCGTCGTCACTTTTGCAACCTCCGCGTGGCTCCGCATGGGTCGGTATTGGCCAGAAGCGGAAAACAGGGGGAGCTGGAGCTTGGCCGGTTTTCCCCGGCCGTAAAAAGCAGAAACCCCTGTTTTCACAGGGGTTTCATGCATTCCGAATTGGTTGCGGGGCCAGGATTTGAACCTGGGACCTTCAGGTTATGAGCCTGACGAGCTACCGGGCTGCTCCACCCCGCGATCAAGGTTTGCGGAAGGTAGGGGAACCCGTCCGGCACGCAAGCTCTATTCTCACTCCATGCGAAAAAGAGCGCATCATTGAGATGTGCCCTGCGAATTGAGTAAGCCGGCACTTTTCCATTGCCGTATCAGCCGCTTCTCCCATCCTCCGCACCAATGAATCTGCTGCCGTTCGTGAATCTTCCCATCCATGCCCCGCGCGCCTTTGTGCCCGCACAGGTTGACCTCGGCGACTGGACGCATGTCGCCCCTCTGTTCGACCAGCTCGACGCACGCGCGCCGCAATGCCAGTCATCCGGTGATTTCGAGCGCTGGATTCTGGACCAAGGCGAGCTCTTCGCAGCCCTCGATCAGGAGGGAAGCCAGCGCTACATCGCGATGACCTGCCACACGGACAGCCCGGAGGCGGAGGCTGCTTACCTTCACTTCGTGGAGAAGATTGAGCCGGAGCTGAAGCCCCGCCAGTTCCGCCTCGCACAACTGTTTCTCGCCCACCCGCTCCGCAGACAACTCGACGCGCGCCGATATGAGGTGTTCGACCGAGACACCGCACTGCTCGTCGAATTGTTCCGCGAGGAGAATGTCCCGTTGCAAACCGAGGAGGCCAGGCTCGGCCAGCAATACCAAAAACTCTCCGGCTCGCTCACGGTCAACTTTCGTGGCGAGGAAAAAACCCTCGTCCAGATGGGCCGCCACCTCGAGGAGCCGGACCGCGCGCTCCGTGAGGAAGCGTGGACGCTTGTCTCCCAGCGCCGCTTGCAGGAGGCAGACAAGTTCGAGGAACAGTTCGAGGCGATGCTCAAGATCCGCGAGCAAATCGCCCGCAACGCCGGCTTCCCGAACTACCTCGCCTACGCCTTCCGCGCGAAGGGCCGCTTCGACTACTCGGCGGCAGACTGCACGAAATTCCACTCCGCCGTGGACACCGAGTTCATGCCGGTCGTGCGTCACTTGCAGGCGGAGCGCCAGCGCCAACTGGGCGTGGACGCGCTGCGCCCGTGGGACACCGCCGTGGACCCGTTTGGCCGCGCCCCGCTGCGCCCCTTCGCCGAGGTGGGCGAGATGGTCGCACGCACTCAGCGCGTGTTCGACAAGCTCGATTCCGAACTCGCCGGAGGCTTCGCGCAGATGCGCGAGTTGAAGCTCCTCGACCTCGCGAACCGCAAGGGCAAGGCCCCCGGCGGCTACCAATCCACGCTTGCTGAGGCGCGGCTGCCGTTCATCTTCATGAACGCCGTCGGCGTCCAGCGCGATGTCGAGACGATGCTCCACGAGGCCGGCCACGCCTTCCACACGCTCGCGGCGAAGGGCGAGGACATTTACCCCTACCGCAACGCGCCGATTGAGTTCTGCGAAGTTGCCTCGATGGCAATGGAGCTCCTCGGCAACCAGCATCTCGAAGAATTCTACTCGCCCGCCGAGGCGAACCGCGCGCGCAAGACTCACCTCGAAGGCATCATCGGCTTCTTCCCATGGATGGCCACGGTGGACGCGTTCCAGCACTGGATTTACTCGCATCCCGGCCACACGCGCGCCGAGCGTGCCGCCGCGTGGCTCGCGCTGATGGACCGCTTCGGTGGCGACGTGAGCTGGGCCGGGCACGAGACCGCGCGGGCGAACCTCTGGCACCGGCAGCTCCACATTTTCCTGCACCCGTTCTACTACGTGGAATACGGCATCGCACAGCTCGGCGCGCTGCAAGTTTGGGCCAACTCCCACCGCGACCCGGCGAAGGCTCTTCACGACTACAAAGCCGGCCTCGCCCTCGGCGGCTCACGTCCGCTGCCGGAACTTTTCGCCTCCGCCGGGTGCCGCTTCGATTTCAGCGCGGAGACAGTGCGCCCGCTCGTGGCCCTGACGCGCTGCGAGCTGGCAAAGTTTAACTGACGTGGCTGACGCGCACACAAAGCCGCCCGGCAATTGGAGCGCGGACGCCCACGTCCGCAGTCCGCAGGCAAATCCGCAACTGCTGCGATCGTGGACGTCCGCGCTCCTTTTGTTGCTGGCGGCGGCGGCGCAGCTCACCGCCCAGCCACGACTCCTCGACGCCACGCGCTATCATCTCGGCACGGAGGGCTTCCCTGAATGGCAGGAGTTTGCAGGCAGGAAACCACACGGGCGGATGCTGGAAATCCACTTCACAACGCTGCGCAACGAAGCCGAGCAGTCACTCCTCATCCGCCAGCGCGATGTGAAGCAGAGCTGGCAGGTGCAGCTCAATGGCCGCCGCCTCGGCTCGCTCGTCCCGCAGGAATCCGCGCTCGTCCACGCGCTGGCCGTGCCGCCGGGAGCGCTGCGTGACGGCACGAACACACTTGCCATACTGCCGCCCACAGCGGTGGACGACATTGTCGTCGGCGAGTTTCGGCTCATCCCTGCGCCACTGAGGCAGGTGCTCGCACAAGCAACGCTCGCCGTCCGCGTCACCGACTCCGACACAAAGGCCGCCCTGCCCTGCCGCCTGACCATCGTGGACGCCGAGGGCGCGCTCGCGGCCTTGCTGCCCGGCACGACGAACCAAACCGAACTCGCCGCGCGGCCCGGCGTGCTCTACACGCGAGACGGCTCGGCCAGCGCGGGCTTGCTGCCCGGCAACTACACCGTCTTCGCCTCGCGCGGGTTTGAGTTCAGCGTCGCTACGCAGGCGGTCACTCTCGTCGCGGGGAAGACACAGTCGGTCACGCTCAACATCCGCCGCGCAGTGCCGACGCACGGCTGGGTCGCGGCGGACACTCACATCCACACGCTCACCAAGAGCAAGCACGGCGACGCGACGGAGGACGAGCGGATGCTGACCATCGCCGGCGAGGGAATTGAGCTGGCCGTGGCCACGGACCACAACTTTCATGCGGACCACCGTGAAGCCGCACTGCGCACACGCACAAGCGAGCGGTTCACCTCCGTCATCGGCAATGAAGTCACGACAAAGGCCGGACACTTCAACGCGTTCCCCATCCAGCCCGGCAGCGCCATCGCAGACTTCAGCACGACGAACTGGCCCGCGCTGCTCGCGGGCATCCGTGCCTCACCCGGCGTGCAGGTCATCACGTTGAACCACCCGCGCGACATGCACAGCGGGTTCATTCCTCTTGGCCCGGCGAGCTTCAACCCCGTTTCTGGTGCGGCGTTGCGCGGGCAGGAAGTTTCCTTCGACGGCCTGGAAGTCGTCACCTCCGCCGCGATGCAGTCGGACATCATGCTGCTGTTCCGAGACTGGTTCGCGCTGCTGAACCACGGGCATCGCGTCACAGCCCTCGGCTCCAGCGACACGCACGACGTGAGCCGCTTCATCCTCGGGCAGGGCCGGACCTACGTGAAATGCGCGGACTCGAACCCATCCGCCATCAACGTGGACGCGGCCTGTCGCAGCCTGCGCGAAGGCCGCGCGCTTGTGAGCTTGGGGCTGCTGGCAAACCTCGTGGTGAACGAACGCTTCGGCATCGGCGACCTTGCGTTGCGCGGGCAGCGCGGCGTGACGGCGGTGGTGACGGTGCTCGGGCCAGCGTGGGTGCAGGCGGACCGCTTGGAGCTGTTCGCCAACGGCGTGCGCGTCGCCGAGCAAAAGCTGCCGCCGGTGCGCGGGACCACGAAGGCCCGCGTGACCTTCAAGCTCCCGCGCCTCAAGCACGACTTTTATCTCGTCGCCATCGCGAGCGGGCCAGGCGTGACCGCGCCGGTTTGGGAGACACCGCGCCCGTATCAGCCCAGTTCAGAAACTTTCACCCCCCGCGTGCTGGGCGCGACCAATCCGGTGTGGGTGGATGGCGATGGCGACGGAAAGTTCGATTCCGCCCGGGCCTACGCGCAGCAGCTCGTGAAGCTCCACGGCACGGACGCGGCGAAGTTGTTTCCCGCGCTGACAGACTACGACGAGGCGGTGGCCGCGCAGGCCGCGAGCCTGTGCCACGCGGCGGGGAAGGATTTGAGGTCGGTCGAGTTCATGCACGCGATGCGCACCGCCACACGATCAGTCCAGCGCGGCTGGGTGAGCTACGCGGGGACGGTGCGGTAAGGGCGCCGGCGACTTGCCGTCGCTGTCTGTTGCGCGCGAAGAAACGGGACGGCGACCGCAAGTCGCCGGCACGGTTCACTTGGCCAGCAGCCCGCGGGCCTTCATCCACTCCTCCGCGCGCTTGGGCCAGGTGGTGACGCCGTGCGCGCTGGGGCGCAGTCCGTAGCCGTGGCCGCCGGTTGGGTAGAGGTGCATCTCGGCGGGCACCTTCGCCTGTTTCAGCGCGAGGTAGTAGAACAGCGCGCACTCCACGCGGATGCCGTCGTCCTCCGTCATCACGAGAAAGGTCTGCGGCGTGTTCGCGGTGATGGGGAGCTCGGGCGAAAGCTTGTCGCCCTGCTCTTTCACCGTGAGATAGGCCGGGTAAATCAGCAGGGAGAAGTCGGGCCGGCAACTTGCCTTGTCCGTGTCGTCCACCGGTTCGTAGGTGCGCTTTTCGTAGTTGTTGCTCGCCGCGGCTGCGAGGTGGCCGCCAGCTGAGAAGCCGAGGATGCCGATGCGCTTCGGGTCGAGGCCGAACTCTGTCGCGCGGGACCGCACGAGGCCGACGGCGCGCTGCGCGTCCTGCAACGCCGCCGTGTGCTTCTCCAAGCCGGGACGCTTGGGCACGCGATATTTGAGCAGCACGCCGGTGACACCGATGGAGTTGAGCCACTCGCAGACCTCGGAGCCTTCAAGGTCGTAGGCGAGGATGCTGTAGCCGCCGCCGGGGCAGATGATGACCGCCGCGCCGGTGTCCTTGTCCTTCGCCGGGCGATACACGGTGAGCGTGGGCTGCGAGACGTTGCCGAGGCGGATGAGCGACTTGCCGGCGATCTTTCCGCTCTTCTCGGTGGAGGTGTCCTTCTCCTCGCCGATCCCGCCTTTTTCGCCGGGCGCTTCCTTGGCCCAGAGCGGGATGGGCGCAGACGGGGCAGCGAGGATCCCGGTGGTGACAGCGGCGAGGACGAATGCGGTGGCGAGTGTTGATTTCATGGGAGTTTGAACTTGGGGCATTGGCTGAGGAACTGGATGGGGTTGCGGTAAATCACCTTGTCAATCAAGTCGGCTGGCCAGCCGCGGCGCTTCATCTCCAGTGCGGTGCGCGGGACGGCCAGCGGGATGCTCACGCCCCAGTCGCACGCGGAGTTCATCCAGATGCGCTCGTGTGAATAGAGGTCCAGCATGTCCACCGCGCGCGCAGGCGAGCACTTGCTCTCCGGGTAAAGCGTCATGCCCGCCCAGAAGCCCGCATCCAGCACAAGCTGGATGGTGTGCTCCTCGACGTGGTCAATGATGCAGCGCTCCGGGCGGATGCGCTTGTCGCCGCGCAGCACGTCGAGGATGAGGCGCGTGCCCTTGAGCTTGTCTTCGAGGTGCGGCGTGTGGACGAGGATGAGCTGGTCGTGGCGCGCGGCGAGGTCCACATGCGCTTCGAGCACCTTCATCTCGTTTCGCGAATTCTTGTTAAGCCCGATTTCGCCGATGCCCAGCACGTTGGGCCGGTCGAGGAATTTGGGGATGAGGCCGATGACATCCGTGGCCAGCGTCACGTCCTCGGACTCCTTGGGGTTGATGCACAGCCACGAGAAGTGCGGCAGTCCGAACTTCGCCGCGCGCTTCGGCTCATAGTCCGTGAGCTGGCAGAAGTAATCATGGAAGCCGTCCACTGACGAACGATCAAAGCCCGCCCAAAACGCCGGCTCGCACACGGCGGCGCACCCGGCGGTGACCATGTCCTGATAGTCGTCAGTCGTGCGGCTGACCATGTGGCCGTGGGGTTCGATGTAGCGCATAGCCTTGCTAGTGAGTTCTGAAACTGGATTTACTTCCGCCGTCTTCGACTAAGTAGTGTAAGACCCGAATCGCATCTGTGGCATGCCGACCCCAATGAAACTCCAGCATCGCTCGCCAGTCGTAAACAGCCAGTCTCGCCAGTTCCACATCTTGGCTGGCTTCCCATGCGCGCAATCCCGGAACGATGTCGCGATGAATGTCGGACAGGTCGTCGCTTAAAATGCCACCGACAACCTCGTGGTCGTGAGCATCAGCCGGGTCGTAAACATCATGATAACGATCATGTTTACCGAAGATACGCTCGACGCGATTCCAAATAACAACTTTCTCTTCATTCGTCACATCAAACTCTTTGGGCACTCTTAGCTCATCCTCTTCGTCAACTTCGATCTCCGGTAATTTCAGTGCCAAGGCATAGAGAGATGCGAGTGTCACCAGCAACGAGCGAGGCCAGGTGGCAATTTCGGCAGGGTCAGACTCAAGCAACACGCGAAGTTCCTTGGCCTCGCGGACGAATTCAATCGCTCGCTGATCCTCTCTCAAACTCATGCTCATTTCATTCCCGGCCAAGCGCCAGTCGCACCCTTCACAGTCGCCTTCGCCAGCGGCTTCGTCGTCGGGTCGCTGAAGGAGAGGAGGACGCGTTTGGCGCGATGGGGCTTCTTCTCGGCCAGGTGCTTCAGCGCGGTGCGGAAGGCGGCGAGGCGGAAGTCGGCGTCGCCCTCGGAGCGATCCACTCGGTCGAGGAAGGCGGCGAGGTCAATGAGCTTGTGCCGCGCGTCCATGAAGTATTGGTCAAGCACTTGTTGGCGAGTCATAGCGTGGGGCCAATTAACCGCAGACTCGCCGGGATGACAACTCGCGATTCCGCCCCGCCCCGTGCCGGCGACTTGCAGTCGCCGTCTGATTGGAGCACGGACGCCCACGTCCGCAGTTCGTCGCAGTGCTGAAGTCTGTTTATGCGGACGTGGGCGTCCGCGCTCCACTCATTTCCCGCCGATGCACCAGAGCGCCTTGTGTGTGCGGATGAACAGCTCGCCGTTGGAAGGGACGATGGAGCTGTTCGAGCGCTCGTCCAGCGGGTTCTTCGCGATCAGCTCGAAGGTGGTGCTGGCCTTGAATACAAAGCAGTCGCCGCCTTGCGTGATCGTGTAGCACTTGCCGTCGGCCAGCAGGACGCTGCTCCAGTTCACACCGGAGGCGGCCCTGCCGACGAGGCGCTCGTTCCAGACCTCCTTGCCTGTTTCGAGGTTGAGGCACATGGCTGTGCCGGGGTCGTTGTGGATGTAGATGTGTCCCTCGTGAATCACGCCTGAACCGATGCGCTGCGCCGAACGCGGGTGGTGCCAGAGGCGCTTGGATTCCGGCACGTCGCCCGAGCCGCCGGTGCGCACGGCCACCGCCGCACCGCCAAAGCCGCCCATCGCGACGACGATGCCTTCGGAGTGAATCGGCGAGGTATAGACGAGCGGGGTCAGGCTGGTGGAGTTCCAACGTTCCTTGCCCGTCGTCGGGTCGAGCGAGCACAAGCGGCCCGGCCAGGACATGATGAGTGAGTCGCGCCCGCCTTCATTGATGATGACCGGCGTCGTCCACGAACCAAGCCACTTGCCGCGCGGCGCGGCCTTCTTGTCAGCGGGCGGTTCCTTGGGCGCGGGCGGCGGAGCACCGGCATCGCCGCCTGCCTCGTCGTTCTTCCAAACTGTCTTGCCAGTCTTTTTGTCCACCGCGAGAAGGCAGGTCGTTTCGCCGGGACCGAAGTTGAGGAAGCAAAGATTTTGGTAAATCACGGGCGAGGCGGCCCCGCCCCAGATGTGAATCTGCCGGCCCAAGTCCGTGCGCTTCCAAAGTTCCCTGCCGCTGAAGTCGTAGCAAAAAAGCCCGTCGCTCGCGAAGGACACGATGACGCGTTCGCCATCCGTCACCGGCGACGCCGAGCAATACGGGTTCGTCCCGTGCGTCGGCTCCTTCTCCTTCGTGGCGACGCCGACCTGCCAGAGCAGCTTGCCGTCAACGCGGCTGAGGCACATCAGCGTGCGGCGGTCGCCGACGGGCTGCGTGACGAAGATGCGGTCGCCCCAGACGATGGGCGTGGAGTTGCCCGCCTCCGGGAGCGGCACGCGCCAGCGGACGTTCTCGTCCTTGCTCCATTTCACCGGGAGATTTTTCTCTGTGGAAATGCCGTCGGCGTTCGCGCCGCGCCAAGCGGGCCAGTTCGCAGCGGAGGCGAGCTGCACAGCTAGGAAGCCGACGAGAAAAAACAGGACGGTGGAGCGAGTTGGAGTTTTCATGGCAACAGAGAGGCAGACGCGGCCAAGCCCGTCGAGTTTCAGGGAAACAAGCCTTCTTGCGGGGTGAAGGTGGTATTTTGACATGCGTTGCCCAGCAGGAGGGGTAAAGCCGCTCGGTTGCATGAACCTGAGATGCGTCCTGTCCTACTGGCGCATCTCACTTTCCTGCAGACCGGACGCGAGTCGGTGCTTCGGGCTGAAAGCCCGGCATTCGCTAGCCTGGGGTGAAGCCCCAGGTCAACGAGGCCACGAGGAGGCCGAGCGCTGTAAGCGCGTCACCTTGGCAACCGGGCGGCGGCGTGGCGGGCTTACAGCCCTCAGCACGGCCTGGCGGGGCCACCTGGGGCTGCGTTCACTACGTTCACTCCACCCCAGGCTGACGAATGACGGGCTTTCAGCCCTGCCGAGCCGGGTTGCATGAACCTGAGATGAGTCCTGTCCCGCCCTCGCCACACTTGCACATGGACGCAGTCGCGCGTCGGAAATACTCTGCCGCCCTCGACATGAGCAGTCACGCGCCGCAACTCAGCCCGCCGGCCAGGGCCAACATCCCCACGCACATCGCCATCATCATGGACGGCAACGGGCGCTGGGCCAAGACCCGCGGCCTCCCGCGCGTCGAGGGCCACCGCAACGGCGTGGAGTCCGTGCGCAGCACTGTGCGCGTGTGTGGAGAGCTGGGCGTGAAGTATCTCACCCTCTACGCCTTCTCCGTCGAGAACTGGAACCGCCCCAAGGACGAGGTGGACACGCTGATGAAATACCTCGCGCGCTTCCTGAAGAACGAAATCGGCGAGCTGATGAAGAACAACGTCCGCCTCGAAGCCGTCGGGCAGATTTACCGCCTGCCCGAGTTCGTGCAGGAGCAGCTCGCCAAGACGAAGGCCGCGCTGGCGAAGAACACCGGCCTCACCCTCATCCTCGCCCTGAGCTACGGCGGACGCACGGAACTCGTCGAGGCCACGCGCGCCATCGCGCAGCAGGTCAAGGCCGGCAAGCTCGACCCGGCGGAAATCAACGAGCAAGTCATCGCTCAGAACCTCTACACGCACGCCTACCCCGACCCCGACCTGCTCATCCGCACCAGCGGCGAGCTGCGCGTGAGCAACTTCCTCCTCTGGCAGATTTCCTACGCGGAATTCGTCGTCACGCCCACGCTCTGGCCGGACTTCCGCAAGCCGCAGCTTTACGAGGCACTGGAGGAATACACTCGGCGGCACCGGCGCTTCGGGGGGCTGTAATGGCTGTCACCGCGTGGAACAGGAGAGATAGGCCGACTTCGGTGAAGCAACGGAGTTGCGCCAGAAAGTAGCCCTCGGCGCGAGCCGTGGGTTTCTCGGTGGACGGAAGCGAGCCGCAGCGCGGCGGCAGAAAGAGTGCGGACAGATGCTGATGACTTCCTGCTGCCCCTCCAGGACTTGCGGCCTCCTTCCGTTGGACCCACGGCGTGCGCCGTGGGCTGCGTTCTATGGCAACACCGTTGCCGCAAGCACCGCTTCCGATGCTTCGGAGGAGATTTCACACAGCCTGTCAGGGTCGCCCCAAGGTGGTTGGCCAGCCCTCAATTCGTCTTCCGCAATTCGTTCACGGCGTTGATGAGGAACTGGAAGGCCAGCGCCGCCAGCAGCAGGCCCATCACACGGATGGTGATTTTTAGGGCGATGGGGCTGAGCCATTGCACGCCCTTCGCACTGAGGCGCAGGATGTGGTAGCTCACCGCGCACACGGCGAGGATGCACAGGTAGAGCGCGACGTTCTGCTCCCAGCCGCGCGCCTGATTGTGCAGCAGGACGGCGGTGGAGATCGCGCCCGGCCCCGCGAGCATCGGGATGGCCAGGGGCGTGATGGCGATGTCCTCCTTCTCCGAGCCGGCGGTGGTCTCCTCCACCGTCTCCTGCACGCGCGAGCGTTGCGCGCGGATCATGTCCAGCGCCACAAGCAGCAAGACGAGGCTCGCGGCCATCTGGAACGCCGGCATCGTGATGCCGAGGTATTGGAAAATCCACTTTCCGACGACCGCAAATGTGAGCAGCACGCCCGCCGACACGAGGCACGCGAGCCGCGCCATCTTGATGCGCTGCTCCGGAGTCTCACGCGGCGTCATGGCCAGGAACGCCGGGATGGACGCGATGGGGTCCACGATGACAAACATGGAACTGAACGCCATGACGGTGAAGGCCAGCAAGGTCACGCGGGAAATGTCGAATGGGGAACGGGGATTGTCGAACCTGTTCGCGGACGGACAGAAGCGTCCGCCTTACACCGCGCACGGCGCGAGGATCGCATCCTTCATCCCGTGGATGATCTTTTTGTCCGCCGGGCAAATCGTCGCCAGCACGCCGCCGAGGTTCGCGCGCACAGCGTCGCCCTCGCCACCAACGAAGTAGTAGGGGCAGAGCCGCACACGGCCTGGCATCGGCACGAGCTCGTTGCGCTCGAAGTCGAACCAGCTCGACTCGACGAGGCGCGGCTTGTGATAACGCTGGAGCACGTATGGCGAGCGGCCGAACTCGCGAAGCGCCTTCTCCACGGCCTCGCTCCACTCGGCGGCCGAGAGGTCGCTGCCGAAATAAACTCCGCGCGCGCCCCACGCCTCCTCCGAGTAGCCGGACACTTTCAGAATCAGCTCGCGCTCGCGCTGCGAAAGCGCCATGAGCTGCCGCCAGTCGGTGAGGTTCAGTTCTGGAATCGCCGCGTGCGGCGGCAGCGGCGTCGGGTCCACGACCCACGAGTAGGGCACGGCCTGTTGCAGCCGGCTCAGGAAACTCTCGCCGAGCTCCTGTCGCCAGAAGCCGCGCAGGTTGCGGTTCCAAAGGAGCGCGAGGAGCAGCTTCTCCTCGAACACCGCCCGTGGCGGCGGCGTGAGGCGGATGTGCTTCTCCGTCGCCAGCTCGAATAGCCGCCGCGCACACGGAACATTCGCCACGTCGAAAAGCTCGAAGAAGCGATACACGGCATCGCCGGGGGCGGGGGAGTTGAAGCTTGAAGGTTGAAGGTTGAAAGAGGGGCCACCGCCTGCGTTCAACTGCGCCGCGAGCCACTCCATCTCAGGGCGATAGCTCGCCGACTCTTCCGAAACGATGATGTGCACGCGCTCCGCGTCGCCGAAGATGGAGGCGAAGCCCTTGAGCATCCCGTCCGCGCCGCCGATGATGCCCGCGTCGGCTTCCAACTTTGAGCTTTGAACTCCGAACCCTGAACTGGCCGCGCCGTAGGCGCGGCCAAGCCACGCCGTCAGCCCGATGCCTCCCGGCACGCTGTCCAGCTCTGTGATGCTGAACCCGCCATCGGTGAGCAGGATGTCCGGGCGGATGACGCAGGGCAGTTCGCTCTTGAGCGCCGGATGCCGCTGGAGTTCCACGAGCCACGCGGGCTTGCCTTGGTCCAGCCAGCGCGCGACCCACTCCGGCTGCTTGCCCTCGACGCTTTTGCGGTAGAGCAGATTGACCGCACGGTAGAACTGGAGCAGCACGCGCCCGAGCGTGTCGAGTTCCCGCGCCAACTCCGCCCCGAGCGCGAACGGCGTGGGCGAGATGCGCCAGTGCTGGTCGGCGAACAAACCGCCGGGCGGGAGCGCGTCACGAATGAGGCGCGCGCGGTCTGCCGGTTCGGAAGTGGATGGTGAATTCAAGCTGGCTCTCGGGCGCGAATTGAACACCGATGCGAGGGGGAAGCCAATGCTGGTTTGCGGTGCCGAGAACGTTTTGGGTGGGCAGGAGAAATGGAGACGCCAGTGCCGCCAAATTCCTCCTGCTCTCCTGCCTTCCTTATGAATTTCATTGCCAGTGTTTCATCCGTGGCAAAAACACCGGCACCCGCGCTAACCTCAGCCCATGAAACGACATATTCGCGACGATCGACAGGCGCTGTCAGTCGCCACCGAAGCCGCCCGCGCCGCCGGGAAGTTGATGCGGCAGAACCTCTCACGCCCCAAGCGCGTCAACGAATCCACGCAGCACGACATCAAGCTGGTCCTGGACGTGCGTTGTCAGAAAATCATCGAGCGCACGCTGCGCCAGGCGTTCCCGGCCATCGCGATCCTCGGCGAGGAGGGCATCGTGGGCGATCCCACCGCGTCCGCGCGCTGGGTGGTGGATCCGATTGATGGGACGGTCAACTTCACCTACGGCATCCCGCACGCGTGCGTGTCCATCGCTCTGCAAGTGCGCGACGACAAGTCGCCGCACGCCGGCGATCCGTTGCGCGGCTACACAACACTTGTGGGAGTGGTGTATGACCCGTTCCTTGATGAAATGTGGACGGCGGTGCGCGGGCAGAAGGCGAAGTTGAACGGGAAGCCCATCCATGTCAGCGACCGCGCGCGGCTCGACGAGGCCATCGTGGCTATGGGCTTTGCGAAATACACCAAGACGCTGGCGCTCATGCTGCCGGTGTTCAACCGCCTCGTGCATCGCGTGCGCAAGGTCCGCCTCCTCGGCGCGGCGGCGCTCTCGATGACGTGGACGGCGAACGGGCGGCTGGACGCCTACATCGAGAACGGCGTGCGTCTGTGGGACGTGGCTGCAGGCGGCTTGATCGTCGAGTGCGCGGGCGGGGAGTTTTGGTGGCAGCCGGTGGAGGGCGACTATGCGGTGGAGATTTGCGTGAGCAACGGGAAGCTGCGGAAGAAGCTGCAAGCGGAGTGACCGTGAGCCGGAAGGGTGAGACTCCGTCGAACCCCAACTTGAGCGCAGCGAGGCGAGCTGGCGAGATTCTCGACCGGAGCTGTCACCGTGAGGCTCGCTGCGCTCGCGCCTCCTCCCTCGGCAAATGGGGTTCGACGGAGTCTCACCCTACCAGGGCTGTGCCCGCGACTTGCAGTCGCCGGCAGGGGTCTCACCGCTTCGCCAGCGATTCCTCGATGCTCCTGGCCACCTGCTTCGCGAGAAACTCGTAGCCTTCCTTCTTGAAGTGGACGTTGGCGGGGAGCTGCACGTCCGCGAGTTTGGGCAGCGTGTGAGCATAGAGGTCGTTGATGGGGATTTTGTTTTCGTCCATGACCTTCCTGGCACTGGCGTTGTAAGCCCGCACGTCGCTGTCCTTGCGTGGAGGGCTGAGCTTGGCGTCGGGCGCGGGAGTGGTGGCGCACCAGATGAGTCTGGCGTTGGTCTGCTTCAACTGCTTCACCAGCTCGCGGAGGTTGTTCTCGTAGTCTTCAAGGCTGACCTGCACCTTGCCCGTCTCCATGAATTTCAGGTCGTGCAGGCCCCAGTTGAAGTGGATGACATCCCACTTGCTCGTGCCAAGCCACTTGCCGAGCTTCGCTGTTCCGTTGGTGGTCGGGCCGCCGTTCTCCGGGATGCGGTGGACGTTGACCTTGCCCTTGAGCAGGTCGCGCACGGGCACGGTGTAGCCGATGGAGATGGAGTCGCCGATGAGCAGCACGCGCGGCAGGCCGGGCAAGTCAGTGACCAACTCCATCGCCGGGGCTTTTTTCGCCACCTTAGGCGGGTTCTTGGGCTTGGAAACGTCTTGAGGTTTGGGGGTCTGCGCAACGGCGGCAACGAGGCTGACGATGAGCAATGCGGCGATGGCGAGGCGGAGTTTCATTAGGTTAAAAGCAGGTTCGACGGGCGCGCAGCGTGGCAAACGAGACCGTCGGAAGCCAGCCTTCCTTTGTTCGATCAGCCGCGAGCTACGCATCCCGGTGCGTCGGCTGGGGCTTGCCAGGACGGAAATGTTCGAGGTGCTCCAGACGGAAGAAGAGCTGTGGGTGTTGCCTGCCTACTTCCTTCAGCGCCTGCGTGAGCGCGGCGTTGAGCGTGTCGGGCGCGGCCTCGGCGCGGCAGTTGATGATGAGCTTCCCGGCGTCGAGCCAGTCAGAAAGTTCCTGCGACAGCTCGGGGACAAAGTCGTTCCGCACAACATTGATGACGGCGAGGTCGCCCAGCCCCGCCTCCTCCGGCTCAAGTGTCATCTTGAGATGCGCGACTTCCGCGCCGGCTTCCACGAGCAGGCGGCGCAGCGTGTCGGCGAGGTCGCGGATGACTTGGTTGCCATCGAAGCCCTTCTGGTTCGACAGCGTCACGGTCGCGTTCAGCCAGCCGAGAAGCGCCTCGCCCTGCGCATATTCTTCGTAGTCCACGTCCATCGCCACGCGCGCCATTTGCTCGGTGGAGGTGACATGCTGAAACCAGTCGTCGAGTCCGGCCCCGGTGCGCGCGGAGACGGCGAGCACTTTCGCGCGGGAAAATTCCTCGGCGAGCCGGAGTCGCAGGCGGTCGAGCTGGAGAGTATCAAGAAGTTCGCGCTTGTTGATGACGATGATGTCGGCCTCCTCAAGCTGCTTACGATAGATGTAGAGCACTTTCTCTGAAAACTGCCCTCCATCCGCGAGGCCGAGCACGCGCTGGGCGCGCACCGGGTCCACCAGCACGCTCAGGGGTGCGACGAGGAACTGGTCGCCATACATCCGGCGCAGCGGGTAGGTGACGGTCGCGACGAGGTCGGTGCAACTGCCCACCGGCTCGGCGATGAAGACCTCGGGGCGAGCGTCGGCCTTGAGCTTGTTCGCTGCGTCCACGAGGGAGTTGAACCGACAGCAAAAGCAGCCGCCTGGGATTTCCTCCGTGGCGAAACCGCGCGAGCGGAGCATCGCAGTGTCCACAAGTTCCTTGCCCTGATCGTTGGTGATGAGGCCGACGCGGAGCCCTTGATGCGTGAGGCGCTCGGCCAGCTTGGCGACGGCGGTCGTCTTGCCAGCACCGAGGAAACCGCCGAGCATTATGTAACGGGCTTGGGTCATGGGAGGGAAAGTGATTAGTGATTAGTGATTAGTGGAGAGGGCGTGCGGAGGCAGTTCGGACTTAATTACTAAGCACTAATCACTTCTCCTCGTGTGCCTGCTCTCGTTCCAAAATCTTGTCAATCGTCTTGTCCAGCAGCTTCACGTAGCCGTGCACATCGAGACAGCGGGACTCAGGCGTGCCAGTGGCGGCGTAAAGCCAGCCTTGGCCGTGCGGGTCTTTGTTCACGATAGTGATTCTCTGCTTGAGCAGCGGGTTCGCGCCAAGGAATTCGCCGTCCACGATGCCGTAGATATCCGAAATGGCCTTGAAACCTTCGAGCCAACCGACCACCTGCCCACAAACAACCGCAGCGCCAGGCGGCACTTCCCAACCGCACTCCACCATGTCGCCAAGCATCCTCGTGGCGAACTTGGTGATGCCCACGCGCCACGAGCCGTCCGCCTGCTGTGCTGCCCACGCGTGCGACGGGCTGTAGAGCGTGCCGAGCGGCAACTGGGCGGAGAAGCGCGAGCGCTTGTAGGCCAGGAACTTCGGCTGGGGATGGCTCATCCAAATTTCGGCAGTTGAAATTTAACGCACAGGCGCAAAGACGCTGGGGAGAGGATAGAGGGCAGAGGATAGCGGATAGAGTCGTGTCTACTCGCCATCTTCTCTCCTCTATCCGCTTTCTTTCCCAAGGCTCTGCGCCTTTGCGCCTTTGCGTCAACTACAGTTTCCAGGATCATGTGCTTGGAGACGAAAACAAGACCGTAACGGAACCTTAAGCCTGTGCTGCGTTAAGAGCGGATCCTTTGCTATCAGCCAAATTGGTAGCCCGTATGGGAATCGAACCCATCTTTCAGCCTTGAGAGGGCCGTGTCCTAGCCGATAGACGAACAGGCCAACCAGAACGGCCGCGATGCTAGAGACGCGCCGTGTGATGTCAATTGCGGAGAACAAAAAAGCCGCCCGTTTCCGGGCGGCTTGAGAGGAAAAGTGTCGGTGCAATTACTTGCGGCGGCGGAAGAGCAGGCCAGCGGCACCGAAAAGGCCGAGAGTGATCGTGGCAGGCTCAGGAACGGCAACAGAAGTAATCGCAAACGACGTGTGGAGATTCAAGTCGGGCACTGCAACTGAATTACCTCCAGCCAGCGGAAACCCACCAAGTGTGACTCCTGTAACTGCAGAAGCACCTGTTTTGGTGTTTGCTGCATCAGCGAAGGTCGCCCCACCGGTCCATGCGCGCATTTGATAAAATCCAGCACCGCCGCCGACTGTAGCACTGGTTATGTTGACGACGCCGGCATTGAGGAATCCACTGAAGCCATTTTGAATCGTAAAAACTGCACTGGAATTGTTGAGGTTTCCAGACGCTGCACCAAACAGAAAGTCAACTTTTACAGTGCTATCCGCAGGAGTCCCACCTACCGTGTCAAAGAATACCGCTCCAAGGGACGCATTCCCTGAATTGAAGGTCAGAAGGTTTACCGAGATGTCAGCAAGGGCAGAAGCTCCGAAGGACACAATCGTGACACCTAAAAGCAAGATTTTTTTCATAATGGTTTGAATTAGAGATTACTGGTTAACACTGAAAGTCCTAGTCCAGTTCGCCGCTGCGTTCTTCTTCACAAAGAACCCTTCACCTACATTGATCGTAGGTTCACCGGGGTTACTCCAAGAGCCGAACAGGTAGCTACCACCGGTGTAGCCTTGAATTGAGGCATCGAATTTGAACACTGACTCCGCGTTTCCAATAGGAACGCCCAAATCTGTGCTCACCAAACCACTTTGAGGCACTTGGGAACCAACAAGAGAAAACCCAGCGGACAGAGGAGTAGTGAGAGCCCCCTGCTTAACGTTGCCGACGAATGTGTTGGTCAAAGCCGTCGCCCCGGGATTCTTAAAGAAGAAGCCCTCACCGGGCACTAAACTCAAGGAGGGGTTGTTCCATGACCCGAAAAGGTATGTGGAACCCGTGTAACCCCCAGTCGCGCTGTCGAATTTGAAAACCGACGTGCCGTTTGGAACACTGGGAAAAAGAACCGATACCGTGTTAGTTGCTCCCTCTAAGGGATTGCTCGCGATTGAGAACCCGGAAGGAAAAACGAGGTTAACAAACCCCACCGCGTTGATCGAATAGACTGTCTGGGCGAAGGAGGATGCTGCCGTGGCAGCCATCAGCAACCCGGCGGCGAGGAGAGTTTTAGTTTTCATGTCTTTGTTCTTTCGCTATTTCGTGTGCAGGGTTGTTGTCGCAGAAAGGCGGTTTCCCGTCAACGGTTTTTTCATCAGGACTTTGCCTTAGTTGGGCACGCACGAACGACGCAAGTGGACGCGATCAATTCCCCTAAATCAGGCGGAAAACTGGCTGATTCCTGAGAAAACAGCAGCAAATCTACTGCCCTTCCGGACGCCAGTTCCCTCGTGATCCTTGAAACCGCAGTCAACGCAAAGGCGTGGCGCGACGCAGCCGCAACCCAACTGGCGCGGCTTGATGCGCCCAACCCAACTGGCCGGAGCCACTCTGCGGACCCGTCAAAACCCGAACTCCAAAATGGAATGCGCGCGAAAGTGCGCAAAGAGCGTAAAGCCAAGTTTCTCACAGGAAAACGGGTCGGGTGGGCCATGCTCAAGCGCTTTCACCTGCCGGGTGAAGTTGGGAGCGAAGCCCCGAGTCGGATTACCTTGCGGTCCCGCTTCTTTGCGGGCTTTGCGTCAATTTTCAACCACCGGGTTTGGGATGAAATCCACCTGCCATCCAGTGTTTCATCCGTTGCTTAACGCCGTTTCTTGGGCAATCCCTACTTGCGTGGCGCGCTGTCATTCCGGGCTTTGCTCCGCCAGCGGCTGCTCTTCCTCCGCCTTGTGCTCCACCGCCACGCGGGAGGTTTCCATCTTGATGTAATGCAGAATCACCGGTGCGAGGATCATGCCGGGCACGCCCATGAGCCGTTCCCCCAGGATCAGCCCCAGCAAGGTCATCCACATCGGATTCTGGATGCGCTTGCCGATGATCTTGCTGTTCAGGAAATACTCGCACTTGTGCACGATCATGAGGAAGGCCAGCGCTCCCACAGCGTGCTGCGGATCGACCGTCAGCCCCACGCAGACGATGAGGGTGTTGCTCAAAATATTGCCGAGAATCGGCAGCAGGCCGCAGAGGAACGTCACGACGATGAGCAGGTGCCAGTAGGGAAAGCCGACCGCGAAGAGGAAGATGCCCGTGAAGATCGTGTTGATGGACGAGATGATTATCTGCGCGCCCATCACCGTGTGGAAACTTTTGTAGAACAGCTCGAACCTGCGGCCGATCTCGTCTGCTGTGATGGAGTAAAGATTGTTCTTCACCGTGTGCTTGTCGCGGTCAATGACGATGGCCGCGTTGTCGAAGAGGCTGATCGCCACCACCATTCCGATGACGACGAAGGCCACCTGCCGCAGCAGGTTCGTGCCAAGGATGCCCACCAGCCCGAAGCGCTCCAATGCCTCGATCTTCACCAACGCCATCAGACCTTGCAGGTCCTTGAAGGGCAGCTCGAAGTTCCAACCCCTTGCGTAATCCGCCAGCTTGGGGATGAGCCGCTCGCCGATCTCCGGTGCCGCCACAAAGGTGCGCGCCAGAAAGATCATCACTCCCAGGCACACCGCTGCGACGGCGACGAGGAGCAGCGCGACCGCCAGCGATTTGCTGCGCCCCTTGAAGCTGAAAACATGGAGCAAGAAGAACGAGAACAGCACCGTCAGCAACGGCGTCGCCAGGCCCATGACCGCCACCACCACGAGGAGGCCGGCCATGAATCCGAAGGAAATGCGGGTGGGTCGGCTCATTTGTATTGCGGAAGACTAGCAGGGCCGGTGCGGAGAACACGCTCTAAATCACGCGGCGGCCGTGCCGGCGACTTGCAGTCGCCGTCCAATGCCAACTCAATACGCGCCCGCATTGGCTTGCGTCTTCGCCGCCTGGATCAGCTCGATCTCATAACCCTCGGGAGCATCGATGAACGCAAAGCCGCCGCCGCTCTCCCTCATCGTCGGGCCGTCGGAAAACCTCAGCCCGTGCGCCGCGAGGTGTTTGCCAAACTCCTCCAGGCTCTCCACCGCGAACGCCAGATGCGTGAGGTCCGGCTGCACCTGCACGGGCCCGCTGGAGGGAAAGAAACAGATCTCCACCGTCTCCTCGCTCTGCGGCGCCTTGAAGAAGACCAGCTCCGAGCCACGCGGCGACTTGTGCCGCCGCACTTCCTCCAGGCCCAAGATCTCCCGGTAAAACTTCGCCGTGAGTTCGATGTCGTTCACGCGATAGCGAGTGTGGAGCAGCTTGGTGACTTTCATGGCCGAGAAGTTGGCAGAAGTGCGGGACGGAATTCAAGGCTGGCGCGGAAGCTCTCGTTGGTGGAGCGCAGGTGTCCAACCTGCGAATTGGAAGCAAGCGGCAACGCAGGATGGACTCCTGCGCTCCGCTCACTTCGCGTTGAACTGAAACCAGTCCACGTTCATCAGCCCTCCTTTGCCAGGGTTGACGAAGACGGCCACGACCTCGGTGCGGCCCGCGACCGGCGGCAGCGGCGCGGTCACGTCCTGCCACGCGTCCCACTTGCCGGTGGGGACGACCTTGAGGGTGGCAAGCAACTCGCCCCGCTCCGAGCCGGCGCGGAGTTCGATGTCGCCGCCCGTGCCCGCGCTGGCCACGCGCGCGGTGACGCTGGCGGTGTCGCTGAGGTTGAGGCTCGCGAACTTCACGGTGTGGCCGTGGGCGATGGAACCGACGTGCGCCTTGTCGCCGCTGCCGGAGATTTTCGCGCCCGTCACCACGCCGCTCTCCGCCTCCACGCGGCGGCTGCGGAGCCGCACCGTGGCGCGGCCCGTGAGCGACGCCGTGGGGCCGCGCCCCATGTCCGTGTAGGTGGCTTCGAGGCTGGCGAGGCGCAGGGCGTTGTCCTTGGGCGCGGTCACGTTGCCGCCGAGGCCGCGCGTCATCGCGCCACCGGTCTTGCCCGGCTCCAGGCCAAAGACCCAGCGCACCATGAGCTGCACCTGGTCGGTGGTGAAGGCCTCGTGCGGGAGCATCGGCACCTCGCTCCAGACGCGGCTGCTGCCCCGGATGACGCGCTGCACGCTGGCGTCCAGCGCGCCCGCCTGCCCGCGATACTTGTTCGCGACTTCGAGGAAGGCGGGGCCGACGACCTTCGTCTCGACGGCGTGGCAGTTGAAGCAGTCGCTCTGCTTCATGAGCGCGAGGCCCGGTTCGTCCGCCGCGTCCTTGCCGTCGCCCTTGCTCCACTTGGCCGCGACGAAGACGCGCGCGTCCATCAGCTCGTCGTTCTGCGCGGACGTGCCATCCTCGGCGTCGGTGACAGCGACGGTGTAGGCGAGCGGCCGGCCGGGCGTGAAGAAGTCGCCGTCCGCCGGAGCGGTGAAGCGGACGACGGGCGTGGAGTTGCCGACGATGAGCGGCAAGCTGGTCTGGCCGCTCGCGCCCTGGCTGTCGGTCACGCGCAGCTCGACGATGTAGTTGCCGGGCTGGGCGACGGTGAGCTTGGCTTCCGAGGTGGTGGCAACGAGCTTGGCGGCAGTGGGCGCAGGGCTGGGAGCGGCTTTGCCCGGTGCGTTGGTGGCCGCGCTGGTTGGCCCGTGCAGACGCCACTCGAACTTGAGCGCGTCGCCCTCGTGGTCTTTCGAGCCGGCGGCGGAGAGCGCGATTTGCAGCGGCTCGCGTCCGGCGGCGGGCGTGACCGTGGCCTTCGCGACGGGCGCGAGGTTGCCCCACTGGTAGGAAATCTTGAGGAGCTTCGCGTCGGGATTGCCGCCCCACGTCTCGCCGTAGTCGAGCAGGTAAAGGCAGCCGTCCGGGCCGAATTGCGCGTCCACGGGCCGGCGGATGACGAACGCGCCGGCGCGCTCGGCGTCAGCCATCTTGTCCTTCGCGTTCGCCAGTGCGATGGCGGCGGTGAACGGCTCGATGCCGGCGAGCCGCGAGTCGCTGTCCAGCCGCGCCCACTTCATGAAGGGCCGCTGCCAGTCCCAGAACAGCAGGCAGCGGTCGAAGTGCTCGGGGAAGCCACCGGTCTTTTTGAACTCCGGCTTGAAGTAAAAGACCGGCCCCGCGCACGCCGTGCGTCCGCCCTGCCCCAGCATGGGGAACTCCTTCGACTCACCGTATGGCCAGTAGATGAACGCCGGCTGCGCAGGCGGGAGCACCTGGCTGCCGGTGTTGTTCGGCGAGGAGTTCGTGGGCCGCGCGGGGTCGAAGTGCGGACCGACGGCCTTGGTGGCGAAGTCGTATTTCGCGTAGGTGAAGTTGCTGCCGACGAAGAGCGGCCAGCCGAAGTTGCCGGCCTTGCGCGCTTGATTGATTTCGTCGTAGCCGCGGGAGCCGCGCGGTCCGTCACCGCCCGCGTCCGGCCCGACTTCGCCCCAATAGACAATGCCCGTGCGCTGGTCCACGCTCATACGCCACGGGTTGCGGCAGCCCATCACGTAAATCTCCGGGCGGCCCGCCGAGCCGTCCTTCGGGAAGAGATTGCCCTCGGGAATCGTGTAGCCGCCATCGGGCGTGAGGCGGAGGCGAAGAATCTTGCCGCGCAAGTCGTGCGTGTTGGCCGCCGACTTCTGCGCGTCCCACGGCTCCTGGCCGGGGCGTTCGTCAATCGGCGCGTAACCCGCCGTGTCGCCGCCGGGATGCGTGTTGTCGCCGGTCGAGATGAGCAGGCAGCCGTCCGGCGCGAACTCGACCGAGCCGGCGTGATGGCAGCACTCGCGGCGTTGCTCGCCGAATTCGAGGATGACCTTCTCACTGGTGTTGTCCAACGCGTCGCCGCGCATGACGAAGCGGCTGAGGCGCTGTCCGGTGTAGTTCGTGGGCGAGTAGAAGAGATAGATGAACTGGTTCTGCGCGAACTTCGGGTCCAGCGCGAAACCGAGAAAGCCGTTCTCCTGCGCGCCAAACACAGGAATGGAACCCGCCTCGACGATCTGCCCGCCGGGCTTCCAGAGCTTCAGCTTGCCGCTGATCTCGTTCCAGAAGATGCGGCCGTCGGGCGCGACCTCGAGTTCCATCGGCTGCGGCATGTTGCCGGCGGCGAGGATCTCGACTTTGAAGCGGTAGTCGGGAGGAGCAGGCGCGGCGGCGGAGAGAACCGCGACGGTGGCGAACAACACTTGGGCGAACGCAGGCAACTTCATGCGGGAGGCAGACTAGCCACGCGCGCCGGGAATTCGAGCAGGGAAAGGCAAGTGGATCGCGGCGTTCACGCCGCAGAATGCTGCGGCGGGAGTAGAACCAAAGAGATGTGCCTTGCGCTCCTTTCGGACGTGGGTTTCTGCGGCCTGAAGGCCGCGCTCCTTCAGCCGCGCAGAATCTCGCTGACCAGCCGTGCGCTCTGGCCGTCCACGAGGGACATCTCCGTGCCGTTGCGTTTGAAGACGAGCTGCTTGTGGTCGAGGCCGAAGACGTACAGCAGCGTCGCGTGGTAGTCGTAGTGGTTCACGATGTCCTTCACCGCGTGGTGGCCGAACTCGTCGGTCTCGCCATAGGTGATGCCATTCTTGAAGCCACCGCCGGCGACCCACATCGAGAAGCCGTAGGTGTTGTGGTCGCGGCCCACCTTGTCGCGGCCCACGTCATTTTGAATAGTCGGAAGCCGGCCCATCTCGCCGCCCCAGTGGACGACTGTGGAGTCGAGCAGTCCGCGCGCCTTGAGGTCCGTGACGAGGCCCGCCGAGCCTTTGTCCACGTAATTGCACGCCGCCGGCAGGCTGCTGCGGATGCTGCCGTGGTGGTCCCAAGTCTGGTTGCCCGTGTAGAGCTGCACGAATCTCACGCCGCGCTCCACGAGCCGCCGCGCGATGAGGCAGCGCGTGCCGAACTCCGCCGTGGCCGGCACATCAATGCCGTAGAGCGCCTTCGTCGCCGCGCTCTCGCCGGTGATGTCCATGGCCTCCTTCGCGGCGGTCTGCATCTTCGCGGCCAGCTCGTAGCTGGCGATGCGCGCCTGCAAGTCCGTCTCGCCCGGATGCTCGCGGAGATGGTCGCGGTTCAGCTTGTCGAGGAACGAAAGGTAATTCTCCTGCGCCGGGCCGCGCAGGTGCGGCGGCGGGTCGAGGTTCGGGATGCGCGGCTCTTTTGAGCGGACGGCGGTGCCTTGGAAGAGCGAGGGGAGCCAGCCATTTTCCCAATTCGCCACGCCCAGCACCGGCAGGCCGCGCGGGTCCGTGAGCGCGACGAACGCCGGCAGGTTGCTCGTCTCCGACCCGAGCGCGTAAGTCAGCCAGCTCCCGAGCGTGGGCCGACCGCCGAGCACGCGCCCGTTTTGCAACGCGTAGATGGACTGGCCGTGGTTGTTCACGCCCGTGTGCATGCCGCGCAGCAGACAGACGTCGTCCACGATGCCCGCAAAGTGTGGCAGCAGCTCGCTGACCTCGGTGCCGCACTGGCCGTGCTTCTGAAATTTCCACGGGCTGCCAAGCACCTTGGGGCTGGCCTGCGCCGCGTTGTCGAACTTGATTTCGCCGGGGAATTTCTGGCCGTCCAGCTTGTCGAGCGCAGGCTTGGGGTCGAACAAGTCCATGTGACTCGGCCCGCCCTGCATGAACATGGAAATCATCGCCTTGGCGCGCGGCTCGAAGTGCGGTCGCCGCGGCAGGAGGTCGAAGCTCTTCGGGTCGAGGTCAGGCCGGGGCGCGTTGGCCAGGAGATTATCCTGCTTGAGCAACCACGCGAGCGCGACGGAGCCGAGGCCGAGGCCGGACTGCGCCATGAAGTGGCGGCGGGAATTGCAGGCGGTGTCAGTCATGGTGTCAGCGTGGGAATCAGACTGCGGGAAGCCGACCAGGCTTCAACTCCGTTGCCTGCCGTTCAAGCTGGCCACGGGCGCATCTCAGTTTCTTGCAAGCGGAATGGTGCGAGCAGGAGCGGAACAGCCACTGCGTTGCTAGGAATTGAGATGCGCCCCGGGAGTCTGCGGGCGGGAGAAAGCGATTGCATCTGACCGGAGAGTAGAGCAGATTCGCCGCAATCCAGTGATCCTATGAGCCAGCCTCGCCTCAATCTCAGGGCAACTGCCAGTGCCTTTACCCTCATCGAACTTCTCGTCGTCATCGCCATCATCGCGATTCTGGCGGGGATGCTCCTGCCGGCGCTCTCGAAGGCAAAAGAGAAGAGTCGCGGCACGGTTTGCACCAGCAACATGAAGCAGGTGACGCTCGCCCTGAAGGTCTATGCCGACGACAACGACGGCGTCTTCATGCAGTTCGGCCGCAGTGGCACCAGCCCGAACAACCTGCTGTTCAACGCCACGGCAACCTGGTGGCCGGACATCATGCGGAACATGAAATACATCCAGGACTTCAAGGCATTCGAATGCCCCAGCGTGACCTTTCACACCAACAAGCTCGCCATCGGAATGAACTATCCCGAGCTTGGCGTCTGGCTCGACACAGCAGCGAAGGTCCGAGAGAACATGGTTGCCAAGCCTTCAGCCACGGTCGCCCTTGCCGATGCGCAGGAAGTCACCAACCCAATGGAGCCCGACCCGGACAAATGGATTCCCTCAAACTCGACGCTCGGACGCCCTTGGGTCTGCATCATCCAGCGCGCTCCCAGCGTCGGGGACTACAACACTCTCCCCCAGCGCCCCGTCAACCGGCACAATCTCAAATGTAACTTGGGCTTTGCGGACGGCCACGCGGAAATCGGCAAGGCATCGCAAATCGGATTTCAGTTTCCAAAAGGTGACGCGCGTGCGCAATGGGACCGGGAGTAGGCGTGTGCCATGAGATTACTACTCTTCGCCCTGACCGTCGCCGCAGCGCTTGTAAATCCGGCTTGCCGGAAGCGCCCTGAGCCTGTCTCCGCTCCGGCGCCTAGCACTGACCCCGCCGCTGCTTCCACGCCGGTCACCGTCCAGCAGATTAGCCAAGCCCTGCAGACCTACATGCAAGTCAGCTCGGATTTCCCCAAGGACCTGAAAGTGCTGGTGGACATGAAGCTATTGCCCAGCCTCCCGCCACCGCCACCGGGCAAACAATACGTCATCGACCGGAAGGCCGTCCGCGTCTCGCTGGCGGACCAGTGATGACCTCGCTGGCTACTCGACGTAAAGGAAACGGTTCGCCGTCAGAAAAGCCTGGCAAAGGCCGGTGGGCGCGGTCGAACCCGACACAAGTCATGAAGCAAACTTGTCTTCTCCTCCTCGCGCTCTTTGCGTTCGCTTGCGGCCAATCCTCTTCGCCCGCCGCGCCCGCCAGGCCGAACATCCTCCTCATCCTCGCCGACGACCTCGGCTACGGTGACGTGCAGTGCAACAACCCACAGCGCGGAAAAATCCCGACGCCCAACATTGACCGACTCGCGTCGCAGGGGATGCGCTTCACCGACGCGCACACGAGCAGCGGTGTGTGCTCGCCCACACGCTACACTCTCCTCACGGGCCGCTACCATTGGCGGACACGCTTGCAGGCCGGCATCGTCGGCTATCTCGAACGACCGCTCATCGCGCCAGACCGGCTGACGCTCGCGGGGTTGCTCAAGCAACACGGCTAC
>JACRKB010000001.1 GCA_016235545.1 Verrucomicrobiota bacterium | reverse complement strand
GATTCAAGGTGGCCGCCATGCCCAGCCCCATTTCCTGCGTGATGATGGCCCCGGCCACATCGAGCATGTAGAACACCATCCGCGCCACGAAGCCGAACAGCACACCCACGCCGACCTCCTTCACCATCAGCAGCACGAGCTGGCCGAGGCTGACGTTCGCCAGAGACATCGGTGGCAGGCCGGGCGCGACGAGGAAAGCCGTGAGCACGCCCAGCGCGAGCCGGAGCTGCACGGGGACGTTGCGCGCGGTGAAGACGGGGAACACCGCGAGCAGCGCGCTCACGCGGGCGAAGACGAGCATCCAGTTGGCGAACTCGAAGGGCATGGGGCAGGTGACAAGTGACAGGTGACTGGTGACGCGCCGTGTCACCTGCCACACGCCATCAGTCACTTCATTTCACCATCTCCGGGATTTTCTGAATCACGAGCGTGGTGAACTCGATGAGCGTGCGCATCATCCAGGGCAGCAGCACCGCCAGCAGCGCGACGATGCCCAGCGCCTTGGGCACGAAGGACAGAGTCTGCTCCTGGATGGAGGTGACGGCTTGGAAGAGGCTCACCGCCAGCCCGATGCTCAAGGCCGTCAGGAGGATGGGCGAGGCCAGCGTGACCGCCTGGAACATCAGGCTCTTCAGCAGTTCGACCGCGAATTCAGGGCTCATGGTAGTTGGGGGATGGGTGATGGGGTCTGGCGGATGGGGAAGAAAAAGCGGCACCCTCGGCCCTCTCATTAGCACCCGGCGTCAGCCGGGTGTGGGACGAGGGAGAAAGGCCGAACCGTTTCAACGGTTTGGGCGAGGGATGGCCGGTTGCACGAGTCATTCAGATCACGGGTGAGAGACGGACATTCTTGCCGCGCCCGCCCGCTCCGTCCTAGCTAGCGATTCAGATGCCAAAGCTCTGAACTAGGCTGCGGACGATGAGGCTCCATCCATCCACGAGCACAAAGAGGAGGATTTTCAGCGGCAAGGAGATCGTCATCGGCGGCATCATCATCATGCCCAAGCTCATCAGCACCGTGGCCACCACGAGATCAATCAGAATGAATGGTATGAAGATCAGGAAGCCCATCTGAAACGCGGTGCGCAGCTCACTGATGATGAAACCGGGGATGACGACCTTCATCGGCAGTTGGTCCGGCGAGGTCGGGCCGAGGCCGGCCATGCTGGCGAATAGCTCCACATCCTTGGGCCTCGCCTGCCTGAGCATGAAGTTGCGGATGGGCTTGGCCGCCTTGTCGAGCGCCTCATCTGCGGAGATTTGCTTCGCAGAGTATGGTTTCAGCGCGTCGCGATCCACAGCCTCCCAGACCGGGGCCATGATGAAGAAGGTCATGAAGAGCGAAAGGCCAATGAGCACCTGGTTGGCAGGCGCGCCCTGAAGCGAGAGAGCGCTGCGCACAAACGAGAGCACGATGACGATGCGCGTGAAGGAGGTCATCAGCAGGATGATGCTCGGTGCGAGCGTGAGCAGCGTGATGACGAAGAGTATCTTGATGCCCGTGTCCACGTCCTGGGGTTGGTTGCCGGCGTTGACGTTGATGCTGAAGGGCAGCACGCCGGCAGGCGTGGGCGGCTGCTGGGCAAAGGCCGGGAGGACGAGCCAGAACAGTGCAAACACCGCGATGCGTTTCCAATTCGCTGCGTGAAGGATCGCGCGGGCGAGGCGCTCCTGGGCTCTCCCTTTCGGTGGGGCCGCCGAGAGTTGAGGTGAGGTGAGGGCTGGAGCTGATTGCGCTGCTCCAGTCGCACCCCGCTGTGCCCGCGCGTCGGTATCAGGCTGGGACAAGGACTCAGTAGAACCCGCGCCGAGGCGTTGGTGCTCGTCCCGGCCGTGACCCTGATTGGAGCGGCCAAGGCTCATGGCTTGCGCGTCAGCACCTGTTGCAATGCCTCCGCAAAGCTTGGCGTTGTGGCGCCTGTGATTTCACCGGCATCGGCGTTGGGCAAGTGGCTGAGGAGCGTCACGCCGGTGGCGGAGGAGGCCAGCAGGAGCCGCTGCTGCTCATAGCCGACGACGTAGAGCGCGTTGCGTTGCCCGAGGGACTTCACTTCAAGGACGTTGAGCTTCGGAGCCTGCCCGCGCTGCACGGCGACGCGTTGCCAGTTGCGCACCGCCCAGACGCCGCCGAGGAACAAGGCCAGCACGAAGACCAGCCCCCCGAGCACGCGCAGCACGGACGCGCCAACTTCGGGTGGCGCGACGGGGAGGGAGACAGGTTCCGCGGCCTGAGCTGCGCAGACGAGCGTGAGCGACGCGATGGCAGGCAGAATCTTCACGCGGACTTTCCCAGCAGCTCGGTGAGCTTGATGCCAAACATTTCTTCGACGACGACGACCTGGCCGCGGGCGATGAGTTTTTGGTTCACGAAAATGTCCACGGGCGTGTCCGCGAGCCGGTCGAGCGGCACGACGGAGCCGGGCGCGAGCTGGAGGATCTCGCGCATCGGCAGCAGGCAGGAGCCAAGCTCCACGGACAGCTTGACCGGCACGTCGAGCAGCACTTCGAGGTTGGGAGAGGTGGCGGTGGCGGTGCTCATGTTGAAAACTATTTCGCAGGGGCGGCTCCGGAAAGTTCGACGGCCCACTGGCCACCGCAGGTGCCGAGGCGGCCGGAGAATTTCACCCGGCCTGCAAGGCGCACCTGCACCTGGGCCGCGACCTGCGGCGAAAGCTGGACGACATCACCAATCTGCAGGGCAGCCAGCTCACGCGCGGTCAGTTCCAGCCCGGTCCAATGCGCGCTGACGGCGAGTTTCATCTCGTCGAGGGCAGAGTTCCACGCCACGGGCCGTGCGCTGGGCGTCGTGACAGAAGCCGGGGCGACAAATTCCTCGGCGGGCGCGAGTTGCTGGAGCAACGGCTCCAGCGTGGGATACGGGAAGGCGAGCTGGACGGGGACCTTGCCATCGGCGAAGGCCGCCTCGAAGACCACTTCGATCATCATTGTGTCCGGGGACGCGGATTGCAGGAAACACGGGGCGCTTTCGTGGCCGAGCAACTGAGCCTTGAGCGTCGGCTGCTCCGTGAAATGCTGCTGCCATTCTTCGAGAAACACTTGTGCCCATTGGTCGAAGAGTGCGGTTTCGACCTCGGTGACTTCGCGCATCTCGCCAAGCCGCCGGGCCGGGCCGCCGAGCAAACGCTCCACGACGGCTATGGCCAGTGGTGGCGGGGTCTCCAGAATGCACACGCCGCGCAATGGCTCGAGTTTGAAGAGAGTGAGATGAGTCGTGGCGGGCAGGCTGGCGATGAAGCCGGCGTAGCTGACAGCCTCGACGCGCGCGAGCCGCAGGGCGAAATCGCTGCGCAGCCAGAGGGTCAGGCGGTCGCCCAGTGCCCGGGCAACGCCCTCGTGCCGCTGGCGCAGCACGCGCGCCTGACGGTCCGAGAGGATGCCGCCCTGCCGGAAATCAAACGGTTGGGGCTCATTGTCGATGGCGGAGGGCGCGTCCATGATCGCAGGTCACTGGATGGCGAACTCGGTGATGTAAATCTCCTTCACCACGTTGCCGCCCAGGGCGGTGTTCCACGCGGACATCAACTCGTTGCGAATCAGATTTCGCGCGCCGGGCTTCTCGAGGTCGGCGATGGACTTGGTGCCCATCACACCGATTGCCACGTCCAGCAACTGGTCCTTGCGCTCATCGAGCTTTGATTTGAAATCCGAGGAGCTGCCGACCAGCGTGTAGTTGGCAATGAGATAGCGGGCACCCGCACTGCCGGCCACGTTGACGAGAACCTTGGTGAGCTGGTAGGTGGAGCGCGGTCCGCCCTTGGAAACCCCCTCCTTTGCGGGAGCTTCCTTGCTGCTGGATTTGGCCTCCTTCGCACCGTGGCCACCTTCGGATTTGCCCGCGTCGTGCTTCTCGGCCTTCTCTGGCTTCGCAGATTCCTCGTGCCCGGCGGGAGCGCCGGCGCCCAGCTCCGCCTTCAACTTTGGCAAAAGCAGGAAATTCGTCATCACGAAAGCCATCGCGGGCATCCCCACCAGCATGACGATGAGCGGCAGCCATGCGGCAGCACCGCCCTTGGCGGATGTGGTTTCTTTGGGAGCGTCGGCCATGGTCAGGTCAGGTTAGCGTTTCAAGTTCACCAGCTCCTGGAGGACTTCGTCGCTGGTGGTGATGATGCGGGCATTGGCCTGGAAGGCGCGCTGCGTGGTTATGAGTGAGGAGAACTCAATGGCGAGGTCCACATTGGACAGCTCCAACGCGCCCGCCTCCAGCTTGCCCATGCCGCTGCTGCCGGGTGACAATGGCGTGGCGAGTGGACCGGCGGAACTCAGGCCCGAGAAGAGGTTGTCGCCCTCCTTCACCAGAACCTGCGGGTCGCTGAAATTTTGCAGCAGCACCTGCCCGCGCACAAACTCCGAACCATCGGAGAGGCGCACATTCACCTTGCCCGTCTGGTCAATTGCGTAGGACGCCACCGTCGCGGTGGGCGAAGCCGTCGCGGGAGCGCCGGTCGAATCAATCTTGATGTCGCCCTGCGTGGAGAGTCCCGCGTTCGAGTAACCCTGCATCCTCATGCCCTTGTCGGTGACCACGTAACCGTTGGCATCGGTGTGAAACTCGCCGGCACGCGTGGCGAACGTGCTGCCGCTGATCACGTCGCGCACGGTGAAGAAACCCTGGCCGGATATGGCGAGATCAGTCGCGTTGCCCGTGCGGGAAATCGCGCCCTGGCCGAAGAGATTCTGGATGGCGGCGGTGTTGACACCAGTGCCGACTTGGAGCGCGCCCTGGCCGCTGGAGCTGGCCCCGCCCGCCGCGCTGGTCCGCAGCGTCTGGCTGAAGGAGTCCGTGAAGTTCACGCGTGCGGACTTGTAGGCCGTCGTGTTGACGTTTGCGATGTTGTTGGCGATGACGTCCAGGCGCTCCTGGAACTGCTGGATGCCGGTGACGCCGGAGTTGAGGGAACGAATCATAGGATATGCTTTTGGTTAGTTGGTGGCCGGCGCGATGCTGAGCACCTGGCTCAACTCATACGCCTGCCCGTTGATGACTATCTTTGGCGTCCCTGCCTCCATCTGCACGGCGGTGACGGTGCCTTGAGCCACCAGCCCGCCGTCCACTTGCACGACCACGTTGCGACCGAGCATGGCGTTGGCCTGCAAAATCTGCTGCTGCCCCCGCAGCGCCGCGATGTCCGCCGTCATCGTCTTGGACTGCTCCAGCGAGGTGAACTGCGCCATCTGCGCGATGAACGCCGTGTCCTTCATCGGCTCCATCGGGTCCTGCGATGTGAACTGCGTCAGCAGCAGCTTTAGAAAATCCTCCTGATCCAAAACCTTCCGCGGCACCCGCGCCTCGGCGGAGGTGGTGCCGGTTGAACTGCCCGGAGCGATGGCGGAGACATTCATATTCAAGCCCAGGATTCCCAACGACGCGTCCGGCCCGCCGGCAGACGCTGGACGCCGCGCCGCGCGGGTGGCTCGGTGAGCGAGCCGACGAGCGGCAGGTCGTCCAGCGTCTCTGGCCACGGTTGTCCGTGGCGTTGTGAGGACGGCTGGCCATCGGGTGAAGGCCCGCCGTTGCCGGCTTGCTGGTTCAAAGTGTTCGGATTGCGCTCGGAGGAAAACTCCAGCGCGCCGAGCCGCACTCCCTGCTGTGCCAGCGAGTGGCGGATGTCGCCCCAGTTCGCTGCAAGTGTCTGCGCGTCTCCTTGCTCACACCGCGCCTGCACGGTGACTTCGCCGCTGCTGCTGAAGGTCAGGCGCAACGCGAGCTGCGTCTCGCCATCCGGCCTGAGCACCACGGCCATCTCAGTCGCGCCCGTGTGCCGCAGCTCCGTGACGTGCTTGAGCAGGCTGGATTGCAGGAGTTCCATCGAGGCCGAAGAATGCGTGGCACCGACGGCCGGCAACGTTCCCAGTTCCTCAGCAGCGGCGAAACCCTGCTCGTTCATTGCCAGAAACGAAATCAATTGCGGTCCGGCATCCGAACGAACCTGTGCATGAGCCGCACCTTCGCTTGCTGAACGCGCTCCGCCCCGCTGCACGACCTCCGGGGCTGACGCCCAGACGGCGACGCCGGAATCCTGCCGGCTGTGCAGCACCAGCCCGGCAAATTGTTTCTGTTCGGAGGAGTTCTTCATGCCGTCACCCTGTTCAGCAGTGCCTGTGCCACCACGGAAACCCGGAGCAGTGGTCGCTTTCGCGGAGGCATCGCGCTGCTCCGGCGGAGCGAACCTCGCCTCCGTGCCGGACTGCACGCGCCACCCGGGCAAAGGCCGCGCGACCGCGCTGGCAGCGGCGAGCGGCGCAGTGTCAGCCCCGGAGGGATCGGCAGCCCTGCTCGTAAAAGGCACCGCTGGGCGCTCGGTCCGAGTCTGCATCGCACCGTTCGCTTCCGAGACAGGAATCAATTCCGCGCGAGGGAGCGGTTGAAACACGGACTCATCAGCGGAACCTGCCCGGCCTGCGGGTTGGGCCAGCCCGGTCGCCGGAGGACTCACCAGATGCCATGTGTCGGCTGAGTTTTCAGCCGCTGGCTTCCATGAGGCGTCGGATTTTTCGACTCGGACTGGAGTTTCCAAAGGTCGAGCGGGATTCGGCAAAACCTGCACGAGTTCGGGCTGTCGCACGGGCTTTTTCTCATCCAACACCGTCCCATCCGGAAGCGGGAGATGCCTCGTCGCGGTTTCAAGTTTCGTGAGAGTGACGCTCCTGTCTTCGATAGCCGAGTCCCCGCCGACCCCTTGCTCGCTGACCGGTGAGGACCTGGGTGCCTCCTCCACGAGAGGCTTATTTGGCCGAATCCATGCAGAAGGAATCTCACGCGAATGATGCAAAGAAGAAGCGGGAAAGCCGATTGTATCCACCGGAATTTCGCTCACCGTCTGGTAACTTGCCTCCTGAGCGCCTCCTCCCAGTTCCTTTGCGTCCTTTGTGTCCTTTGCGTGAGGCTCGCGGGTTTGAACTGCATCGTTCCGGTTTAGAACGACCGGGCGAGAGGGAATCGCCCGAGTCTCTGGCGATTCTTCAAGGGAACTGGCATCCAATGCTTTCGCCAGCCCGGCGGAATTGTTTGCAGAACCCGCGAACGGTTGAGACTCCGGGGGGGCGACTACCGCTGAATCCATCTTGCTTGGTGCGAACGGCTCGAATTGCGTTCTCGTGCTTGTCTGAGACAAGTCCACCGGCACGAGCGCGCGTCCGCCTGCCAGAGATGATTCGATTACAGGGGCACGGTTGAAGATTTGAGGTGCTTCAAGCGGAAGTGTCTTCGTCACCTCCAACCCCGCTGGCACAGGCAGGCACTGTTCCACTGAAGAGGGAGCAACAACTAGGGGCGCGCCTTCCCCCAACGCGGGTTCGCCCTGTGTTTCCACACGGGCAACTGAGTTCGGACTCGCCGATGGCTTCTCCTCGGTCTCTCCACTCGAACGAGCCAAACCCTCCTTCGGCGTTGCCCGCGAAGTTGCGAGCCTGCGCTCTGACAGATTCGAGGAAGACTGAGCAGGCGCGGACGGTTCTTCCATTGGCGGCCTCGAACCTGTTGCCATTCTCGAAGTCGAGGCGATGGAATCGTTGGCTGCGTGCGGTTCTCGCTGTCCCTCATCCGCTTCATCGGATGCGGGGAGCGGTGCGGGTGAGAAAGCGGACGGGCGAGAAGGTGAGAGGATGTCTCCGGACACTAACTCACTCTCTAGCTCCAACGGAGGGAGAGAGGGCAAACTCCTTGTTGTCTCGAAGCGCTGAAACGCAACCTCGCTCACTAGTGTGGAAAGCGTCTCTTTCTCGCACTGCAACAGAGGGCTGCGACGGTGGAGAACGGCCCTCGGTCCAAACGCTTCCCCATTTGAGTCATCATCATTCTCGGAGCCGGGCGACCTTGGGTCACCGTTGGGAAGCGGGGGACGCATCACACGTTCATCCACCGGCTCATCAACAACGGGCTTCAGCCCATCGACGCAGGTGGACGAGGCGGGCACAGGTTCATCGACTCCTGGCAGTTCTGCTCGCTGAACCACCAGCCGGGCAAAGCTCGTTGAAATCGTTTGGGCCGTGTGAGGGACACCCCTCTCCACCATCTCCGGATTGACGCCACCGTGTTGGCTGTGCTGAAAAGGAGACTCGACTGCTCCCGCCACGGCCGGCTCATCAAGGGAAAGAACGACCCGAGGCTCCAACAATACCAGATGGAAGTCAGCGAGTGTTGCGCCCTCGGACTCGCTGGCCGAAGCGCTGGGAAAAGTCACCCGGGATGCAGCGGCATTGCTCATCGGCGCATTTGTCATCGCCTCTGCCATGACGGCGGCGAAGCCGATTCCCGCCTCGTCAGAAGGTGGCAGCGGCTCGGCCGCCGGAGCTGCGACGGGACCGACGGGCAGCATGGCGGCAGTGGATGCGGTGGAGTTCATGGCCCCGTCGGACGGTTCGTGCTCGTGCCGCGCGACTGCAGCAGCCGGTAGCGGTCGGTGAGCACCGCGACGCGCTTCGCATCGGTGGCGTTGGGTTTGCTCAACAGCTCGAGGAGCGGCGCTAGCTCGGACTCCTTCATCAGCGCGAGGAGCTTCACGAGCGTGTCGTCGGGCAATTCCTTCATCACGAGCGCCGCGCCATCGGGCGTCATGGTGGTGTAGAGCTTGGAGAGCTTTTTGAGGTTCAACTGCTCCTCATCCTTGAGGCGCGTCACGCTCTGGTCGAAGTCGCGCTGAAGCTGGACGACGGTGTTGGTGACTCGGGAGATTTCCGCCTTCTCCGCCTGGAGCCGTGCGGCCAGCTCCTCGAGCTGCTTCTCGCGCTCAGTCAGATGCTCGCGCTCGCGCTTGAGGTTGGCGACGAGCTGGTCCAGCTCGGGGTTGTTGAACTCCCACGATGGGCCGGTCGTGTTCTCCACTTGGGCTGCCTCAGGCTCCGAGGCGGCCGGCCGCTGGAGGTCGAGGCCGCGCATGAGGGCGAAAGTCGTGCCGAGATAGGAGAGCATCCCGAGGAGGCCGAGGACGATCCAGTTGGATTGAAGCGCTTTCACTGGCGGCTCAATTCCACGCGAACGCCGGGGTCAGCGCGTTCGCCGCACCTGGCCGTCCGGCCAGTTCGTCGAGCGCTTTCTGCTCCTCGCGGTCGAGCGAGCGTTCGTAGCTCTCGCGCTGGCGGTCGAGATACTTCTCCACGATCTCCCGGTCCTTCCGGGCCGCGATCAGCTCCTGCCATGTTGTTTCCACGCGCATGTTGGCGAGCTGGACGTTTTGAAGGCATTCCTTCTCGCGGGCCGCGACTTCCTTCGACCACTTCTCCAACTGGGCGAGGCTGCCGGCCACAGCCCCCCCGGCCTGCTGGCGGCGCTGCTCAAAAATCTTTTCCAGCTCCTCACGCGTTTTCCAGAGGAAGGCGATGGCTTGATCACGCGTCTGGACCGACTTGCCATATTGCTCCAAGGCAATTTTTTCCTGGCGCGCGCGCAGCGTGCGGACGGCTTCGAGGGTGAATTTGAATGCTTTCATGAGTCAGCCTTTCGCGTTGTTTCCCGTTGCTTTCACAGGGGTTCTTGCCGGTTCCGGGCTGTCCACCGCCCGCTTGAGCCAGTCCCAGCTCTGCTCGGCAGAAAAGCCCTGCCCCACTGGCTGTCGCAATAACGATGCCAGCGGCTCGCGCAGCCGGATCGCGTGGTCAATCTGCGCGTTGCTCCCCTGCGGGTAGGCTCCGATGGCAATCAAGTCCTGGTTCCGCCTATACACGGCCATGCTCTCCCTCGCGCGCCCAGCCAGCGCCAACTGCTCCGGCGTCTGGAGGTCGCGCACGAGCCGGCTCACGCTGTCCAGCACGTCAATGGCCGGATAGTGGTTCTGCGTCGCCAGCTCGCGGGTCATCACGATGTGTCCATCCAGAATCGAGCGCACCGCGTCGGCGATGGGGTCGTTCATGTCGTCCGCCTCGACGAGCACGGTGAACAGCCCGGTGATGCTGCCGCGCTCGCCGTTGCCCGCGCGTTCGAGCAGTTGCGGCAGGAGGGAGAAGACGCTCGGCGGATAGCCGCGCGTGGCCGGCGGCTCGCCAACCGCCAGGCCAATCTCACGCTGTGCCATCGCGAAGCGCGTGACCGAGTCCATCATCATCAGCACGTTCTGCCCGGCGTCGCGGAAAAACTCGGCGACGGCCATCGCGAGAAATGCGCCTTTGAGCCGCGCCAGCGCGGGCTGGTTCGACGTGGCGACGATGACGACGGATTTCTTCCGGCCCGCTTCATCAAGGTCCTTCTCCAGAAACTCGCGCACCTCACGGCCGCGCTCGCCGATGAGCGCGATGACGTTCACATCCGCCTCGGCCTGGCTGGCCATCATGCCCAGCAAGGTGGACTTGCCCACTCCGCTGCCGGCGAAGATGCCGAGCCGCTGGCCGCGTCCGCACGGGATGAAGGTGTCCAGCGCCTTGATGCCGGTGTGGAACTGCTGAGTGATGCGCTGCCGCTTGAGCGGATGCGGCGGTGGAAGGTTTGTGCTGACGTGGCGGTCGGCCAGCACCGGGCCGAGGCCGTCGAGTGGTTCGCCCAAGCCGTCAATCACGCGGCCCTTGAGCGCCTCGCCGACACCGACCTGGAGCGGGCGCCCAAGCGCGATGACCTCGCTGCCGGGGTGGATGCCGTGCGTCTCGCCGAGCGGCATGAGCAGCAGGTGATGGTTTCGAAAGCCGACGACTTCCGCGAGCGTCGTGCCGTCATGCCGCGCGGATTCGATGCGGCAGACCTCACCGACGGCCGCAAGCGGCCCCTCAGACTCGATGACCAGGCCAATGACCTGCACCACGCGCCCGCGACTGTCCGAGAGCCGCGCCTGCCGCGCACGTTGAAGCGCGTGCGTGAGGCGGCTGGCCGACGGCGGAGCGGGGACGAGAGAGGTCATTCGGCGAGTGATTGGCGGAGATTTTCCAGCTTGGTCTCGCGCTGCGCGTCCACGGTGCCGAAGCGCGTGTGGACGAGGCAGCCGCCGCGCGAGATTTCGGGCGCGGCCACCACCACCAGTTTCTGCGGCCCTTCCCCGGCAGCCAGAAGCGGGGACTTGGCGCGCTTGAGGAGTTTCAGGTCGTCATCGTTCAGGCGGACCTCGATTTCCGAGGCGTCGTTCGCCTGCGCAATGGCCTCGCGCACCACGGCCTCGACAAGTTTCGCGCTGATGGGCAAGCCGGCGACGAGCCGCTGTGCTGCTTCCAGCGCTAGCGTGATCATCGTCGCTTCGCACTCCTGCGCGACGCGCGGGATGGTGCCCCGCAGCTCGGCCAGCAACCCGCCTTGCAGCTCGCTGAACTCCACACGTTGCCGGACCAGTTGCTCGCTGACGGCCTGCTCGCCCTCCAGTCGCCCGCGCTCGTAGGCCGCGCGAGTGAGGGTGTCCACCTCCGCCGCCGTCGGCCTGGCCGAGCCGGCCAACTCACCACCCGCCAGGTGAACGTCGCGGAGGGGGACGGTGAAGCGGAGTGATTCGTGGTGAACCATGGCGTCAATTCAAGGCCGTCTTGGAAGCCTCGCGGGCTTCGTTGAGGTCAATTTCGCCGGCCGTCTCCAGCTTGCGCATGGCCTCGACGATGCGCTGGCGCGCGGCGTCGCCGTCCTTGGCGCGCACGCTGCCCATGAAGCTGATTTCCTCGTTGACCGTTTCGGCGGCGCGCTTGGAGATGCTCCCCAGCATCCGGCCCTTGAGCCGGTCGCTCGCGCTCTTGAGCGACATCGCGAGGTCGCGCAGGTCCACTTCGCGGAGGATTTTCTGGAGCGAAGGCGTGTCCAGAATCGCAAGGTCCTCGAAGGTGAACATCTTGTTGCGGATGGACTGGGTGAGGTCGGGGTCACGGGCTTCGAGCGCGTTGAGGATGTTTGTGGCCGTCTCTCGGTCCATGGAGTTGAGCATGGTCGCGGCGGACATCACGCCGCCTGTGCGGCTGGGCGGGCGCGAGGGTTTGGTCGTGCTGATCTTCTGGTTCAACGCATTTGCAAGCCGCTCGACGGACTCGACGGGAGCTGGCGCGAGCGTGGCCAACCGCTCGACGACGTGCTCGCGCTGCGCCTCGGGCAGCTCCGCCAGAATGCGCGACGCGCGCTCGGGTGCGAGGTAGCTGACGACCAGTGCGATGACCTGCGGCGGCTCGTGCTTGAGCAGGTTCGCCAGCGGGCGAGGCTCCATGTCGAGGAGGTTTTGCAGCGCGGGGATGCTGGGCCGGTTGTTGGCCGGGGACACCTTGTTCATCACGTCCGACGCGCGGAAAGCGCCCACGCCCTTCTCCAACGCGGCGTGGACAAACTTGAGCCCACCGCAGATGCCCATGGTGGCCTGCACCGCCAGCGCGGAAAACTCCTTGAGCACCTCGTTCTGAAAATCCTGTGTGAGAAACGGCTGCTTGCTCATCTCCAGCGTGACGGACTCCAGCTCAGCGGGCTCCAGCTGCCGGAGGATGCTCGCGGCGGTCTCCGGACCAAGGATGATGAGGAAGGCGGCGAACCGCTGCTGCTTCGTCATCTGCGCGTAGTTCAACCCGGACAAGGTGTTGTCAGAAATGTCAGGCATGGCTAGTTCTGGCTGGGGTTGCTGCGGGTCATCCAGGTTCGGATGGCCTGCGTCATGTTTTCAGGATTTTCGCGGACCATCTGGTTGAGCGCCTCGACGCTCAATGGCTGGCCCGCGGCCCGGCGGTCACCGCCGCCCAGTTTTCCGACGGGCACGCCCAGCGGGATGCTCTCCACCGGCGTGTTTTTGAACGCGCGCCAGAACACGAGCAACACCGCCAGCGCGACCACTCCGTAGCCCACCTGCTGGCCGAGTTCGAGCCACCGGTCCCGCTGCTGCTGCGTCTCGAGCTTCGTGACCAGCTCGGCTCCGAACTCATCGTTGAAGGGCATCTCCTCCAGCGTGACCTCGTCGCGGCGGGTCGCGTCGTTCTCGACGATGCCCAGCGCGCTGCGGACGATGGTGCGGAGCTTCTTCAACTCCTCGTCGGAGCGGCTGACAGCCTTCCGGTCCTTGCCGGTGCCGTCCATCTTCGCGGCGACGAACACGGCGGCGGAGACGCGCTTGAGCCCACCCGCAGCCAGCACGCTGCTGCTGGTGGTCTTGTTGATTTCGTATTGGGTGTTGCCGACTTTCTTCTTCGTCTTCGAGTTCGTCTGCGGTGTGCTGGCGACGCTGTTTGTCTCCGTGTTCGAGTTGCTCGCGGTGCCTGGAGCGCCGCCGGACGTGGGCGCGGCGGTGATGTTGTCTGTGTTCTCGTCGGTGACAGTGGAGGACCGGATGACCTGGCCGTCGGGGTCGAACTTCTCCTCGGTGCGCGTGAGGGAGTCGAAGTTGATTTCAGCGGAGACCCGCACGACAGCCTGGCCGGGGCCGAGAACTTTTTCCAGCAGCCCCTCGGCCTTCTTCGCCAGGTAATGCTCCATGTTCCGGCGCGCGCCGAGCTGTGTGCTGGACAG
>JACRKB010000078.1 GCA_016235545.1 Verrucomicrobiota bacterium | reverse complement strand
GCCGCGCATCATGGGGATGGCGGTGGGGAAGACGCGGACGTTGTTGTAAAGCTCCTCGTTGATGGTGGTCCAGTCGGCGAGGCCTTTCATGACGGGGTGGGTCTTGTTGACGATGGTGACGGCGATGGGGACTTTGGGGCCGTGGCTGGTGGACTGGATGCCCAGGAGGTCGAACCACAGGGCGTCGGGCGAGCCGGGCTGGACGGCGTCGCGGAACTGGCCGACGCGGTAGCTGTGCATGGCGCAGTGGAGGTTGACAGCGGCGACGCCGGCCTTGTGCGCGGCGAGGATGTTGTTGACGTAGTCGAGTTCCTTCACGTCGGCGGAGCACTCGTCGTGGATGATGACGTCGTAGCCCTTGGCCCAGTCGGGCTTCTCATATTTCTCGAACTTGGCCTTCGTGGTGCGGTCGGGGGAGTGGATGGTGTCCACCTCGATGTGGGCGCGGGCTTCGAGGCCTTCCTTGAGGATGACGTGCTGGATGGCGTAGTCGTGGCAGCAGCCGCCGGAGATGACGAGTGCGCGCAGGGGCTTGGGCGCGGCGGCCTGGGCGGAGGCGAGCGCGGTGATGGCAAGGAGGGAGGCGAGGAGGGGTTTCATAGGTTTCAATTCGAGCACAGTGGACGCGAGGTAGGAGCGGGGAAATTCACCGGGGCGCTCCACGCAGGCGGAGGGTCAGTATGTGTGGCCCAGCGCGGCGCGGTTGCAGATCGGCTCCCGGTTCAGCGCGCGCAGCGTGTAGGTGCCGCGTGCGGGACAGGTCGGCATCCGGTTTTTGCCGTAATATAGCTGGAGCTGCGCAGCCGTGGGGGTGGCGGTGGGCAGCTTTCGGTTCTCGAAGCCCCACTGCTGCTTGGTTTCGGAAAGGCTGTGGAGGTTCTTGATGCAGAGCTTCTGCTGTGTGTTGGCGTGGGCCTTGGCGAAGTTGGGCAGGGCAATCATCGCCATGATGCCGACGATGGCGGCGATGATCATGACCTCCAGCAGGGTGAACCCCGCGAGCTTCTGGCGCTGATTTGCGATGCGAATCATGGCTGCCTTTGACCAGGCCGCTTCCGGCTCGGTTCTTTGCGGCTACGGCGAAAATGTATCAGCGCACCGGGAGCCGACAACTTGATTTTCGTCCGATGGCGGCATCGGGAGAGTTCCGATGCGGCGCGGTGCGCGCGGGTGTGTGGGGAGAGGGGTGAGATAGCGGGAAAGTGGGAAAGCGAGAAAGTGAGGGATGTCGTGTGCGTCTCCCGGCTGCTCACTTTCTCACTCTCCCACCTGCTCACCCCCTCCCCGCGTCGTGCTCCCGCCCCGGCGCACTCTCCGCTTGCCAACGTGCGGGTCGTCCGCTTGAGTCTCGCCCGCGCGCGCCCCATGCATTCTCCCGATCAACCGAAACATTACTGCGGTGTCTTTGGCATCTACGGACATCCCAACGCAGCCGAACTGGCCTACTACGGGCTATATGCGCTTCAGCATCGTGGCCAGGAGAGCGCGGGCATCGTCACTTGTGACGGCCAGCAATTTCACGAGCACAAGGGCATGGGCCTAGTGCCGCAGATTTTCGACGGGGCCGTCCTGCCCAAGCTCATCGGCAACATGGCCGTGGGCCACACGCGCTACTCTACCACTGGCTCCTCGCACATCCGCAACGCCCAGCCGCTGACGGTGGATTGCGCGCGAGGGCAGATCGCCGTGGCGCACAACGGCAACCTCACCAACGCCGCCCAGCTCCGCGAGGAGCTGGAAGCAAAGGGGTCCATCTTCCAGACCTCGGTGGACAGCGAGATCATCCTCCACCTGCTCGCGCAGCCCAGGGACCCGCGCGGGGAAAGCGCGCTGGTCAACACCGTCCGCCGCATCGAGGGGGCGTTCTCCCTCGTCATCATGACCGAGCACGAGCTTATCGGCGTGCGAGACCCGCACGGCTTCCGCCCGCTCTCCATCGGCAAGGTGGGGGACGCATGGGTGCTCTCCAGCGAGACCTGCGCGCTGGACTTGATACACGCCAAGTTCGTCCGCGATGTGGAGCCGGGGGAAATCGTCATCATCAACGAGGACGGCTTGAAGAGCTTGCAGGCCTTCCCCGCGCACGAGCGCCGCGCCTTCTGCATCTTCGAATACGTCTATTTCGCCCGGCCCGACAGCACCATCGCCGACCGAAACGTCTATAAGGTTCGCGTCGAGATGGGCCGGCAGCTCGCGCTGGAAAACAGAATCGAGGCCGACCTCGTCATCCCCGTGCCCGACAGCGGCAACTCCGCCGCGCTGGGCTATTCGCTCGAGTCCGGCATCCCCTACGAGATGGCCTTCGTGCGCAACCACTATGTCGGGCGCAGCTTCCTCCAGCCCAGCCAGCTCATCCGGGACTTCGCCGTGCGCGTGAAGCTCAACCTCATCGGCGAGATCGTGAAGGGCAAGCGCGTCATCATCGTGGACGACTCCATCGTTCGCGGCACCACTTGCAAGACGCGCGTGAACAGCCTCAAGGAAGCCGGCGCGACAGAGGTCCACGTCCTGGTCTCCTGCCCGCCGCACATGAACCCCTGCGTGTATGGCATTGATTTCCCCGACCGCAGCAAGCTCATGGCGGCCAACCACACGACCGATGAGATTCGTGCGTATCTCAACGCCGACTCACTCCACTACCTCTCACAAGAGGGCATGGTGAAGGCCACCGGCCTGCCGCGCGCCGGCTTCTGCATGGCCTGCTACGACGGCAACTACCCAGTCGCCTACGACTCCCGGCTGGAGAAGAACATCATGGAGCGCCGCCGCGCCCGCGTGGAAAGCCTGGGCGAATCCATCGCGAAGGAGGCGCGCCAGCCGCGGCTTCTGTAGCCGTGCCGGCTGCAGAGTTCGGGACCAAGCCATTCCGGTTTTCCACCAAGGATCAGCTTCACGAGCAGGAGGAGCCGCCCCAGGCCGACAGTGGGCGAGGTTTTGGTTTGCGGGCGGGCCGCTTTTGCGCATCCTTCGCCCATGCACGTCCAGCCGATTTTCCCCGGCGTGTTCTACCTTTCCGTCGGCGAGCACTCCCTGCTGGCAGGCTGCCCTCCCGAGATCGTCAAGGTGCTCATGCAACGCGGGCTGAAGTCACCCAGCTTCATCCTCCTGCCCGACCGGCCCGTGAGCCACGGCGAGTCGCAGGTAGCCGTCGAGTTCCCGCTCTACCACCACCTCTTCGTGGGCGGCAAGCTGGCCACCGGTGAGCGGCTTGGCTTGATCGGCAGCAGGCGCCGCATCCAGGCCGCGCGCGAACTGCTCGATCTCACACTCTTCGGGCCGGATGCAAAACAGATGGCAGAGTGGGAAATGCCCGCGCAACAAGCCGAGGAGCTGGCCCGCGAGACGCGCTCCTTCCACCTCAAGGACGCGCACGGCAAGGTGCTGCCCCTCGACGCGCTCATCACCACCTGCGTGATCGAGGATGTCCCCGTGGACCTTGGCTGGTGCATCATCCGGCGCGTCGAGCCGAACCGCTTCGAGATAGCCGCAGACGGCCATACCAAGCTGCTTGACCTCACGGTGGAGCACGAGCAGTCACCCCCGTATCCCGTCAACACCGACCTCACGCCCACCACGCTCGTCAAGCTCGGCGTCGAGGTGCTCGGCGGCTCCACCGGCTTCAGCGCCACGCAGGCGTCCTCGGGCTTCGCGCTCTGCCACGACGGAAACCATATGCTGGTGGACGCCATCCCGTATCTGAACGCCCACCTCCGCGCCCGCGGCATCGCGCGCAACCAGATCCGCTCCCTCTTCCTCAGCCACATCCACGACGACCACTGCAACCTCATCTCGCTGCTGCAATACAACCGCCGCATCCAGGTGCTCACCACGCCGCTCATCTACCGCATGATGGTGCGCAAGCTTGCCCTCCTCATGGACCACCCGGAGGAGAGCCTCCAGGATTACTTCGTCTTCATCCCGCTGGAACCCGGCCAGGAGGCGAACTTCTTCGGCCTCCGCATCACGCCCTTCTACTCCAGCCACAGCATCCCCACCATCGGTGCCCACTTCGAAACCACCCACACGGGCAAGGACTGCCGCCTCATCTTCACCAGCGACATGCAGGCCCTCTCCGACCTCAAGCGCCTCCAGCGCACCGGAGTCATCACCCAGGAACGCTACCTGCAGATCGCCGAGCTTTACCGCCAGCCAGCCCAGCTCCTGCTGGCAGACGGCGGCGAGGGCCAGATACACGGCGACCCCGGCGACGCCATCAACTCCCCCGCCGAGCGCATCGTCTTCCTGCACCTCGACAACCTCTCCGAACGCTTCCAGGCCCACTTCTGCACCGCCACCAGCGGCAAGCGCTTCAACCTCCTGCGCGGCGAGACCGACTACAACCTCACGCGCACCATCGAGTTCCTCCTCGAATACTTCCCCGGCATGCCGCCCGTCTGGATCTCCTGCCTCCTCGCCAACCAGAGCGTGATGACCTTCAACGCCGGAGACATCCTCATCCGCGAGGGCACCCGCTCCGAGGGCTGCGTCTATATGATCCTCACCGGCTACGCGCAGGTGGTCCAGCACGACGGCGAGCACAAGCACATCCTCGCCCAGATGGAGGCGGGCGAGCTCATCGGCGAGATGTCCGTCATCCTTGGGCAGGGCCAGCGCAACGCCTCCGTCGTCGCACTCAGCCCCGTCACCGTCACCGCCTTTGCCGAAAGTTCATTCCGCGAATTCATCCGCCACCAAGGCTACGAGACGAAGCTCAAGGCCCTCTGGCAAATCCGCGAACTCCTCCAGAACTTCCCCTACCTGCGCGCGCTCCAGCAGCCCGTCCTGCGCGAGCTTGCCACCCTCGTCACGCTGGAGAACCTCCCCGCCGCCACCGGCCCGCGCGAACTCACCTCCATCTGCGCGGCAGGCAGCCTCATGCTGCCGCTGGGCGAAGGCCTCGAACTCCGGCGCGAGGGCCGGATGGAAACCATCGAGCCAAACGCCGCCCCCATCCTCTGCACGCCCGATGTGACGCTGCTCACGGAGGCTGAGTTCCAACATCTCCTCCTTCGCGCCGAGGACGCCGCGAAACTCCGCACCCGCATCCCCGCCTTCCGCTACTTCTGGGAGGAAACCCTCGGCCTCCCGCTGCCCGGCCACCGGAGCGGCTGTCTTGACGGAGCGATTCATTAGCCACAGCCACGGAGGGACGCAGAGTATGGGGCAGGCATCCTCAAGACAGCCGCCTCCTGTTCCGCGTTCCATCCGTGGCTCAACTGCATGATCCTAAAAACCGCAGTTAACGCAGAGGCGCAAAGACGCAAAGGCGCAGGGAGGAAAGAATTGGGTTGGGTTGCCAAGCTGAAGTGCATTCACCTGCGCGGTGAAGTTGGGAGCGAAACCAACCAAGCCGGTTTTCTTTGCGG
>JACRKB010000081.1 GCA_016235545.1 Verrucomicrobiota bacterium | reverse complement strand
GAAGGCTGACGGCGCGTGGCAAGTTCACTTCGCTCCCTTCGCGGCCTTCGCGCGACTCCCCACCGCTCCGTCGGCCCTGTTACGACTGAGATGCTGCATCCCAGCGAAGGGGTTCAACACGGAGTGCTTCCCGGCGCGGTGGCTGTGCGTGATGGCTTGGGTGATGAAGTCCTTGGCAAGCTGCACGGCGCGCGGGAGGTCGTGGCCGTGCGCGCAGTGCGCGGCAATGGCGGCGGAGTAGGTGCAGCCGGTGCCGTGCGTTGAGACGCCGCGCACGAACGGGGCGGAGAGGAGCAGCTCGGATTTCCCGTCGAAGAAGATGTCCACCGCGTCGCGCAGGCCGCGCAGGTGGCCGCCTTTGACCAGCGCAGCGCAGCCGAAGCGCCGGTGAATCGTGCGTGCGGCGGCACGCAGGTCTTGGACTGAAGTCAGCTTCGTGCCGACGAGGATTTCCGCTTCGTCAAGGTTGGGGGTGACGAGCGTGGCGAGTGGAAGCAAATCACTCAGCAGGGCACGGACGGCGGCTGGTCTCAGCAGTCGCGCGCCGCTGGTGGCGACCATCACGGGGTCAACGATGAGCGGAGGTCTCCGGCCACGGAGCTGGCCGAAGTAGTCCGCGACTGCGCGGATGGTGGCGGTGTCGAACAGCATCCCGGTCTTCACGGCGGCGGGGCGCAACTCTGCAAAGACGGCCTCGATTTGGGCGCGGACGATGGCCGGCCTCGCGGCTTGAATAGCGGTGACGCCCCGGGGGGTTTGTGCTGTCAGGCAGGTGATGGCGCTGGTGCCGTGGACGCCCAGCGCGGCGAAGGTCTTGAGGTCGGCCTGAATGCCTGCTCCGCCGCCGCTGTCGGAGCCGGCGATCGCGAGGGCGATGGGGAGGGAGCGGGGCATGGGATTAAGATTAAGATTAAGAACCGAGCCGCTTTCCCTCTTTCTCTTACTCGTAATCTTACTCTTAATCCTGCTCCTCCCCGCTCACTTGTATTTCGCGTCGAGGATTTCCACGCCCGCCTCCTTCTTCACCTTCTCCAGATACTCGGGCAGTTGCTTGTCCGCCTCTTCCTGCTGGAGGTTTTCGCGGATGCGCTCCTTGACCTTGTCGAACTCGACCTTCTTCGCGGGGTTGCGCTCCAGCATCTTGATGATGTGGAAGCCGAACTTGGTCGTGACCACGTCGCTGATCTGGCCGGGGCGCATCCCGAAGGCGGCTGTCTCGAACTCCATCGCCATCTGGCCGCGCGGGAAGACGTATTCGCCGCCGCGCTCCTTCGAGCCGGGGTCCTGTGAAAACTCCTTCGCCAGCTTGCCGAAGTCCTCGCCGGCGCGCACGCGTTTGAGCACGGCATCGATCAATGCGCGCTGTGCCTTCTGCTTGTCGGGCGGCAGCTCGGTGTTGGTGGCGAGGTCGCGCGTCGCGAGAAGGATGTGCGCGGCGCGCACGGTCTCCGGCTGCTCGAAGCGCTGCGGGTTTTCGTCGTAATACTTCTGCGCCTGCTGGGGCGTGATGGGAACCTTCTCACGCACCTCGCGGTTGACCACTTCCTCCACGATGGCGCGCTCGGTGAATTGCGCGGTGAATGACTCGGGCGTCATGCCCATCGCCTCGACCTGCCGGCGGAACCCCTCAGGAGAGCCGGCCTGCTTGAGAAAATCGCCCAGCATCTTGTCCGCGCTGGCCTTGCCCTTCGCCTTGTCTGCTTCGGTGGACTTGCGCTTCAGCACTTCGACGACGACGAGCCGGTCGAGGAGTTTCCTCTCCACTTCCACGCGCTTGTCCTCCGGCGGCGGCTGCTGGCCGCGCGAGGCTGCGGCGGTGCGGAAATTCAGGAACGCCTCGTCGAGCTGCTTGCTGTTGACCTCAAATCCCCTGCCTCGCGCCAGCACTGTGGGCGGGAAAAGGGTGTCCGCCGAGACGACGGGCTTGGGCAGCGGCGGCGCGACGGCGGGCTTTGCATCCTTCGGGTCCGCGGCTGGGGCGGCGAGGGCGGCGGCGAGGAGCAGGAGTGGGGCGAATGTTTTCATGGGGCACGCGACCTGGTTCAAAGTTTCACAACTCGGACATTACTGAAGACGGAATCGCGGCGCAGCTCGCTGAGCAGCTCCGCCGGCGGCTCGCTGTCCACATGGAAGACGGAGAGCGCGTGGCCGCCCGCGTGGTCGCGGCTCAGGCTCAGGTTGGCGATGTTGACGCTGTGCTTGCTCAACAGCGTGCCGACGTAGCCGACGATGCCGGGGCGGTCCTGGTTGTTGAACATGAGGAACACGCCGTGGATGGGAATCTCCAGCGCGTTGCTGAAGAGCCGGACGATGCGCGGGTTGTTCGGCGAGCCGAAGAACGTGCCGCCCGCCGAGCCGACCTTTTCCACGCCTTTGAAGAGCTGGACGTGCAGCCACTCATTGAATGTGACGGGCTCGTTCGAGCGCTTCTCCTCGACGGCGATGCCCAGCGTGCCGGCGATGCCGCGCACGTTGATGTGATTCAAGTCCTTCACCGCCGCGCGCGCGAGGAAGCCCATGAGCACCGAGCGCGTGATGGGGTCAATGTTTGGCAGCTCCTGCGCCTTGCCGCCGTAGGTGATGTGCGCGCGGTCCACCTGCTGGGGCACCACCTGTGCCAGCAACCTGCCCAACGCCTCGCCAAGCGCCATGTAGGGCTTGACCTGCTCGTAGGTGCGCGCGTCGAGGAAAGGCAGGTTCACCGCGTTGCGCACCTCGCCGGTGAGCAGGTAGGCCGTGATGACCTCGGCCACCTCGATGCCGCACTTCTCCTGCGCCTCCTCGGAGCTCGCGCCCAAGTGCGGCGTGAGGATGAGCGAGGGATGCTTGCGGAAGGGATGCTCCGCCGCCATCGGTTCCACGCAGAACACGTCCAGCGCGGCGGCTGCGACTTTCTTGGAGTCCAGCGCGGCGAGCAGGTCGTTCTCCGCGATGATTTCCCCGCGCGCACAGTTCACGATGCGCACGCCGGGCTTCATCTTGGCGAACGCCGCCGTGTTCAGCATCCCGCGCGTCTGCTCTGTCACTGGCAGGTGGACTGTGATGAAGTCCGAGTGCTCGTAAATCGCGTCCACGTCCGACGCCAGCTCGAAGCCCAGCGCCTTGGCGCGGCCCTCGGTGAGGAAGGGGTCGTAAGCCAGCACGCGCATCCCGAAGGCCAGCGCGCGTTTGCCCACCTCCGTGCCGATGCGCCCCGCGCCCAGCACGCCGAGCGTCTTGCCGTGCAGCTCCACGCCCATGAAGAGCTTGCGGTCCCACTTGCCTGCGACCATCGAGCCGTGCGCCTGCGGCACCTTGCGCGCGAGGTTGAGAATCATCGCGAAGCTCAGCTCGGCCGTGGTCAGCGTGTTGCCCGCGGGCGTGTTCATCACCACCACGCCGCGCTGCGTGGCGGCCTCCACGTCCACGTTGTCCACGCCCACGCCGGCGCGGCCCACCACGCGCAGCTTTGTGGCGGCCTCAAGGACCTTCCTCGTCACCTTCGTCTCCGAGCGCACGACCATCGCCTCGACATCGGCGACGATGGGCAGCAGCTCGGCCTCGGACAGGCGCTTGTCCAGCACCGTGACTTGGAACTCGGGCCGCTGCCGGAACAGCTCGATGCCTTTCGGTGAAATTGGGTCGCAAATCAGAACCTTCATAATCAGGGCGCGGACTCTAAGAGAGGGTGGGAAGGGAGGAAAGTGGGAAAGTGAGCACGTGGGAAAGTGTGAGAGTGTGAGCGTGAGTGTTTCCGCTCCTGCTCGTAATCCTGATCCTGCTCTTGCTCCTTCCCCTCGCGTTTCGGTCGGCGGGGCAGGATTAGGATCTGGAGGAGCGGCACATTGCTGGACGACGGATGTCCTGTCTCAGGCCCTTGCCCTGCAAGAAACACAGATGCGCCCGAACAGCTTGAACCGAATCCATGCAGAGGCTTGAACCACAAAGGCACGAAGAGCACGAAGAAGAGCCGCAGAAGCGGGGCCGTTCAACAAATCTCGCCGCACCGTTTGATGCGCCTTCACCGCCTTTGTCAAACACCAGTTTTGCCTGCCTGGCCTTCGTGTTCTTTGTGCCTTTGTGGTTTCAAAAGAATCGTTCCGGTTGAAGACAGCTTGCAAACTGCGCTTGCCAAGCGGATGGGGTGCGGGCAGGTTGCGCCAGACCCAGAGCGACATTATGAAGATGCCCCGCCACTCCACCCATCACGCTGGTTTCACCCTTATCGAACTGCTTGTCGTCATCGCCATCATCGCGATCCTTGCGGGGATGCTCCTGCCCGCCCTGTCCAAGGCCAAGGAGAAGGCCAAGCGGACCAACTGCCTCTCGAACCAGAAGCAGGTGGCGCTGGCCCTGATGATGTATGCCTCTGACCAGGATGACCGGACGACTTTCCAGAACGCAGGGAGCGTGAACAATTTCGCCACCACCACCACCACGAACTTCCTTGGGTCGCTGCAGCCCAACATCGGAACGAACAGCAGGACGTTCACCTGCACTGCGGCCCGGCTTGAGTATCAGTCTCCGGCCAACTACGCGAACGCGACCAGTGACACCATCTACATTGGGAACGCGGTGGTTTTCGGCGCGAACAACTTCGTCCGGCGCTTGGCGAATGTGCCCACCCCCAGCCGCATCGTCGCGATGCAGGAGAGTTCCGCCCGCACCCACGTGGCATGGCTCAGACCTTCGGGCAACGCCGCAGCCACTCGCATTTACACGAACTGGCACCTCACCCGGGCCAAAGACTTTTATCCAGGCTTCCCCTACGCTTACGACGAGTGGTATGGCTCCATCCACCAAGGTGGAGGCAACTTGGTCTTCATTGATGGGCACGTCGAGTTCAGGCACCACACGAAGCTCACGAGCGGGGATTTCGGCCTGCTGAACACAGCCGGACAGGACACCGACACGGTGGCTGCCGCATTCACCGCTTCCTACACAGCGGCTTTTTGACGACCGCCCAGACTCCATGAGCCGAGGAACCAGGCTGTCGCGCAGTTGTCTGTGTTTGGGTGTCATCCTGTTGGTGGCCGTGTCTGGATGCCGACGGAAGTCTCCAGCCCAGCCCCCCGTCCCCGCAGCAGAGGAAGCCCCTGTGGCCGCAGCCAAGGCTCCGTCGGCCCCATCCCCAGCGCCTCCTCAATCTCCCGGAGACAAGGCAGAGCAACCGCCTGCGGACCGACTGCCCACCGCTCCGCCAAACTCCTCGCTCCGCCTTCCGATTCATCAAGAGTTGACTGGCGCGGTCCATCTCTATCAAACGGATCACCAGAAATTGCCGCCTGATTTCGAGATGCTGGTGAAGGAGAAATACCTCAAGGCCATGCCCAAGCCGCCGCCTGGCAAGCGTTTCGCCGTGGACCGCAACCGCCTGCAAGTCGTCATCACGGACTGACGAGTGATCTACTGAAGCCGGAGCCTTCGCTCGCTCGCCCGGTTCACCAAGCAGTCCTTCCCCAGCGCCTCGGCGAGCGGGTCAACCTCATTCGAGCTGAAACCCAGGTGCAGGTGGCGGCGCCAGCCCTCGGCGTGCTTGAACTTCTTCGAGAGCCTGCCCACCGCACTGGACATCTCCTCCATCGAGCGCAGGTAGGAGTTCATCCCCTGGCTCACGTCCAGCCAGCCTTGCTGGCTCTTGTGCGCCGCCAGCGCGGCCAGCTTCCTCGCGTGCACAGATGCCGTGTTGACGAACGCGCCGGGGACTATCCACCGGCGCAGTGGATCGCACAGCCCGTGCGGCATGGCGTGATAGACCGTCACATCGTGCCCGTAGCTCGGGCGCTGCGGGAGCGTGTGAAAGTTCGGCATGCCATGCGTGAAGGCTGCGGTCACCGCCAGCCGGCAGGTGGTCATGTGGTCCTCCATGTAGTCCTGCGGCGAGTGGGTCAGGACGATGCCCGCCTGCGTCTCGCGGATGACCGCCGCGATGCGCCGCAGCGTCCTCACGTCGTAGAGAATCTCCAGGTCATCGCACAGCGGCGGGTGGAAGTGCGCCCCCAGAATCTTCGCCGCCGCACGCGCTTCTGCCAGCCGCACGCGCCGCGTCTTGGCCGGGCTGAACTCGACGCTGCCGCAGTTGCCGGTGGAGACGTTCATGTAGTGGATTTCCCAGCCGCGCTGCTGGAGCAGCAGCAGCGTGCCGGCGGCGACGAACTCGATGTCGTCGGGGTGAGCGAATAGTGCGAGGGCAGATTTCATGGCCCAAAGCAACGGGAACCCGGCAGGGATGGCAATGCGGAAGTTCGCTGGGCCGAGCAGAGGGGGGGAGAGAGAGGAGGGAGGATAGAAGATAGAAGATAGAAGATAGGGAGGCTGGTGGACTGGGGCGCTTCCGGCTGACGACCGGCTCTCT
>JACRKB010000077.1 GCA_016235545.1 Verrucomicrobiota bacterium | reverse complement strand
GAGGAAAGAATTGGGTTGGGTTGCCAAGCTGAAGTGCATTCACCTGCGCGGTGAAGTTGGGAGCGAAACCAACCAAGCCGGTTTTCTTTGCGGCCCTGCGTCTTTGCGTCTTTGCGTTAAGTTTCAACTGCCGGAGTTAGGATGATTCCGGCTGAGGGAACCCACGGCTCGACACTATTTCCGCCGCCACCTACCTTCGCCGCGCCCGATGCCCGTCTCCGCGCACAAGCTCCTACGCGAACTCATCGCGCTGCCCAGCGTGAACCCCGCGTTCCTGCCGGGCCGCGACGACCTCACCGGTGATCGCCGCGTCGCGGACTTCCTCGCCTTCACCGCCGACCGCGCCGGGCTGGAGCTGGAGTGGCAGGAAGTTTTCCCCGGCCGCTCCAACCTGCTCATCCGCCTCACGCCCGCCGGAGGCAAAGTTCGCCGCCGCATCCTGCTCGCGCCGCACATGGACACCGTGGGCGTGGACGGCGAAGCGCGCTTCAAGCCGGTGGTGAAAGCCGGTCAGCTCCACGGGCGCGGCGCATGCGACACCAAGGGAAGCATCGCCACCTACCTCGCCGCGCTGCTCGAACTCGCCGCCACCGGTGAGCGCCCGCGCGAAACAGAAATCGTCCTCGCCGCCCTCGTGGACGAGGAGAACAACCAGAGCGGCAGCCGGGCGCTGGTGGGCAGCTTGGTAGGGCGAGACTCCGTCGAGCGCAGCGAGGCGAGCGCAGCGAGCATTTCGGGCAAAGGCTCACCCCGCAAACAAACTCGCTTCGCCCCCGCCTCCTCCGTCGGCAAATGGGGTTCGACGGAGTCTCACCCTGCCATGACGGCCGACCTCGCCATCGTCGGCGAGCCGACGCTCTGCAAAGTCATCACCGCGCACAAGGGCGACCTCTGGCTCCGCCTCACCACGCACGGCAAATCCGCGCACGGCTCCAAGCCGCACCTCGGCAAGAACGCCGTCCACGCGATGGCCCGCGTCGTGGAGGAGCTGGAGACGAACCATTCCGCCACGTTGAAGCGCCGCACGCACCCGCTGCTCGGCCACGCCACGGTGAACGTCGGCTTCATCGCGGGCGGGAAGCAGCCGAACATCGTGCCCGACCGCTGCGAAATCCTCATTGACCGCCGCACGCTGCCCGGCGAATCGGACGCGGGTGTCTTCGCCGAACTCCGCGCGCTTCTCCGTCGCCTCGGCGTGGACGCGGAGTTGACCGACACGAAGAACGCACCGTGTCCCGCGCTGGAGACAGACCCCAACCTCCCGCTCGTCCGCCAGCTCACGCGCCGCGCTGGACAGCGTCGTGCGCTGGGAGTGGATTACTTTTCCGATGCGGCGGTGCTGGCGAGCGGCGGCATCCCCAGCGTGCTTCTCGGCCCGGGCGACATCGCGCAGGCTCACACGGCGGACGAGTGGGTTGAACTGGCGCAGCTCGAACGGTTGACGCGTCTCCTGGTCAAATTCCTCCGTGAGCAACCGTGAGAAGTCGTTTTTGCCACAGATGAAACACGGATTGAACACGGATGCCGTGCCGGCGACTTGCAGTCGCCGCGTCGAATTCCACGGATGCACGCGGACGGCGACTGCAAGTCGCCGGCACGGGCACGGCGGATCCCTCTCATTAGCACCCGGCTTCAGCCGGGTGTCTTGTGGCAGCGGTGAGCAAAACCGTTTCAACGGTTCCGCGGGTGTAGTCTGGTTGAGGGCGGGAGCAAAGCCGTTGAAACGGCTTTGCCAACGCTCGCCGCACAACACCCGGCTGAAGCCGGGTGCTAATGAGAGGGGCGTCGGTCGTTCACTTTCCGCATGAGTGACGAGCAGCCACGCAACTACGACTCGTCGGACGAGCCGGTGAAGCGGTTCGCGCTGCCGGGCGAACCGCCTGTGCCTTCGCCGATTCAAACACTTCTTCCCGGCCAGCAAACCGTTAGGGTGGAACTCCGACCACAGCCAGTCACCAGCAGCACGCCAAAGCCGTGCGTGTCTCTCGAATCTCTGCCCGAAGCAGCGATGGTGAAGGCGGAACAGCTCAGCCAGAAATCCCCGCTCGTTACCATTATCATCCCCACCCGGCCCGGTGACGAGGAACCGCTTGCGGTCGGAGCCGCTTGCAAACTCGACCACCCGGCCAAGCACCTCGAAATCATCGTCGCACGCGGCAAGCAGCCATCCGTGCAGCGCAACACCGCTCTCCGCGCCGCGAAGGGCGATTTGATTTACTTCCTCGACGATGACTCGCTCCCGACACCGGACAACCTGCGCCGCGCGCTCGCGCACTTCGCGGACCCGAAGGTCGTCATGGTCGGCGGGCCGAACGTGTGCCCGGCAGACGCGCCGCCATTGGAGCAGGCCTTCGCCGCCGTGATGGGAACTTGGCTGGCGTTTGGGCCGAGCCGGGCGCGCTACACACCGGTCGGCAAGGCACGGGCGAGTGGAGAGAAGGAGTTGATTCTCTGCAATCTGATGGGCAGGCGCGAGGCGTTGCTCGCGGCGGGCGGCTTCGACGAGGCGCTGTATCCCAACGAGGAGAACGCGCTGATGGACGAGTTGCAGAAGCGCGGCGGCAAACTGAGTTACGACCCGGAGTTCATCGTCCACCGCAGGCCGCGCGGCACGGTCGGCGCGTTCTGCAAGATGCTGATGAACTACGGGCGCGGGCGCGCGGAGCAGTTCCGACTGCATCCCACGCTCGGCTCCGCGCCGAACTTCGTGCCGCCGCTGTTCCTGCTCTATCTCGTGCTGTCACCGCTCCTGCCGACGATGCTGCTGTGGCCTCTCGCGCTTTACGCCGCCGCAGTGCTGACGCAGACGCTGGCGTCGAGTTCGCATTGCCTGTTCAACGCCGCGCGCGTCGCGCCGCTCATCGCGGTGTCGCACATCTGTTACGGACTGGGCTTCTGGAAGGGCCTCTTCACGCGTCCGCAGCCCAAGCCGTCCGAGCAAGTGCCGGTGACGCTCGAAACCATCCTCCCATTATGAGCGCAGATTCCGGCAGACACTTCTTCAAGCAGGCCGGGTGGCTCGTGGCGGCAAACCTGGGCTGCGGGCTGTTCATGTTCGCGGTGCATCCGATCGCATCGAAGATGGAAGCGGCAGAGTATGGCGTCTTCCTGACGCTGCTGAAGCTGTTCATCCTGCTGGGCATCCCGGCGGCTGGATTGCAGGCGGTGCTGGCGCTGCAAACCGCGATGGCGAAGGAGCCGGCGGCGCAGGCGGAACTTGCGGCCACCGTGCGGGCGCTGTTGTGGGCGATGAGCGTGTTGTGGCTGGTGATGTTCATCGCGGGCTGGCTGGGCCGTGATGTGATTTGCGCGACGCTGAAGATCAGCAATCCCAACGCGCTGCTGGCGACGCTGGGATTGGGGCTGACGACGCTCTGGCTCCCCGTCCTGCGCGGTGTTTTGCAGGGGCGTCAGGATTTCGCGGGGCTGGGCTGGACGCTGGTGATTGATGGCATCGGACGTTTCAGCATGGTGGTGGTGCTGGTGATGCTGCTGCACGGGCAGGCGGCGAGCGCGATGTCCGCGTCGCTGTTCAGCCAGTTCGGCGCGGTGGCGCTCGCGTGGTATGCGACACGCGAGGTGCGCGCGGTGCCGGGCGGGACGTTTGTGTGGCGTCCGTGGCTGGCGCGTGTGGTGCCGCTGACGCTGGGCTTGGGAGCGGTCATCTTCATCGGGTCGGCGGACACTCTGTTTGTGCAAAGCCAGTTTGACCGGGAGCTGACGCGGCTCTACGGGGCGGGGGTGATTGTTGGGTTTGGCTTGAGCCAGTTCACGATGCCGATCGCGTCGGTCATGTTTCCGAAAATTGCCGGAGGTGCCGGCGGCGGGCAGGACGCGGCGCTGCGGCACACGTTGCTGGGCACGGCAGCGCTGGGCGGCGCGGTGGCGGCGGTTTGCTCCGTGGTGCCGACGCTGCCGTTGCGCGTCGTGTATTTCCGCAACCCGGCGGATTTTCTTCCGGCTGCGCCGCTGGTGCCGTGGTTCGCGTGGAGCATCCTGTTCCTCGTGCTGGCGAATGTGCTGATTCAAAACCTGCTCGCGCGTGAGCGGTTCGCCATCGTGCCGTGGCTGGTGCTCATCGCGGCAGGCTTCGCGGTCGGCCTATGGTGGGTGCAGCCGAGGCTCGGCGGTATGGAGCCCATGGCTGCGTTCCAGCTCGTGGTGCAAGTGCTCGGAGCGGCGTGCGTGGCGCTGCTGGGGACGGCGGTGTTCTTCACTTGGGGGAGTTCAAAGTTCAAAGTTCAAAGTTCAAAGTCGGCGGTTTGAACCCCGTCCCGTGCCGGTGCCGCGCGCGGTGACTTTGAACTCGGAACTCGGAACGTTGAACTTACTTCCGTCTCACCGTCGGTGCGCGGAGCACGCGGTAGAGCCAGTCGCCGATCCATCGCAGTGGTCGCAGCCGTTCGTAGAGCGGGGAGTAGAAGAGCCGCAGCCGCACGGTGGAGAAGAACATGATGGCCGAGGAGCGGAAGAGGGAGCTTGTGACCTTGCTGCCGAGCTTGTCAGTCCACTCGGTTGGGAGTTCGAGCACCTTGAAGCCGGCGTGCGTGAGCGAGTAGAGGAGGTTCACGTCGAAGGCGAGGTCGGCGGTGCGCAGGTGGCCGTAAATGGTCTCGATGGCGGTGCGGTGGGCAATCTTCGCGGGGCATTGTGTGTCCGCGATGCCCATCCAGAAGAGGCTTTCCACGATGGCGTGGAAGCACCGGCTGGTGAAGCGGCGGAACCACGGCTGCGCCTGATGGAGCACCGCACCCTCAAGCCAGCGCGAGCCGATGACGCAGTCGGCGTAGTCGGTGTGGCCGATGAGGCGGTGAAAGGCGGATGGCGGCGTGGCACCGTCGGCGTCCACGTAGCCGATGAGGTCCACCTTTGGGGCGTGGCGCAGGCCCTCGTTGAGCGCGCCGCCCTTGCCGATGGGCGCGGGGAAATTCTCGACCTGCACCTCGGGGAAATCCGCCGTGACGCGCTGCACGACGGCGAGGGTGTTGTCGCGGCAGCCGTTGAGGACAACGAGGATTTCAAAGCGTCCGGAGTAGTTCGCGCGGAAATAGGCGGCATACTCGCGGAGCGTCGGCTCGATGCGTTCCTCCTCGTTGTAGGCGGGAATCAGCAGCAGGACGCTGGGCATCGGGCGGGTCACGGGGCGGGTGAATAGCAGACGTCGCGCGCGACGCGAAGCTGAAAAAAGCAACCGGCGGCCGCTTGCGCGGCCGCCGGTGTCGTTTTCGAGGAGCGAGTAGCGGGCGGGAACGCCCGGCTCACTTCAGGGGGATGGTGGAGGACTGTCCGTCGCCGCAAGGAGGGCGGCGACTGGGAGGCATGCCGGGAATCGATGGGCGATTGGTGGCATATCGGACATGGCAGCTTCTTAGCAGCGCGAGTGCCGGAGTCAGGTGCCGCAGTGAAATCGTCCGGAAACTACGGCATAGACCCGAGCTGGAAGGGATGGAACGAGCTTATTTCAGGCGCAAGAAGGACGGCTTGTTTCCCACGCCTGAGAGTCTGTCTTCCAGACGCCGCGCTCTCGCAGCCTTGCAAGAGGCGCGGGCTCGGCCTAACAAACGGGCGTGCTGGAACCGAAGCCCACCCCTGCCTCCACGGATGCTCAGCCGGAACCGGCGGCGGGTGATGGTGAATACTGGCGCTGGTGTCCGCGCTGCGGGCACGAGTTGGAAAACCAGAAGTGCAAGTTCCACTGCCCGCGCTGCCACTACTTCATGAGCTGCTCGGACTTTGACTGACTGAGCTGGAACGACAGAGAGTCGCGCGAAGGCCGCGAAGGGGGCGAAGGCTGACGGCGCTGATGAAGAAGGCGAGGAAGAGGCTGAGGAGGGCGATTCGGCCAAGCCCGCCGCGCCCAAAGGCTTCGCGCTCGAATACGACACTGCGCGCAAACTCGCG
>JACRKB010000010.1 GCA_016235545.1 Verrucomicrobiota bacterium | reverse complement strand
TTGAAGCTCTCGATGATGACGCGCGGGAAGACCTGCGCGGGCACCGGATAGGACCCCGGATAGAGCGGAGGATAGATCGCCGGCACCCGGAGCGGGGGCAGAAGACCCGGCTCCGGCAGGCCGTCTATCCGCACCAACGCCCGGGATGCCTGCTCCCCGGTGATCTGATAATTTGTCACCATTCCTTGATACGCGCCGCCGCCCACGAAGACGCCGCGCTCCGCTGGTTTGAGGGACTGGCCGTAGGCGTAGATGACCACGCGCGGACTGGTCTCCAGTTGCATGAGTCCGAACGTCTGCTGCGGGATGCGCTCGACGAAAACATCGTTGAGCGAGTCGCCGATGATGAACGAGTCCCCCGCCGACTCGAGCGGCCACCAATTGGGCATGTTGCCGGGGCCATACATCGGCGTCCCGTTGCCTCTCCGCTCGTGGTAATTGATCCGAGGATCGGGAAACGATGTGTTCAACGGAAGGTTCCTCGCAGCCTGATAATACCAGCCCTGCCAATAGACCCGCTCGCCGGCGAGGTAGGCGCGTCTGACCCAAGGCCGGCCCACGTTGAGATACGGGGATTGCACGCTCAACTCTGGTGTGCGCAGCACATAGCCCTTCTTGGTGAAGGAGCGGACAGGGGCCGCCTCCCAAACAGCTGGCGTGATGTCCGGCCGAAGGTTGATGCCCGCGCCGCCAGCGGTGAAATAGGACACATCCCGATACACCACCCAAGTGCTGGCCGGGTAAATCACGGTGTCCGCCCACGGGAACACATTGGTCCAATAAGCATACGAAAAGCTCGATGTCAGCAGGTAGGGGTCCTGGTTCTGGTTCGGAGCCTGAACATAGTTCAGCGCGTTCAGCGCACGGTAATAACGCTTGGTCTGCGGCACAGGGTCATTCGCCACGAAATACGGAGTGATCCCGGTCCCGGACCAGTAGCTGACGATGTCGTTGGAGCTGTAGTTCGCCGTCGGAATCCACATCGGGACGGACATCCTCGCGTTCATCAGCCCGTTGGTCAGGCCACCCATGATGTTGGTGAGCTGAACGGAGGCCGGTGGGATCACCGCAGCGACGATGCCAAAGCCGTTGTTCGACAGGACCAGCGTGCTGGCAAGCCCGGCGGCCCAAGCCGCGGAGTTGGTCTGGTTGACGGAGAGAAGGCCGCGCGTCGCATCGGAGTCAATGGCGGCTGTGAAGACATCGGCCAGCCGCCAGTCGTTAGTGGGGTTGGTCTCGAAGCTGTGCGCCCAATAATACCAGTTGGTCGGGTTGGGCGCGTCGGACTTGAGGTAGAAGGTCTGCCACGGCGTGCCACGATGAACGCGCCCCAGCCAGCCAAGGTTGGCAAATTTGCGCTGCGGAAAATCCCATTCGTCAGAGCGGAATGAGCCGGGATCCTTCAGCCGCTGGTCGTAAGGCACAGGCGCGATGTTGTAGTAGCCCTGCCCTTGGGCATTGCGAAAGTTTGCGATGCCCCCATAGGCCGGGTGGCGAGCCAAGTTCGGCACGGCACCCCATGGCTGATAGGCGAAGTTGAGGCCGGACTGGTTGGGCAGGGCCGACCGGTAGAGGGAGCCGATGGGCGCGATGTTGGTGCGGTTTTGAATGACCGAGGTCACCAACGGCAGAAACTGGTTCTCCAGATCTCCCAATGTGTAATGCACGAGCGGGTCATTCGCCTCCCATGTCGCGCTCAACGACACGACGCGGGTGGGGTTGAACGGCGACTGGATGGAAGCCACGTTCGTGTTCATCGCCTGGTTGAAAGGCAAGGTTCCGTTGGTGCCCATCCACTTGCGAAAGCGGTCAATCTCACGGGGAATCGGCGTGTTGAGGCTCCACTGCCTCCACTGGTTCGTGCTCACAGAGGTCAGGTTCGTCTCCAGGCACATCGCGATCTGGTTGCTGATGCCGGCCGTCCGCGTCATCTGCCACAGCGCGCCGCCGCCGCGCCCGCCTGTCTGCCAGAACTGCCCGCCATTGGTGTTGCCGCCAGTTCCGACGACGAGGCCGAGATTCTCATCCGTCGGCGGGATGAGCGTGTGGAACCCGGCGCCGCCGCCCAAGGCTATGGCCGCACCGCCTGATGTCGCTGACACGTTGAAATCATTCGTGGTGGCGTCCCGGACGAAATAGGTCGTGAAGGTCGCCAGCCCGCCGGGCAACGTCCCGGTGGTCGAGAACTGCACCTCCATGCCATCCAGCAGCCCGTTCGTGCCCCGATTCCACTTTCCACCCGCCACCACCACAGGGAACTGCGCGAGCATGTTCGTGCCGACGACCATGTTGGCGAGGTTGACGAAATCCACCACGCGGTTGGCAGCAGGCTCGATGAGCGCGTAGCGGATGGAGTTGGTGATGGTGACGTGCAGGCGCAGGTCGGGAAACCCGTTCGAGCGGTTGAAGATGGCAAGTCCGGGGACCACCGCGCTGGCCGGCGCGAAGCCGCCGTTGGTGAAGCCGGGCAGCGGCGGGTAATTGGTCGCGTAGGCGTAGCCCTGCGCGGCGTTGGTGGAGAGCTGCGGGACGTTGGTGAAGAAAAAGCTCTTGAAGCTCGCGTTGAAGTTCGCAGTGCCGCTCCAGGCATTTGCAGCGATGTTCGACTGGAGGCCGTTGATCGTGCGGTTGGTGTAAAGCAGCATGAAGTTCGTGGCGGAAAAGAGCGCGGCACTGTTCGTCAAATGCCGGTTCACAAACCTGCCCACCGCCACATCGGAGACATTGGTCGCCACGAGCCGGACCGAACGCGGGAACGCGCCGGTGTAGGAGTTCCACGCCTCGAAGCCATAGACGTTCGTCATCCCAAGGATCAGCGACTGGTTGGTGAACACCAAAGGGCGGCCGACGGAAAGATTCAGCGGCCCGGCGTTCGTCGCGTTGGTCTTCACAAACTCCAGCCGGCGCGTCACGGAGAGGAGGGCTTGCGCGGCAAACTCGTTGAAGTTCGGGTAGCCCTTCCGCGCGCCCACGATGACTGGCGTGCCGGCGACAAGGCAGAAATTGGAACCGCCGAGGAGGTTGCCGTCAGCAAGATACATCTGCATCCGGCTGTTCGGATCGTTCAAGTCCACGACAGGCAGGCTCAACAGCGTGCTCGCATCTGTGCCGCCCACGTAATAGCCCGCGATGCGGATGGAGTCGGTGTAGGGCCAGCCGTTGGTGTTGAAGGCGAAGGCCGGGCGGAAAAGCGTGGGCAGGAACCCCGACCCGGCGGGCCCCCCGGTGATGGCCTCCCAGGTGGCCGCGTTGGGAGGAATGACGCTGGTGTTGCCGACCCGAGCCACATAGTTGACACCAAGACGCTGCACTCGGTCGCCGACAGCATAGGTGACGCCGTTAATCCACTCCGGCGGGCCGGCGGCGTCGTAGATGTTCGCGGCGAGCTGGAGGATGCGATTGACTTCAGGCGTGTAATAGCTGGCGGGGAAGATGGGGATGTTCGTGATGCTCAGGGTCGCATTCGTGTTGGTGCCGACGAATGTGTTGCCAAAATAGTAGTTCGTCAGGAACACGTTGGTCCCGCCCCCGCCGAAGCCCGACCAGTTGGTGTCGAAGAAGACGGACGGCGTGATGCTGGCGCGGAGCATCTGCTCGGCAGCGGTGTTGAAAAAAGGTTCCGGCGTCCAGTTCGCAAAACCGAAATACTCGCCCCCCACGGAGCTGCTGGGTGCGTTCGACCAGACCAGCTCGAAGGTGCCAGGGGCGGAGTTGCTCCAGAAAAGGAACCGTGTGCCCAGCCAGTTCAGGTTCAGCTTGTCCGTCTGCGGCCAGGACTCGACGCCGAGAGTCGAGAGCAAGTTGTAGTAGGTGCGACGAGAGGCGTCCTCGGCGACAGTGGCGGCATTGCTACTGCCGAGGAGGTTCAGGTTCGTGGTGAAATTCCCGTATTTGCGCGTTGTCATGAACAGCTCGTTCATGTCGAAGAACCGTGTCGCGGCCGCATGTGCATTGCTGCCACCCGGCCACGAGAGGCTTGTGAAGTCAGAGGAGTTGGTCAGGTGCGGCAAGTTCGTGGAGACCATCAGCGGCCCGTTCCCGAGCAAATCATAGACTGAGTTGGTCAAGTTCCGCCACGCATTCGCGCCAAACTGGACGTTGTTGGACGCGATGGAATTGTAGTTGGTGTTGGCCCGGAAAACGAACAGGTCGAAGGCGTCGCGGAAAGAGTCGCGCGTGGCCGGAACTGCCGAGCTGGAGTTCGCGGCGATAGTGGAATAGTTGTAAAGATAGTATGCCGGAGCCAGCTCGGTGAGCATTGCCGCAAGATTGAACTCGTAAGGAGCCAGGCCGAGGTTCCGGTAATAGCCCTCGTAGGTGGTGTAGACAGCGTTCATCAGTCCCGGAGTCAGCACGGAGCCGCGCCGCTTGGCAGCATTGTGAATGAGGTTCAGATCCAACGCCTTGCCCGCCGGGGCCACGAGGTAGGTGTAGCGGCTGGTGAATTGGTTCGTGGCATGGTGCAGAGCGTTCGGATACTCGAGGATGCCCAGCCAGTGTGGGTCGCCCTCGTGGGTCGCATCGGTGGGGTCGAAGGTGCCGTTGCGGTTGAAATCGAGGTAGTAGCGGCCCTGGTTGGTCTCACTCAGCAGCCCGGAGACACGCACCGGCGTGCCGGGAAGCGGGCCGAGGGCAAACGCCCGGCTGTTGGTGTAGTAGGGGGAGAAGACCGGCACACGCGCATCGAACTGAAGATTGCCCAAGTTCGTGAGCCACGCGTTCACACCCACTGTGAGTGCGTTGGTGGGGTTGACGTTGTTGGGGCTGACGGCGTTGCTCCATCCCGGGCTCTGGTAATTAGTGGGCACCATCAGGCCGTAGCTCCACGGGTCGCCGGTGGTCAGCAGGCGGCTGAAAACGTCTCCCTGCGCGCGGGCCAGCCCGGCCTCCATCGCGCTGCGGGCTTCGTTGATGGTGAGGCTCGCGGCCACGGACTGACGCTCGCGCCGGGCCACGCTGAGGAAGGCCACCACCATGAAGGTGACCAGCGAGAGCATGATGAGCGTGGCCACGAGGGCGACGCCGGAACGGGAAGTCCGGGGGGATTGCAAATTGGCAATTATCGAAGGGCCTTGGCGAACGCTGCCTGTGCCGGATGCGGATAGTGCCAGCGCCGCGCTCACCGACCCCGTCCGGTCACTTGTGCTGCTGTGTTGAATTGGAGGTTTCATTGCTGACCGGGGCGGATGGGTATCTGCATGCGGAAGAGGTGGACGTTGGCGACGTTGGTGCTGAGGTATGCGCGCACCGCGTTGGTGTTGGGCAGCATCCCCCGCGCGCGCTCGGCGAGCCGCGAGTCCACGTAGCCCAGCTCGATCTCGACATGCGAGGGCAGGCTGGTGTTGGTGAGGAAGCCGCCATTGGTAATCGCCGCGCCGTTGGTGATGGCGGTGATCCGGAAGTGCACAACGTTGTCCACGATGCGCTGGAAGTTCGTGGCTCCAGGTCCGGGGAAACCAAAGAAGGCATATTGCAGGTTGGTGGTGAAGCGGTTCGCGTTGGTCGTCCACCGGTAGAGAGTGCCCAACCCGTCTGAAGCCAGGGCCGTCGCGTTGGTGCTGCTGGCCACGCGGTAGGCCACGGCGTTCCAGTTGTTGGGGGTGGCGGCCGAATCGAAGGAGCTGAAATACGCCACCTGCAGCACGTTCGTCATCACGCTGTTGGTCACGTTGTTGGTCATCGCGAACGCTCCGGCGGACCAGTTGGTGGTGCCGACGGTGGTGCCGGCGAAGAAGTTCACCGCCGCCGCGCCAGAGGGTGAGTTCCCAGCGACCATCTGCGACACGTCGCGCTTCAGGAGGTCCGCCGCCGCGCGACCGGACTCGAACTTGTCCACCTCGCGAACCGTCCGGCGCATCTGGGTCTGGGTGTGGTCGAACATCTGGTAGAGCGCCAGAATGATGAAGGAGATGAGGCTCACCGCCACGAGCAGCTCGAGGATGGTGACGGCACGGGTGGCGATCGCAGGTCGCCGGCGCGGGTCTGTTTGGAGTGAGCGAAAGATCATTGGCCAAGGTAGGTCACGCCCCGGAAAGTGTAGCCGTTGGTTTCGCGCACCAACTGCCCGCTGATGAAGGTGCGCACGACGAGCCGCTTCTCTCCCACGCGGGTCGGAAACACGCCCGGTGCGCCGTCATACACGGGCCATTGGAAGGTGAGCTTGACCTCGAAAAGATTGTTGGTGAGGTAGGAAACTCCGTTGGTGGGCACGGTCGGGCTGGCGGTGAAGTTGGTCACCTCGGAGGTCACCACATAGCTGAAAGCCATCGCCGAACCCGCTGACGCCGTGTCCGCCAGATTCCCGCTCATGGAGCGGAAGTGGGCCTGGACCAAGTTCGTGAGATAGCTCGTATCCCAGCGCGGAATGCTGAGCCGCCGCACGATGTCCAACGTCGTTGCCGTGGCACCCGGGACGATGGAAGCGTTGATCCCCTGAATCTGAATACAAGCCGCCTGCAATGACGCGATGTTCGCACTGGAATTTCCACCGCGAATCGCCTCCAGAATCACCGCCGCGTCCTGGGAGACGATGGTCTCCTCGCGGTTTTCCTTCTGCACGTTCAAGCCAATGGGCATGACGCCGATGATGGCAACCATCGCGAACGCGACGATGGCCAGGCTGAGCGCGACCTCGACCATGGTGAAGGCGCGCGTCGGGCGGGAGGGAACCCACAAGCCGCCCGTCGAGCCACGCGGCGTTTGGAGCGGCGACCGCAAGTCGCCTGCACGAGACATCGGCAGACCGTCTGCGATGGGTTGGAGGTTGAAGTTCATTGTAGCTCCGGTCGGATGCCCTTGGCCCGGCCCGTCACCCAGTCCAGCCTCACACCGTAGAGCTGCACGACGCGCGGTGAACCGGAAGCGGTGGCGTAGTTGGTGAAGCCCGGCGCGCCTCTAAAGGTGTAGCCGAACGGATAGTTCGTGCCGCCGCCGCCAGGCGGATATCGCACCAGCGATCCTTGTGGACCGAGCACCAAATATTCGGTGCCCGACACGATTCCACCGGTCTGTGCGATCGGGGCCGCAGTTTCCACTGCATCAGTGTTGCCGACAAGATTGGTCTGCCCAGTGATCTCCTTGGGGTGCATGACGCTGCCTTGGACAATGGGGAGAGCGATGTCCGTCGTCCGCTGGAAGAGTCGGCCCGATTCGTCGAAGCCGATGAAAGGAAGAGGAAAAGTGTTGGTTAAAACAAAAGTGTCATCAAGCGATATCTGCACATTAGTCAGTTGCGCGCCGACGGCGTTGTGAAAGAGGCCTCCGTTGCGTAATGCTCCCACCGGAATGAACGCCCCGTCAGGCAAGTAGTGCCACTCAGACAGGTAGCGAGGTGTGCTCTGCCCCGGCTGTTCACCTACCATTCGAGGCGAATAGAGCGCGTAGGCTGTCAACTGGCCGCCGATAACCGTGTTCGCTGCCTGGTTGGTAAAGAAAAAATTCGTGGCACCCGGCGAATTCAAAGTTGCTAGCGTGTATCCCGCATTTGTCAGCCAATTGTAGTCTGGCGCGAAGATCACATACACCTTGGTCCGCTGGCTCATGGCCTTGAGGCGGGCGAGGGCGAGATCGTCCATCAACTGCCGTGTGGCGGTCTCGGTGATGTTCCCCTTCCCCGCGTTCTTGAAGGACGGCAGCGTCATCGCCGCGAGGATGCCGATGATGGCCAGCACCACGAGCATCTCGATGAGCGTGAAGGCCAACTTCTCCCGTAGCCGCCGAGGTGCGGAGCCTGAGTTCGGAAGTCGGAGTTCTGAATTCGGAATAGAGGGGCTCCTCCTTCCCCTGGCGGCTACCAGATTGTCGGCGAGGTTCATAAACTCATTTCCAGCTCAGGACGTTGTCCTTGTTCACGCCGGTGTCCGCCTGCGTGCCGGTGTCGAAGGAGCCGTCCCCTCCGAAGGAAAAAATCATCACCGAGTCACGGAGCGTGTAGTTGTTGTTGTTCCCGTTGCCGCTGCCCACCAAACCGAAGTGCCCCACCGAGCTGCCCGTCGCAACCTGGGCGACGCCTTGCAGGCGATAGACTGTGTTGCTGACCGTGTTGTCGTAGTTCAAGTCCAACGCGATGATGTAGGGGCTGCCCCACGGGTCGCGGAACACGCCGTCGTTGCCAAGGCCCTTGCCGGCGGTCGCGCCGCTGGCCCCGGAGGACTTGGCATTGAGGTAGCCGATCTTGCGCGGATTGCGCACGTCGCCCGCGTTGCAGTTGTTGGTCGTGTAGTCGGGGAAACTGGTGGCTGAGGTGAGGATCAACATCAACTCCGCGTTGCTGGCCTGATAGCCGACGTTGTTGTTGTTGTAGATGTTGGTTGTTCCGCCGCCGTAACCGGTGGAGGCGGTTGTCGTGCCATACGTAAAGTCGGTTCCCAACGCCGCCACTGAGGAAGAGGCCGGCAGGCGGCTGTAGTCATGCTGGTAGATGCTGATGGCGCTCTTGATGTCCGCAATATCCTTCTGGGCCTGCACGACCCGGGCCTTCTTCTTCACATTGCCCACGGCGGGCAGGATCAGTCCGGCCAGCACGCCGATGATGCTGATGACCACGAGCAGCTCGATGAGTGTCATGGCCCGCTGGCGAGTGTGGCGGCGATGGGGGTGATGTTTCATGTTTGAGTTCAGTTTCACTTCCAGTTGCTGATGATGTTGGTGGTGCCCGTGCTTTTCTTGATCTCCGCCCACAGGTCGTAGCTCTTTGGATTGTGGCCGGTCGCGGGATAGGCGCGATAGCGCCAGACGTTCTCCGTCAGCGTTGGATGTTCGGCTGCGACCTTCAACAGCATCACTGCCGGCATGCCGACCACGCCATTGGTGATCAGCACGTAATCCGCAGTCTTGCCGGAACCGCCCTTGAGATTCAGGAAGGATTTTCCCGCCACGGAGGCATTCGGGCTGGCGTTCACCAACCCCGCCAGGCTGAAGTAGCTGTTAAGTTGCGGGAGAGCCGCAGTATTGGTGATTGTGTGGCTTGGGTTCACCTCGGACTGAAAGTTGACCTCGATGGCGCTGGCATTGGTCCGCCGCACACCACCCAACTCATACGCCAGAGGATTCCAGTGCGGATTCGCCGAGGCCCACACCGGGTTGTCCGGCGGATAGCTTCCGAACTTTGCCTTGTAGTCCTCCAATGCCAGAATGATTTTTGCCTTCTGGGCCTCGACAGCCGCCCTGTCGCGCTGCGCCGAGGCCGATTTGATCCCTCCCACCGTCATCGCCGCGATGATTCCGATGATGGAGATGACCGTGAGCAGCTCAATCAATGTAAATGCCCATGCGGCCCGGCGCGATTTCATGTTGTGGCTCATCGTCTTCATTTCATTCCTCGTTCCCGTAGTTCCTGTTCCATCCGCTCGCTCAACCACTGCTTCACCATGCTTTGGTAGTTTAGAAACCGCGACCGCGCGAGGCGCTTGATGCGGGAGAGCATCCGGGGGTCCATCCGCAGCGTCACGGTCACGGATTCGGTGGACTCCGCGCCTGCCACCAGCGCCGCGTCCATCAGCCGCAAGTCCAGCCGGTGCTCGCGCCAGTAGTCCGCCTCCTCCTCCTCGCTCGTGAAGGCCGGAACCACATCCCAGTTGGAAATCGCCGTCATGATCAGTCTTTATGGTCCAGCATTTGCGTCACCCGCCGCTTGTAGAAGAACTGCTCTTCCTGCAAGAACTCCCGCGCGAAAATCACCCGCACCTGCTTGCCGTTCGTCCGATAAAGACTGAACACGCCCACGCCGCGTGCCGACCGGCCCAGGTTGAAATACCGCGCCTGCCCCGCGAACCGAGCCGAATCCGGCAGCAGCCGCACCACAAAAGCATCCTCGAAGGACTCTTCCACGTCCTGCTGGGTCAGCTCGCCGGCCGGGGCGAACGAGGGATTGTTCCAATCAAATTCCATAAAACATCCGGTTCCGGCTGTATGTCCATTGAAGGTGCGGTGTCACGACAATGTATTTACCCGGAAGAGCCTCCTCCGTCAAACAGGGTGTTTGCTGTAGTCGCTGACTTTATCGCCACGGACGAAACACGGATGAAACACGGACGCAGTCAGCGAGTTGAACACCATTCCCGTCCGTGTTTCATCCGTGTTCAATCCGAGGCTAATAAACCTCCGGTGCCCCCGTCCCCCGCTACAGCCGCAGAAAAATCTTCCTGCGATAGAGGAAGTTCACGAACCAAAAGATGAGCGCGAAGCCGATGGCCGCGATGGCCAGATTTCCCGCACCGTCCGCGACGTTCACGTCCAGCCACCGCTTCACGTCGCCGCCCACGAGGCGGTTCGCCACGGACCGGAACTGAAGAAGGTTGCTCGCCACATAGATGGTGATGGAGTTGGTGCCAATCCACACGAACGGCTGGCAGCAGCCGCGGCGCTGCCACACGTCCACGGTTTGATAAAACACCGCGAGCAGCATCGCGCTGTAGCCGCCCGCCACGAGCACGAAGCTGGAGGTCCAAATCTTCTTCACAACAGGAAACGACATTCCCCACGCGAAGCCGGCGATGACCGCGAGCGCGCCGAAGCTCAGGAGGTAAATCACTTTCCACTTGTCGCAGAAGTCCTCGCGACGCAGCCACACTCCCGCGAGGACGCCGAGCAGACACGTCGCCACCGCGGGCAGCGTGCTGAGAATTCCTTCCGGGTCGTAGAACAAGTCATACTTGCGGCCCGGCAGGAACTGGAAGTCCAGATGGTTGGAGAGGTTGTGGCCGGGAGCAAACTTGCCGCTCGTCGTGGCCGTGGTCTTGTCGAACAGCTCCTCCGCCTTCGCCCATGCGCGGCTGTTCTTCATCGCGGAGGGGTTCGTCTCCGACTTGAGCAGGATGGCGCCGCGCGCGTCGCCAGACTTCTCGGCAAGCTCAGCGAGCCTGGCCTTGTCGAGCGCGATGTCGCGGATGGGCACGAAGTTCATCAAGGCCCAGTAGCCGACAAGAATTGCGGCGACAACGCCCGCCAGCGCCCTCATCCGCGCGCCGACAAAGCAGAACACCAGCCCCGCGCCGAGATACGCCAGCGCGATGCGTTGCAGCACGCCGAGCACACGGATGTCAGGCCACTCCTTCGTGAGGCCGCCGGAGTAAAAGATGCCCAGCACAAAGAGCAGCACCGCGCGGCGCAGCACACGTTGCAGCGCGCCCGCCCGCCCGTGGAGCTGAGTTTCCTTCGTGAGCGAGAAGACGACAGACACGCCGGAGATGAAGACGAACAACGGGAAAATG
>JACRKB010000076.1 GCA_016235545.1 Verrucomicrobiota bacterium | reverse complement strand
CTCTTCGCCACGCCATTCGCGCCGACGGCGTCCATGACTTCCTTGCGACTGACGGCGAGCACCTGCTTGTAGATTTCCGCCTGATCGTCGGTGAGTTCGCAGTAGGAAACTTGTTCGAGCTTCGCGGGCAAGTCCTTCGCCACCTCGGTCTTGAGCCGGCGCAGAATGAAGGGCCGCAATCGGCGGCCCAGCCGCGCCTGCACTGCCTCGTCCTCGTCGCGCGTGATGGGCTGCTCGTAACGCTCGCGGAAATCCGTGGCCGAGCCGAGGTAGCCCGGCATGAGGAAGTCGAAGATGCTCCAGAGGTCGAGGACGGAGTTCTCCATCGGTGTGCCGGTGAGCACGACGCGGTAGCCCGCCTTCACAGCCTTCACGGCCTGCGAGTTCTGCGTCTGGCGGTTCTTGATGTGCTGCGCCTCATCGAGCACGAGCGTGTCGAACTCGAACTCGCGATACTTCTCCGCGTCACGCCGGATGAGCGCGTAGCTGGTGATGACGAGGTCGCTCTTGGCGATGTCCTCGAAGCGCGAGTGCCGCCCGGTGCCGTGCAGCGCGATGACCTTCAGCGTGGGCGTGAACTTCTTCGCCTCCGCGAGCCAGTTGAAGACCAGCGACGTCGGGCAGACGATGAGCACGGGGCCAGACAGCTTCTTGTTCGTGTGGCAGGAGTGGAAGAACGCCAGCGTCTGGAGCGTTTTGCCGAGGCCCATTTCGTCCGCGAGGATGCCTCCGAACTTGTTCTCGCGTAGGAACCCCAGCCACGCCACGCCCTGCTTCTGATAGGGACGCAACACGTCTTCGAGCGGGCCGAGCGGCGGACATGGGAGCTTCGTCTGCCCGCTCTGCCGCGCCGCGCGCTCGCGCCAGCCTCCCGCGGCCTGCACCTGCCAGCCGGGTTGCTGCCGGAGCGTGGCGTCGAGGAAGCCCGCCTGCACGTCACTGAAGCGGTAGCCGCCCGCGTGCTGCTGCGGCGCGCAGTCGCGGAGGACCTCGTTGAACTCCTCCAGCGCGCCCGTGTCTATCAGCGCGATGCGGCCGTTCTTCAGGCGCGTCGTTCCGTTGCCGGACAAGATGAGCCGCTGAATGTCGGCGGCGGAAAACTTCTCCCCATCCGCCGAGCCGAGCGACATCTCGACATCGAACCATCGCTCACCCGAGGGCCGGATTTCGAAGCGCGGTTCGAGCCGCTCGAAGTTCTTTGCCGTGCTGTGCTGCAACCGCTCCTCCAGCGTTACGTCCCATTCCTTCTGCCAGCGCGGATAACTCTGTGCGAAGAAGCGCACGACGTTGCTCTCTCCGTGGAGATTCCAGCGGCCCTGCGGGTCGGGGCCGTTGAAGCCGGCGCGGCGCATCCGCTCGCCCGCCGCGACCTCCGCGCCGAAGTCGCGCGTGGAATAGCGCGTGGTGCATTTCGGGTCCGGCAGCCAGAGCGACTCGTCCTTCGCGGTCACGCCAACGGTCATGATGCGCGGGCCGTAGGCGCACTGGAGCTGCGCCTGCACTTGGGCTAGCCCGCCGTTGAGCGCGAGGATGAAGCGCGGCGACTGCGGCTCCAGCGTGAACTCATCAATGCCGAAGTTCGCGTCCACCTCGCTCTCGGCTTCGAGCACGACCAGCTCTTGGCTGAGGAAAAGGGGCACACGCGCGCGTGGCAACTTCATCGGCGCGCGAAACAACTCGCGCCATTGCTTCGGCAACCCAACCGGCTCCAGCGAATCGCCGCGAAACGCCCAGAGCGACTCGCCCACGATTAGCGTCGGCGCGCGAAGGTCGGTCGGGAGGTTGAGGCGGATTTCGCCGGACGGTTCGAGGGTCGTCTCCACCGGCACACGCCAAGGCGCCGCGCTGACGGTGAGCGGCTGGCCGCGCCCCAGCGCGACGCGCGGATGGCCGGCGAGCGCGTCGAGCAGTTGCGTCAGCTCGACGAGATTGAGCATCAGGCCACCCGGCGTTTCGTTGCCGGCGAGTTCCTCGGCCTTGTCGAGCAGCCGCGCGTCCTCGGGCGAGAGTGCGAAGGGCTGGTTCATCGGCAGCGCACTCAACGGAGAACGGCCCCGCGCCCACTTGCCCTCGAAGGTTGCCATCACCTTCCCACGCTCGATGCCCGCCGCGAACGTCGGCGGCAGGATGACGGAGATTTCCAGTCGCTCGCCGTTGGCCGCCCGCTTGAGCTTCGGTCCCGGCTGCGGCTCCGGTTCGCGGGCGACCGGTCTGACTCCGAGCCGCGCAGGCAATGGCGTGGCCGTGTCGCTGCCGCGCGGCGCGGGTTTCTCCCGTTGCAAGTGATGCAGCCCAATCGCAACCGAGTGCGCGCAGATGAGTCCGGCTTCGCGCGAGGCCCGGCAAGTGCAGAGGTTGTCAATGTCCACCGGCCCCTTGATGACCAGCCCGGCGCGATAGGAGGAAGTGCCCTCCTGCACGACGCCCTTGAGCAGCGGCGGCGTCCAGTTCGAGGACAAGACCTTGCCGCCCGCGAGCAGAGCGCGTGCGCCCTTGACCGCTTCCCAGCCGGCGGACTTCGCGAAGAAGGCCTCCGTCAACTCAGTGAAACTCATCCGCGCGACTGTGCCGGACGCGGCGTCCCGCTGGCAAAAAGTTTTACCGGGCGCGCATTTGGCGGCGCGCGCATCACGGCTTGCCGCCCGCCTGTTCCCGCATCCGTTCGAGGAAACGCAACTCCGCGCCGGGCTTCATCGTGCGTCCAGCAGCCTTGAGGATGATTTTGGCCCGGTCCAAATCGCCGCGAGCGAGGCACTCGCGGAGCGCGTCTGCAACGTCGTCATGCGACATCGGAACTTGGTTTGTTGCGCTTGAGCGGATCCAGTCCTCCACATTGGCGACGAGCGTTTGGTAACTCTCCGAGCTGCGCGGCTGCGTGAAGATGCTCGGCGGCGGGCTGGGCGCTGCGGTGTTCGTGAGGCTGTGAACCCGGGCGTTGGCGGCATGTCCAGCCTCGGGATTGACAGAGCCGAACTGAGGGAAGACTGGCGCGAGCATGGCCGCAGAGAGAGCGTTCAAGGCGGCGCGCTTGGCCGGGGACGCCAGCGGATGCTGGCGCGTGCGCTCGTCAAACTGGAGAAACTCCTTTGCCGACGAGCCGATGAAGAACGCCTTCGGAGCCTCGTATTCCAGCACGGGGAATTCATCCGACTGCTCCGGCCCGTTCTCGATGAACGCGCGCGTGGTGCCCTGCGAGGCGAACTGCCGCGCCCAGAGCGCCTCCGGCGCGTGCAGGCCGATGGCGGCCAAATCTTTCCCCGGCTCCGCGCGCTCGAAGACCTTGCGCCACACGTCCGGGCCGGTGGCCCACGGTTTTTGCGAGCCGAGCAGGATGATGTCTCCAGTGCCGGGGTCCCAGAGCTCGACGTGCGGGAACACGCTCGCAAACGTGTGCAGCACGAGCGCCACGATGCCATCGTGCATTTCATAGACGTGAAACCACTGCGTCATGATGCCGCCGGCCTTGAGCCGGCCCGCGCACAGCTCGTAGAACTCGCGGCTGAACACGCTGCCAACGCCGACCATCCACGGGTTTGACGGCTCGCTGATGATGACGTCGTAGCGTTGCGGGCTGAGCTTGAGCAGCGTCCGCGCATCCTCCGGCACGATGCGCGCGAGGGGGTTTGTCAGCACGCCTCGGTTCCATGGCGCAAAGAATTCTCCCGCGCGAAGCACGGGCGCGCAGTTCTCCGCCACCGTGACGCGGCCAATCGGGTGGCCCAACAGCGCGCCCGCCGTCACGCCGCTGCCGAAGCCGAGCACGAAGATGTCCTTGCTGTCCGGACGCGCGAGCATCGGCAGGTGGGCGAGAAGAAACTGCGTGGCCATGTCGCCGCGCGAAGTGGCGTCAGGCTTGCCGTTGATGCGCAGCACGAACTGGTCGCTCGCACCCACGCCATCGCCCTGCTCCACTGCGACCGAGGCATCCGCCGCATCCTCATAGAAACGAATCTTGATGTGCCGCTGCCGGTGACCGACGAGGTCTTTGCCGATCTCAGTTTCTCGAAGGCGAAAGATACCGGAACTCAGCAGGTGTCGCCACGTGTCGCCGCCCATCGCGCCCACCATCAGGAGCGCAGCGCCCACGGTCGCGGCAGTGAACTGCAGCGTCACCCGCTGGAATTTGCGCCCGAGCAGCCACGCAGCGACGCACAGGCCCAGTGCCAGCGCGAGGAACGCGCCGCGCAGACCAAGTTGCGGCATGAGCACGAAGCCCGTGACCAGCGTGCCGGCAACTGCCCCGAGGGTGTTCCACGTCAGCAGGCGACCGACGCCACGCCCCAGCTCCGGCCCGCTCTGGGGCAGGTCGCGAATCCACAGCGGCAGCACAGCGCCGAGCAGCCCGGCAGGAATTCCCAGCACCACGACCGACATCACGGCTGCGAAGGCTTGGTGAAACGTGAACCCGGTCTCCGTCCGCGCGATGCCGGTCTTCACCCAGCGATAGCCGTCCACCCATTGCTCAACGCCCGCGATGAGCAAGCCGAGCCACACCGCCGCGCCAAGCAGCAGCGCCATCGTCGCGGTCTCCCGCGTCCAACCACGCGTGCGGGGCGATGCCATCACCGCGCCTCCCAGCCCGATGCCGAGGATGAACGACATCAGCACGATTGCGAACGCCTGGAGCGACGCGCCAAAGAGGAGCACAAGCGAGCGAGAGGCGAGGACTTCGAGGCTCATCGAGATGGCGCCGGTGAGTGCGACGATGGCGAGGGACAGGGATGAGTAATTAGTGATTAGGGATAAGTCGGTGGCCCCTGTAGCGGTTGTCTGTGACCGCCGGTCTTCATCGAGTCGGCGCTCACAGGGCGCCGGCACAACCGTCTTGCGCGCCAGGCCGAGCGCGGTGAGACCGATGGCGACATTCACCATTGCGGTAAGCTGGATCGAGGCGGTCATGCCCAGTGCCGGGACGAGCAGGAACCCCGCGAGCCATGCGCCGCATACCGCGCCGAGGCTGTTCACCGAGTAGAAACGCGCCGAGAGCCGGCCCGCGTCGGTGCCGCGTCGGTTGAGCCACGCGGCGATGAGCGGCAGCGTGCCGCCCATGAGAATCGTCGGGCCGAGCAGCAGGCCCACGCTCAGGACCGCCTTCAGCGCGAGCAAGGCCACCGGCACTTCCAAGAGTGGCGTGCCCACGCCGATGAACACCTTGTCGGCGACCGAGTGCAGCAGATGGAAGATGAGCGCGTAGAAACCGATGGCGATTTCCAGTTTCCCGTAGAGCGCGAGAGGGTGCGACACGGCGTCCGCGCGACGCCCGAAGAGACGGTTGCCCAGCGCCAGCCCGCCCATGAAGACCGCCAGCACCACCGTCTGGGCCTGCACGGTGCTGCCCAACACCAGGGCGAGATGCTTCGACCACAGGACTTCATAGACCAGCGCTGTCGCCCCAGAGCAAAAGAAAAGCAGCAGCACAGTCATGGAGAGGGCGGGAAGGATTGGTCGGCTTTGGAGAAGAGGGCCATTCGCTCCGGACTGTTCTGGAAGCCTCCCGGTGCGGCAAGAAAAACTCCGCCGGTTGCAAAAGGGAAATGAGATATTGACGGCTCCGGATCGTTTGCTACTTTCTGCGCTCCCTTACAGGGAAACAGCAATGAAAACATTTTTGCCGAACGCTCAAGCCTCGTTGGACAGTCGCAAATGGCACGTCGTGGACGCCAGCGGAGTGGTCCTCGGACGCCTCGCCGCCAAGGTTGCGATGGTCATCCGCGGCAAGCATCGCCCCACTTTCACCCCCCACCTTGACACCGGGGACTTCGTAGTCGTCATCAACGCCGAGAAGGTCGTCCTCACTGGCAACAAGGAGGAAGACAAGTCGTTCATGTCCTACTCCGGCTGGAAGGGCGGCGAGAAATACGAAAACGTCGCAAGCCGTCGCGCCCGCAAGCCTGAGTTGCTCATCGAGCACGCCGTCAAGGGCATGCTCCCCAAGGGCCGCCTCGGTCGCAGCCTGAACAGCAAGCTCAAAGTTTATGCCGGCGACAAGCATCCGCACGCCGCCCAGCTTCCCGCGACGCTCGTCATCAAGAAGAAGTAATCTCCAACTCGACTAACACATGGCCGCCACTCAGGAATACCTCGGAACCGGACGCCGGAAAACCGCTGTCGCCCGCGTTCGCATCGCCTCCGGTTCGGGCAAGATCGTCATCAACGGTCGCCCGATGGAGAAATACTTCCTCACCGACTCCCAGCGCGCTGCCGTCGTGCAACCTCTGAAGGTCACCGACAACACCACCAAGTTCGACGTGCGAGTCAACGTGCAGGGTGGCGGCCCCAACGGCCAGGCGGGTGCCGTCCGCCACGGCATCGCCCGCGCGCTGCTCACCGTGGACGCCGCGATGCGCCCCGCGCTCAAGGCCGAGGGCCTGCTGACCCGCGACCCGCGCATGCGCGAGCGCAAGAAGTATGGCCAGCCCGGTGCCCGCAAGCGCTTCCAGTTCAGCAAGCGCTAACCGCCCAAATTGTTTTCAAAGAACCCCGCCCGCGCAAGCCGGCGGGGTTTTTGTTTTAATAAGGAGAGCAGGAAGGCAGGAGGGGAAACTCAGAAAGGCGACATCTCATTTCCACAGGATTCTTTTCCTGCCCTCCTCATAAAAATCTTTTTCCCTGCCTCGCCTGCGCCGATAGTGCCCCCATGTCCGCGCCAGACTCCTTGCTCCGACTCGCAAACGTCACCAAGCGCTATCCCGGCGCGGCGGCCGGCGACCTGCCTGTGCTGCGCGGCCTCTCCCTCGAAGTCGCGCGCGGCGAGACCGTCGCCATCGTCGGCCCGAGCGGCTGCGGCAAGAGCACGCTGCTCAACCTCATCGGCACGCTCGACCTGCCCGACTCCGGCGAACTCATCCTCGACGGCCAGCGCCTCGACACGCTCGACGAACTCGCCCTCGCCGCCACGCGCAACCGCCAAATCGGTTTCATCTTCCAGTCGCACCATCTCCTGCCGCAATGCACCGTGCTGGAAAACGTCCTCGTCCCGACGCTCGCCAAAGTAGGACAGGCTTCCAGCCTGTCTTCACCATCTGAATCCCCCCTTGACCGCGCCAAGCAACTCCTCACCCGCGTCGGCCTCACCGAGCGGATGAGCTACCGGCCCGGCCAGCTCTCTGGCGGTGAACGCCAGCGCGTCGCCGTCGTCCGCGCGCTCATCAACCAGCCCAAGCTCCTCCTCGCCGACGAACCCACCGGCGCGCTCGACCGCGCCACCGCCGACGCCCTCGCCGCGCTGCTCCTCGACCTCAACCGCGAGCAAGGCACCGCCCTCATCGTAGTCACCCACGCGCCCGACCTGGCGAAGCGCATGGGACGAGTGCTCGAACTGCGCGACGGAGTCCTGACAGCGCAATGACGAAGGAAGCTCAAATCGGCGACGCCGAGCCACATCGCGCCATGGAGTGCGGTGACTCGTCACCGCTTTCCGCAGGCGACTCGTCGCCGTCAGCGTCCGTTACGTCCCCGCTCGCCACACCGCTCATCAAATTGCGCCAGCCAACGAAGCCCTGGCCGCACGCCCCCGTTCACAAGCTGACCGAGCACGGCATCTATTTCGTCACCGCCGGCACACTGCACAAGGAGCACTACTTCCGAGGCGATGACCGGCTCTCGCTCCTCGAATCTCACCTGCTTGCCAAAGCCAATCTCTACCACTGGCAAATCGAAGCTTGGGCAGTCTTATCGAACCACTACCACTTCGTTGCCCGGGGCTGTCCCGTATCGGCAAACTTGGGGAAGCTCCTCAAACATCTCCACGCGGACACCGCCCGCGAATTGAACAAGCTCGACCAAACCCTAGGCCGCCAAGTCTGGCACAACTTCCGCGACACCAAACTCACCTACGAACGCTCGTATCTGGCGCGGCTCAACTACGTGCATCAAAACCCCGTCCACCACGGGCTGGTGTCCGTGGCGAACCAGTATCGTTGGTGCTCCGCCGCGTGGTTTGAGCGCGTCGCCACGACCGCGATGGTGCAGACCATCTACGGCTTCAAGACCGACCGACTGGAGGTGGAAGATGACTTTTGAGCCGGAAACTCAACGATGCCACGAGTGGCACGCGCGCCCTATGGAGTGCGGCGAGTTCTCGCCGCTTTCCGCAGGCGACTTGTCGCCGTCAACTGCCGGGGCGGTGGCGTATTGCACGGCGCATCACCGCTGGCGCGAGCCGTGGCGTCCTCGTCGGTGTGAACGCGCTTGCACTTCGACGGCGACAAGTCGCCTGCGGAAAGCGGTGACGAGTCACCGCACTCCATAATGCCCATGACCCTCTGGACCCTCGCCCTCCGCAGCCTGCGCTTCCACGCGCGGGCGCATCTCGGCGTGCTGCTGGGCGCGACGGTCGGCGCGGCGGTGCTCATCGGCGCGCTGCTGGTGGGCGACTCCGTGCGCGGCAGCCTGCGCGACATGGCGCTGGCAAGGCTCGGCAAAGTCGAGGCGGCGATGTCCACGGGTGACCGGCTCTTCCGCGCCGAGCTGGCCGCGAATCTCAAAGCCGCGCCCGTCCTCGCGTTGCCCGGCACGGTGAACTCCGCCGATGGATCGCGCCGCGCGAACCGCGTCAATGTTCTCGGTGTGGACGAGAGCTTTTGGAAGCTAGCGGAGAAAGCCCCGTCCTTCGCGACGGTTCCGCCGGACTCCGTCGTGCTGAACCAGGCGCTCGCCGACCAGCTCGCCGCCAAGCCGGGGGATGAAGTCCTGCTCCGCATCAACAAAGTCTCCGCGCTCTCGCAGGACGTGGCGCTCACCACGCGCGATGGCCAGTCGGTCGCGTTACGGCTGCGCGTCCACGCGGTCGTTGGGAATGAGCAGCTTGGGCGCTTCAGTTTGCAGGCGAACCAAGTCGCACCTTTCAATGCGTTTGTTCGACTAACAGAGTTGCAGTCCAAGGCGAATGCTACCGGACGAGCCAACACGATGCCGGTGTTGCTCGAACTTGACCCTAAAGTCAGCCATTGGGGACCGGAAAGACGTATTGCCACCTTGAATCAGCACACAACGGTTCATTGGGAGCTGGCCGACGCCCAACTCGACCTCCGCCCCCTCACCAACTCCCCCGCCCTCGAACTCCGGACCGACCGCATCTTCCTCGACCCGCCCGCTGTCCGCTCTGCGCTGGCAGTGGACACCAACGCGCAACCCATCCTCACCTACCTCGCCACGCTCTTGCGCGCGGGCACCAACGCCACGGCTTACCCGATGGTCACCGCCGCCGGCGCGCCGCTCGTGCCGGCGGACTTGCGCGATGACGAGGTCGTCATCAACCAGTGGCTCGCAGACCAGTTGCAGCTCAAGGCCGGCGGCGAGCTGGAGCTGTCCTACTTCCTGCCCGACTCCGGCGCGGCGCTCACCGAGGCCACCAACCGTTTCCGCGTCCGCTCCGTCGTGCCGATGCAGATGCCGTGGGCCGACCGCACGTTGATGCCGGACTTCCCCGGCATCGCGAAGGCCGAGCGAATCGGTGACTGGGACGCGGGCTTCCCGATGAAGCACAGCAAGCTCGTGGACGACCCTTACTGGAAGCAATGGCGCGGCACGCCGAAGGCCTTCGTGAGCCTGAGCGCTGGGCGGAAGATGTGGGGCAACCGCTTCGGCGACACGACGGCGGTTCGTTTCCCCGTAGGAGCCGACGTGAGGAGGCTCACTTCAACCAATCAATCAGAGACTCCTCACGTCGTCATCTACCAGCGGGAGTTGGAGAAGTCCCTTCTCACCGCGCTCAAGCCCGCCGACTTCGGCCTCGTCTTCCAGCCCGTGCGTGAGCAGGCGCTCAAGGCGAGCCGCGAGGGGCAGGACTTCGGCGGGTTGTTCATCGGGTTCAGCTTCTTCCTCATCATCGCGGCGTGCGTGCTGGTGTCGCTGCTGTTTCAGTTCGGCGTCGAGCAGCGCGCGACAGAGGTGGGCACGCTGCTGGCGCTGGGTTTCACGCCCAGGCAGGTGCGACGGCTGTTCCTACTGGAGGGCGCGGGGCTGTCACTGCTCGGGTCGCTGCTCGGCGCGGCGGGCGGCGTCTGGTATGCGCGCGCGATGCTCCACGCGCTCTCGACCGTCTGGCGCGACGCCGTGGGCACGAGCGACCTGAACTTCCACGCCGAGCCGGCCACGCTCGCGGGCGGCATCGTGGGCAGCGTGCTGGTGGCGGTGTTCACGCTGTGGCTGGCGCTGCGGAAGCAGGCGCGAAGGCCGGCACGGGAGCTGTTGGCGGGGGGTATGGAGTGCGGCGAGTTCTCGCCGCTTTCCGCAGGCGACTTGTCGCCGTCGAGAGCCGGGGAGGTATCGGCTGGTCACAACGCGCAACCGCTGGCGCGAGCCGTTACACCTGTTGCGATAGGGATGCGTTCGGACATAGACGGCGACAAGTCGCCTGCGGAAAGCGGTGACAAGTCACCGCACTCCAAAGGGCGCGCATTACTCATCGGCGGCGTCTGCTTGCTGGCCGCGCTGGTGTTGGTCGGCTGGGCTTGGGCGAAGCAGGATTCGGCTGCCGCTGGGATTTTCTTCGGGGCGGGGGCGCTGCTGCTGGGGGCAGCGATGGCGTTCACGTCGGCGTTTCTTGCCAAGCTGGAGCGGTCCGAGGCGGCGGCGAATCTCACGCTCACGGGCCTGGGCATCCGCAACGCGACGCGGCGGCGGCGGCGTTCGCTGGCCACGGTGGCGATGCTGGCGTGCGGGAGCTTCCTCATCGTGAGCATCGGCGCGTTCCGGCTGGACGAGCACGCGGACGCGACGAAGCGCGCGTCCGGCACGGGCGGCTTCGCGCTGCTGGGCGAGAGCACGCTGCCAGTGGTGCAGGACTTGAACAGCCCGTCGGGCCGCGAGTTCTTCAACCTCGATGCGAAGGCGATGTCGAACGTGAGCGTGGTGCCCTTCCGCGTGCGGGATGGGGATGACGCGAGCTGCCTGAACTTGAACCGCGCACAGAAGCCTAGGTTGTTGGGGGTGAAGCCGGAAGTGCTGGCGGGCCGCGGGGCGTTCAAGTTTGCGGGGATGGCGAAGGGGTTGAAGAAGGACGGTGGTTGGCAGTTGTTGAAGTCCGCTCGCGACGGACGCGTCGGCCCCCTCTCCCCTGCCCACTCCCCCGCTGGGGGCGAGGGAGAAGAAGTTGCAGCCATCGCCGATGAAGCCTCCATCCTTTGGGCGCTCGGCAAGAAGCTCGGCGACACGCTGGACTTCACGGATGAGCGCGGGAAGCTCTTCAAGGTGCGGTTGGTCGCAGCGCTCGCGGGGTCGGTCCTGCAAGGCAACCTCATCATTGCGGAAGACGAGTTCACCGCGCGCTATCCGGGCGAGGCGGGCTACCGCTTCTACCTCATGGACGCGCCGCCGGAGCGCGCCGCCGAGGTGTCCGCCACGCTGACGAAAGCCTTGCGTGACGCGGGCCTGGAGCTGACGCCCACGACGCGCCGGCTCGCGCAGTTCAACGCGGTGCAGAACACCTACCTCGGCACGTTCCAGGTGCTCGGCGGACTCGGCCTGCTGCTTGGCAGCGCGGGCTTGGGCGTGGTGGTCTTGCGCAATGTCCTTGAGCGGCGTGGCGAGCTCGCGTTGCTGCTGGCGGTAGGCTTCCGCGCGAAGGCATTGCGGTGGCTGGTGCTGAGTGAGCACGCGGGTCTGCTCCTGCTGGGCTTGGGAGTGGGCGTGGTCGCGGCAGCGGTGGCAGTGCTTCCCGCGCTACGCTCGGGTGGCGGCGCGCTGCCATTCGGCACGCTTGGGGTCACGCTCGCGGGCGTGCTGGTGAGCGGCTTGGTTTTCACCTTGCTCGCAACCACGTGGTCGCTGCGCGGACGATTGCTCGACTCGCTGCGGAATCATTGACCCGTGCCGGCCGCTTGCAGCCGCCGCATCTGCGGGTCGAGGTTCGACGCCCCTTTTTGTGTCGGTGCGCTTGGAACGGCGACTGGAAGTCGCCGGCACTACACCGCAGTCACTTCACCGACGAGTAGTCCGTCGCGACGAGGAAGGCGGACTTCACGCCGCCCTTGATGGTCAGCGAGCCGCCGGCCTTTTCCTCGGAGGCTTTCCGCGCGGCTTGCCAACCAGGGTCCTTGCCGAAATTACCGAAGGAGGCTTTCGCCGCATCTTGGCTTGCGTGCGCGAGGAGGTAAATGAGCGTGTCTGCACCGGGCGGGTTGACGGCTCCCTTCTGGTCGGCCATAGGCGTCCAGTAGGGGAGGTTTGTGATGCCGTGCTTGGTGAAGAGGGTGAGCGTGTGGTCGCGGAAGCGGGCGTTGAGGTTCGGCAGGCGGCCCGGCTCTGCGGTGTAGGTGCGCAGCTCGAAAACTCGGCTGCCTATGTTCTCGGCCTTCGCGAGCGGCGAGTAGTCGGTGGCATTGAGGTAGGCGGACTCGATTTTAGCGACGAGTTTGCCGTCCACTTCGGACGCCTTGTATGCCTTCTGCCAGTTGGGATCGGCCATGAAAGCCTTCCAAGAGGCATTGCGGGCTTCGAGGCTGGGATAGGCGAGGAAGTAGATCAGCTTGCGCTCCGGGTTGTCGCCGATGGGGACGAAATAGCCAAGGTTGGTGATGCCGTGCTTCTCGAAGAGCTTGCAAGTGTGATCGCGGAAGCGCTTGTGCAGCGCGTCAAGTTTGCCCTCGGCGGCGTAATAGACGCGCATCTCGAAGCACCGTGTGTCCGGCGCGGCGTGGGTGACGGTGGCAGCGCAGAGGAAGGCCAGAAGGCAGAGGAGGGTTTTCATTTGTGCGGCGGATGTTGGCGGACGCTGGCGGCGAGGCAAGGAGTTTTGTGGGGGAGAATCTTACTTGATTGCAGCCAAAGGGGCTTTCCGCTCCTGCTCGTAATCCTGATCCTAATCTTGCCCCGCTTCCGAATCGGAGAAGGATTAGGATCAGGATTGCGAGCGGGAGGCAACGCCAGTGCTGGCTATCATCTGGAAGCTGCCGAGAAGCTCGCTTCGCTCGCGACTCCTTCGTCGGCAGATGAGGTTCGACGGAGTCTCACCCTACCAAGGCTGCGGAGAAACGCGACGGCTCACTCAAAGTCATAGACCGTCACCTTCGTCCAGAGCGACTTGCACTCGGCGATGAACTTGAGGTGCTCAGGATGCACTTGATAATCGTCCTGCGCCTGCTTGCTGGGGAAGACGAGGTTCAGCGCGACCTGGTAGCTCTGGTCCACCACGGGGCGGTGGCTGCCGACCATCTTGCCGATGTGGAACTGCAGCACGCCGGGGATGGGCGCGAGATACTTTTTGCCACCGGCAATTAGGTCATCCGCGGCGGCGGAATTGGCGGGGTCGGTCCAGAAAATGACGACGTGCGAAAACATAGGCGCACAGCGTAGTGATGGCACTGTGCGACTGGCAAATGGTTTTCAGGCCAAATGGTTTGACCCGTCCGCGCTTTGTCTCTAGCAATGCCGGGCCACCAACCAGACCGCAACCATGAGCACCGACGCCGACGCCCGCCCGCCCGCCACTCAGAAGGCCAAGTATATGACCCTGCTCGCCGCCCTGCTCGGGTGGATGTTCGACGGCTTCGAGATGGGCCTCTTCCCGCTCATCGGCCAGCCAGCGCTGAAGGACCTGCTGGGCGCCACTGCGGACCCAAACGACGCAACGAAATGGTTCGGCGCGATCATCGCGGTGTTCCTCGTCGGCGCGGCGAGCGGCGGCGTTCTCTTCGGCTGGCTCGGCGACAAGATCGGCCGGGTGCGCGCGATGTCCCTGAGCATCTTCACTTACGCCATCTTCACGGGCCTTTGCGGCTTCGCGACGGAGGCGTGGCACATCGCGGCGTTGCGGTTCATTGCATCGCTCGGCATGGGTGGCGAATGGTCGCTCGGTGTGGCGCTGGTGAACGAAGTCTGGCCGGGCAAGTCCCGCGCGTTCATCGCGGGCCTCATCGGCGCGGCGGCGAACGTGGGCTTCCTCATGGTCGCGCTGCTGAGCATCGGACTGGCGGGCTTCATCGGCGGCGTGGAGGGGTTGCTCAAGGGCATCGGCCTCTCGGACGCGACGACCACGAAGCTGCTGGCAAACTCGGCGTGGCGCTTCCTGATGATCAGCGGTGCGTTCCCCGCGCTGCTCATTTTCTTCATCCGCCTCTGCGTGCCGGAGTCAGAGAAGTGGGAGGACGAGAAGGCCAAGGGTTCGACCTCGCACTGGAACAACTCCGACCTCTTCGGCGTGCTCATCGGGTGCGGCGCTGCGCTGGGAATCATCTACGTGTGGTCGCCGGCGGCGGCGAACATCAGCGGCGCGGTCGCGACACTTGTCACCATCGTCGGGCTTGTGGTGGCGCTGTTCAGCTTCCTGTTTCCAGTGCGGCAATACCTGGGCCGCGCGATTGCCGCCGGCTCGTTAAAACCCGAATCGCAGAAGGCCGTCGTGAGAAGCATGCTGCTGGGCGCAGGCCTCGCGGCGGTGGCGCTGCTTGGGACGTGGGGCTCCATCCAATGGGCGCCGCGCTGGGCCGGCCAGCTCCAGCCAGACACGAAGGAAGTGAAACACTACGCGAAGGAGAAGACCCAGATCGCCACCGCGGTCGGGGCCATCGTGGCGACCATCGCGGCTGCGATGGCGGCGGGGCGGTTTGGCCGGCGCATCACTTACACGGTCATGTGCGTCGGTTCCATTGCGTCGGCGCTCTGGTTTTACAACGCCAACACGACCTTCGGCACGGGCTTCCTCGTCGCGGCGTTTCTGGCCGGCGGGATCACCGCGTCGTTCTACGGCTTCTTCCCGCTCTACTTCCCAGAACTGTTCCCCACGGCGGTGCGCGCGACCGGGCAGGGCTTCTCGTTCAACTTCGGACGCATCGTCGCGGCCATCGGCGGCCTGCAAACCGCCACGCTGATGAAGGCCTTCGATGGCAGCTTCCCGAAAGCCGGCTCCGTGATGGCGGCGATCTACGTCATCGGCATCTTCATCATCTGGCTCGGCCCGGAGACGAAGGATCAGGAACTGCCGGAGTGACGAGGGCTGCGTGTTCCGTGTTTCGCGTTTCGAGATTATTGCCGGAAACGTCCGAACCAAATCACGGAGCACGCAACACGGAACCCGCAAGTCGCTGGCGCCGCTCAAGCCTCCGCGACATTCCTCCGCTTCGCCCGCTGCCCAAGCGCGTCGTAGGTCGCATACTTGTAAAGCTCCGTCAGCGTCGGGTAGTTGAAGCACATCTGGATGAACAAGTCCGCGCCCGATTGCGTGAGCAGCGCGGTGAGGCCGACGTGGACCAGTTCGCTCGCCTGCTCGCCGATGACGACCACGCCCAGCAATTTCATGTCCGCCTCGCGGAAGAGCAGTTTCAGGAAGCCGTCCTTGTCTCCGATGATTTGCCCGCGCGCGTTCTGCGAGTAGCGGGCGCGTCCCACCACGTAGGGAACTCCCGACTTTGCCAGCGACTCCTCGGTCTCGCCCGCCATCGAGCACTCAGGGATCGTGTAGATGCCGTAGGGGAGGATGTTCGTGACGCCGCTTTTGTATTTCAGGTCGAACGCGTGGACCATCGCCACGCGCGCCTGCTCCATCGAGGTCGCCGCCAGCGCCGGGAAGCCCACGACGTCGCCGACCGCGTAGATGTGCGGCGCGGCGGTCTGGAAGCTCGCGTTGACCTTGAGGTTGCCCCGCCCGTCGGGCTGGAGGCCAATGGCTTCGAGTCCCATGTTCTGCGTGTTGCCAGAACGACCGGTTGCGGCGAGGAGCGAATGCGTCTTGATCACCTTGCCGGACTTGAGCTTCGCGCTGATCACGTCGCCGGTCTCGATCTGCTCGATGCCGTCGTTCATGTAAAACTCCACGCCCATCGCGCGCATCCCGTCCGCCAGCGCGTGCGACACCTCGGCGTCAATGAAGCCGAGCAGCCGGTCGCGGCCCTCAACGAGCGTGACCTTGATGCCCAGCGCCGCGAACATGCAGGCGTATTCGCAGCCGATGACGCCGCCGCCCGCCACGAGCATCGTCGCCGGGATTTCGCGGATGTTCAGGATGGTGTCCGAGTCATACACGCGCGAGTCGTGAAACGGAAAGTTCGCCGGATGAAACGGGTGAGAGCCGGTGGCGATGAGCACCTTCTCCGCGTGCAAGTGCGCCGGCGGCGAGTGGCGTGGCGTGACCGCGACCGTGTGCGCGTCCACGAACGACGCGAAGCCCGTGTAGAGGTCAATGCCATGGCGCTTGAGATTGTCCACGATGCGCGTGCGCTCGGACTGCACGACGAGCCGCTCGCGATAGAGGAAGTCGCGCGGGGTGAGCTGCTCCTTCATCTGGAAATGCACCGCGTGCAAGCCGCGCTGGCGGAAACCGGAGAGGTAGAGCGCCGTCTCGCGGAGCGTCTTGGACGGCAGCGTGCCGGTGTTCGCCGCCGCGCCGCCGAGCACCGGCTCCTTCTCGATGAGCGCGACCCGCTTGCCGAAGTAGGCCGCCTGCGCCGCGCCCTTCTCGCCAGCGGGACCGGAGCCAATGACCACGAGGTCGTAATGTTTTGCGTCCATGCGAGTGCGATGTTCGGACGGTGTTGGTGAGTGCGGTGAAAACGTAGCCTCGCCCCGCGCCCTGCGGAAGGTCGAAATCTGGCGCAGTTTTTCCTTTGGGCCGTCCAGCCTGTCCGCAACAATTCCCGCGATGACTCAAAGCGTGAACCCTCCCGCCGCGCTCGCGGATGAATGGTTCACTCCCGGCCGCTTCCTCGTGCTGCTGGCGCTGTGCCTCCTGGCCGCGTTTCCGGAGGTCATCCTCGGCAGCCACACGTTTTACTACCGCGACTTCGGGCACTTCGCCTACCCGCTCGCGCACTATCAACGCGAGTGTTTCTGGCGCGGCGAAATTCCTCTGTGGAATCCATACAACTCCTGCGGCCTCCCGTTTCTCGCGCAGTGGAACACCATATGCCTCTACCCCGGCGCGCTCATCTACCTGCTTGGCCCGATGCCGTGGGCGCTGGGCTGGTTCAGCCTCGCGCACCTGCTGGTGGCGGGCGCGGGCGCGTATCGCCTCGCGCACCACTGGACCGGCAACCGCTTCGCCGCGAGCGTCGCCGGCCTGGCCTTTGCCTTCAACGGCTTCACCCTTCACGCCGTCATGTGGCCGAACAATGTCGCCGCACTCGCGTGGGCGCCGTGGCTCTGGCTGCTGGTGGAGCGAGCGTGCAAGGAAGGCGGAAGAACCCTCGTCCTCGCCACACTCGTCGGCGCGATGCAGATGCTCGCGGGCGCGCCGGAAATCATCTTGTTCACCTGGCTCTTGGTGTTGCCGTTGGCGCTTGTCGGAGTGCGAAACCGAAGCGTGGAGAATGGCGCAGCGCTCTCCCGCGTGCCCAACCACCCACTAATCACTAATTACTATTCACTACTCACTCCCTGCTACCGGCTCGCCGCCCTCGCCGCCCTCGTCACCCTCCTCTCCGCCGCCCAACTCCTCCCCTTCCTCGATCTCCTCCAGCAATCGCACCGGTCCGCTGCGTTTGATGCAGGGCACGACACCATGCCGCTCACCGGATGGGCGAATTTTTTTGTGCCGCTCTTCAAGATGACCCCGGACCGCAACGGCGTTTTCACACACCTCGACCAGCAGTGGACCTCCAGCTACTACCCCGGCCTCGGCGTGCTGGCGCTGGCCGCGCTCGCCGTGTGGCGGCGACGCGAGCCGCGCGTGTGGCTGCTCGCGCTCGTCGCTGTGCTCGGCGTCTGGCTCGCGATGGGGAAGAACGCGCTTCTCCTCGACTGGCTGAAAACCATTTGTCCTCCACTCGGCTTCATCCGCTTCCCCATCAAGTATGTGCTGCTGCCGCTGATGGTGCTGCCGTTCCTTGCTGCCTTCGGCCTCGTGTCACTGCGCCAGCCAGAGCAAACCACCGAGCAACTTGCGAGGCATCCGAATGACGATCCGCGCCTGCCGTGGCTCCAGCCGTTCACGAGGGTTGTGCTCGGATTGCTCGCTGCCTGCGGAGTAGTTCTCTACTGGGCTTCGATGGAGAAGACCTCCGCCACCTGGCCCACTGTTTCCAGCCAGGCCTTTGTCGCGCTTATGTTGCTGGCCCTGTTGCCCGTGCTGCTGACCCGTGGACCAAAGTCCGTCCCTGCGTCGCGCTTCAAGCCGGAGTGGGTCATCCTCGGCTTGCTCGCCGCTGACATCGTCCTCCACGCCCCGCGCCAAAACCCCACCGTCATCCCGCACGCCTGTGAGCCGGGCATCGCCAAATTTCACCCCCCCCTGCCGCG
>JACRKB010000075.1 GCA_016235545.1 Verrucomicrobiota bacterium | reverse complement strand
GCATGAAAACAAATCCGTCGCCACAAACCTCCTCGTCCTCTTGCCTGCATCTGCCGCTGGCCGCGTTGCTGGCGGCCGTCGCGCTGTTCGCCGCCGGCTGCCATGCCTTCGACGGGGGCACGCGCAAGCGGCACAACTCCAGCCTCGTGGATTATCTCTACCCGCGCGGAAACCACGACCGCCCGACGAAGCCTTCGGTGCCGACGCTCACGTTGCCGCTGAAGGTCGGCATCGCCTGGGTGCCGGAATCCACGGGCGCCAAGGACCAGTATCGCCGGCAGGACCCGGTGCTGACGGAGGCGCGCCGCAAGGAGCTGGCAGAGGAGGTCATCCCTCATTTCAAAAAATATCCGTTCATCAGTTCCATCCAGACGATTCCCACTGCCTATCTGACGCCGGGTGGCGGATTTGAGAATCTGGATCAACTGAAGGCATTGCTGGGCGTGGACGTGGTCGCGCTGCTGTCCTTCGACCAGTTGCAGACCTCGGAGAGCACCGAGTTGTCGGTGCTCTACTGGACCATCGTGGGTGCCTACTTGATTCCCGCCGAGGCGAACCGCACGCACACGATGGTGGACGCGGCGGTGTTCGACATCGCCAGCCGGCAGATGCTTTTCCGCGCGCCGGGCACGAGCAAGTCGCAGGGGTTGGCCACGCCCATCCGCACCGATGATCGCCTGCGGGTGAAGAGCGACCTGGGCTTCACGCAGGCCTCGACCAACATGATTGCAAATCTGGAACTCGAACTCGCCACGTTCCAGCAGCGGATCAAGGAGCGGCCCGAGACCGCGCGCATCGTGCGCTCCGCCGGTTACACCGGCGGCGGGGCGTTCGGCTGGGAGCACGCGGGCCTGCTGGGGGGCGTGGTGCTGCTGGGGATGCTGTTGCAACGCCCGCGCGCGTGAGAGCGGAATGCCAACCGCGATGAAGACTGGTTCTGAACCGCCAACCGGCACTGGCTTGCACGAATGAAAACCTACAATGAGCAAGTTGGCGCGACGCATGGAGTTGCGGTCCTGCCGGCGGCTGCAAGCCGCCGGCACGGACTCGTCGGTCTTCTCGTGCTGGCCGCGCTGGCGACCGTTCATCCAAACTTCCACGCGTGGTGCGTGCTGGACCGAGATGCGCTGGCTGCCGGCGAAGTGTGGCGGCTCTGGACGGGGCATCTCGCGCATTTCTCAGTGCGTCATCTGCTTGTGGACGCGCTGGTCTTTGTGTTGCTGGTTGGTGCGCTTCGTCGCGCGGGTGAATGCTGTTTTGCGCGGGTGTTGTTTGTTGGCGGAGCGGGCTTGAGCGCGAGCTTGTGCATCTGCGATGCCTGGCTTGCGCGCTATGGCGGACTTTCGGGGCTGAATGCGCTCCTGCTGGGCCGGCTTGCGTTGTGTTGGTTCCAAACAGGCGGGCGAGAGCGGGGGGCTGGCTTGGCCCTGCTCGCTGTTGCGGTTGGGAAGTTCACGATCGACTCCATCGGCTTGGGTGGACTGAGCGTTGAGTTCGGCTCGGTCGTGATAGTGCCGAGCCACTTGAGCCACTGGCTCGGGTTGTTCTGGGGCTTGATGCTGCCCTCGATCAAAGCAGGTCAGCTCTTCCAGCCTGACCCTCCACTCCAATTTCAGAACTTGGGTGAAGCCGGAACCATGCAGTTGAGCCACGGATGGAACACAGACGAAACACGGATGGGGACGAGGAAAAGGCAACCTTCCAAGGAGACGAACACGCACACCAAACGGTGGGTAACGCGGCAGGCATCGTCAAGACAGTCGCCCGCTGTTCCGTGTTCCATCCGTGGCTCAAATGAGTAGAGTAGGCAGGTGCGTGAAGGTGGGCGATGACAACTACGGTCTTCAGTTCGGCCTCCCGCACCTGCCTACTCTACTGAAATCTTCTTGTCCCTTGTGCAGCTCCCGCGCCTGCCCGCTCCTCACAGCAGGTGGCCGAGCTTTTCCCGCTTGGTCTTCAGATACCGCTCGTTGTGCGGGTTGGGCTTCACGCGGATGGGGACCTGCTCGACGATTTCCAGCCCGTAGCCGCCGAGGCCGACGATTTTCTTCGGGTTGTTCGTGAGCAGGCGGATGGTCTTGAGGCCGAGGTCACAGAGGATTTGCGCGCCGAGTCCGTATTCGCGCAGGTCCATCGCGAAGCCGAGCTTCTGGTTGGCCTCCACGGTGTCGAGGCCCTTCTCCTGAAGTTTGTAGGCCTTGATCTTCGGCCCAAGGCCAATGCCACGGCCTTCCTGCCTCATGTAGAGGATGACGCCGCAGCCCGCCTTCGCGACCTGCCGCATGGCTTGCTGGAGCTGCGGGCCGCAATCGCAGCGGCGCGAGCCGAAGACGTCGCCGGTGAGGCATTCACTGTGGACGCGCACGAGGACGCGCTCGCCATGTGCGACGTCGCCCTTCACGAGCGCGATATGGTGCTCGCCGTCCGTGTGCGAGCGGTAGAGGTGCAGGTCGAAGTCGCCGTAGTCTGTCGGCATCTTCACAACCTCGATGCGCTCGACGAGTTTCTCCCGTGCGCGCCGGTAGCTGATGAGGTCGGCGATGGAGCAGATCTTGAGCTTGTGCTTGCGGGCGAATTTCCGCAGCTCGGGCAGCCGTGCCATCGTGCCGTCGTCGGACATGACTTCGCAGATGACGCCGATGGGCCGGCAGCCGGCCATGCGTGCGAGGTCCACGGCGGCCTCGGTGTGGCCGGCGCGCTGGAGGACGCCGCCGGACTTGGCTCGGAGCGGGAAGATGTGGCCGGGCTGGACGAGATCCTCGGCCACGGCGGTCGGGTCAGCCATGACTTGGATGGTCTTGGCGCGGTCGGCGGCGCTGATGCCGGTGCTGACGCCGCTGGCGGCGTCCACGCTGACCTGGAAGTCAGTTTTGAAGGTCTCGCGGTTCTGCGTGACCATGCGCTCGACTCCGAGCTGCTTGAGGCGGTCGCCGGTGGTGGGCACGCAGATGAGTCCCCGCCCGAACTTCGCCATGAAGTTGATCGCCGCCGGAGTGGCATGATCGGCGGCCATGACGAGGTCGCCCTCGTTCTCGCGGTCGGCGTCGTCCACCACGATGACCATTTTTCCCCGGCGCAGGTCGGCGAGGGCAGTTTCTACGGAGTCCAGGACAGTCAGCATTGGGCCGGACTTTAGGCGGGGGATGCCGCGTTGCAACTGCGGAGAGCTTGGAGGCTCAAGCCGGCGTCGTGCAAAGCTGTGGCTGTGTGTCAGAAGCGGGAGAAACGTCGGTGTCCAGCACGCCCCGGATGGCCGCGCGGAGCTTCTCCAGCGCGACAGGCTTGGGCAGCGCCGCAGCAAATCCCGCTGAAAGGAACTGCTTGGGCCCGAGCACAGTGACCGACGTGGAGAAGAGGACCATCGGCAGGTCGGCCCGTGCCCTGCGGATGCGGTTCGCCAGCTCCAATCCGCTCATGCCGGGCATCTCGCAGTCCGTCAGCAGCATGGAGTAATCCTGCGGCGCTGCCAGAAACCGCTCCAATGCGGCATATGGGGAGCTGAACATTTCCACCGGCAGTTCCTCCAGCCTGAAGAAATGCGAGAGAAACGCGCGGATGGCCTCGTTGTCGTCCACGACGAGGATGCGCGTGGGTGAAGCCGGCGGTGAGGCTTGCAGGGCTACAGATGGGTTTGCGGCTGGGTTCGGATTCATCGGTGGCTCACGCATTGTCTATGAACGACGAAGCATCGCAGGCTTTTCGCTGCTCTCAAGGCCAATTTATTGACAGCCACCCGCAGTGTTGGGGCGGCCGCCGGCACATTTGACAGCTCTTAGCTCACCGTTATAGTGCGCGGCCTTTTGTATGAACAAAATCCCTCATGTGGCAGTGGTCGGCGCGACAGGCGCGGTAGGCGTCGAGATGGTCAAGACGCTCGAGAAGCGGAATTTTCCCGTGGGCAAGCTCACCTTGCTGGCCTCTGCGCGCTCCGTCGGCAAGTCGCTCCAGTTCCGCGGGCAGGACATCGCCATCACCGAGCTGACGAAGGATTCGTTCGCGGGCGTGGACATCGCGCTCTTCAGCGCAGGCGGAGCCATCTCGAAGGAGTTCGCGCCCATCGCGGTGAAGGCCGGCTGCGTGGTGGTGGACAACTCCAGCGTGTTCCGGCAAGACCCGGCCGTCCCGCTCGTCGTGCCGGAGATCAACGCCGGCGACTGCGCGCGGCATCAAGGCATCATCGCCAATCCGAACTGCACGACAGCGATCACGCTCATGGCGCTGTATCCGCTGCATCAGGCGTTCGGCGTCACGCGCATCTTCGCATCGAGCTACCAGGCCGTTTCGGGCACGGGCGCGAAGGCCCTCGAGGAGCTGGAGCGCCAGGTGGACCAGATCGTGCGGAAGCAGCCCGTCACCAAGGAAGTCTATCCGCACCAGATTGCCTTCAACGTCCTGCCGCATGTGGACTCGTTCCTCGACACCGGCTACACGAAGGAGGAGATGAAGCTGGAGAACGAGGGCCGCAAAATCATGCACCACCCGAAGTTCCGTGCCAGCGTCACGTGCGTGCGCGTGCCGGTGTATCGCGCGCACTCGGTGGCGGTGAGCGCAGAGTTTGAGAAGCCAGTGACTCTCGAAGCCGCGCGGGCCGTGCTGAGGCAGGCTCACGGCCTCGACGTGGTGGATGACCCGGCGATGAAGGTTTATCCGATGCCTCTCTTCGCCGCCGAGAAATACAACTGCGAGGTGGGCCGGCTCCGCCTGGACTGCGCGCTGGAGAACGGCCTCTGCTTCTGGGTCTGCGGCGATCAGCTCCTCAAGGGCGCTGCGCTCAACGCCGTGCAGATTGCAGAGGTGCTGGTGCGACAGGGCGTGCACTGACACGGACGAGGAGTTTTATAAGGAGAGCAGGAGAGCAGGAAAAGGGCGGCGGCGGGGAATTCCTCCTGCCTTCCTGCTCTCCTTATAAGTTCCGTCCGTCGTTCTCCTATTCGCTTTGCTGGCGCGCGTGTGCCCGCTAGCCTTGCGCCGTGCCGGACCCGATTTCCATCATCGTCCCCGTCTTCGAGGAGACGGGGAACGTGATTCCAATGGCCCGTGAGGTGGCGGCTGCTTTCGCGGCTGTGCCCAACGATTGGGAGCTGGTCTTCGTGGACGACGGCAGCCGCGACGCGACGTGGGAGAAGGTGTGCGAGGCGGCGCGTGCGGACCCGCGCGTGCGCGGCGTGCGCCACACGCGCAACGCAGGACAGAGCGCGGCGTTGTGGACGGGCATCCAGCACACGAGCCGCCCGCTGCTGGCCACGCTGGACGGGGATTTGCAGAACGACCCCGCTGACCTGCCGCGCCTGTTGAAGGAGCTTGAGTCGTGTGATTTTGCGTGCGGCTGGCGGCAGAACCGGCAGGACACATTCGTGCGCCGGCTCTCCTCGCGCCTCGCTCGCGCGGCCAGGAGCGCGGCGCTGGGTGCCGAGTTTCGCGACACGGGCTGCGCGTTGAGGGTGTTCCGCCGCACGGCGCTGGCGGGCGTGTTCGGCTTCAACGGGCTGCATCGTTTCCTGCCGATTCTCGTGGCGGGCGGCGGCTTCCGCGTGCGCGAGGTGCCGGTGAGCCACCGCCCGCGCGTCGCCGGCGTCTCGAAGTATGGTGTGTGGAACCGCCTGGGCCGCGGCCTGCACGACTTGATGGCCATCGCGTGGTATCAGCGGCGGCGTGTCCAGCCCGTGCAGGTGGAGCACACTCCCGCGCCGTGCAACTGACTTCTCTCCGCGCAACTGGGCGCTTGTCTTCAACGGTGCTGATTCCTATTTTTGCCCCATGAAGTCCCCTTGGTTTGGGAAGCTGTTTCAGCGCGCGGCTCAGAAGGACATTGTCCAGCTCCGCCAGCGCGCCGGAGCCGGTGATGCCGAGGCGCAGTATCAACTGGCGCTGCGGCTGGGCACCGGCCACGGCACTGCGCCCAATCACGAAGAGGCGGTGGAGTGGTTTCGCCGCGCTGCCGAGCAGGGCCACGCGGAGGCGCAGAACGCGCTGGGCCTCTGCTACGATGAAGGGACCGGAGTGCCGCGCGATGCCGCGCAGGCAGACCTCTGGTATCGCAAGGCCGCCGAGCAGGGCCATGCGGGGGCGCAGAACAATCTCGGCCTGAGCTTCCGCAAGGGCGAGGGCGTGCCGAAGGATTTGGAGGAGGCCGCGCGCTGGTTCCGTCTGGCCGCAGAGCAAGGCTACCCGGACGCTGAATACAGCCTTGGCCTGGCCTACGCGCGGGGCGAAGGCGTGCTGCAGGACCGCGCGCGCGCGGTGAAGTGGCTTCACAAGGCCGCCGAGCAGGGCGAGGTCAACGCGATGCACCGCCTGGCGCGTGAGCTGCACAAGAAGGCCGAGAAAAAGGCGGAGTTTCGCGAGGCGGGCCGGTGGTATCGGGCGGCGGCGGATCAGGGCCACCTGGACGCCATGTATTATCTCGCGCTGCTGCATTCCGACGGCAGCGGCATGGCGGAAAACTTTGTCGAGGCCGCGAGCTGGCTCCAGCAGGCTGCGGAGCAGTTCCATGCGCAGGCCCAGTTCGAGCTGGGCCGCCGCCACATGGCCGGGCTGGGCGTCCCGCCCAATCCCACCGAGGGGGCCAAGTGGTTCCGCCGCGCTGCTGACCAAGGACATCAGCCAGCGCAGGTCCAGTTGGGGCGCTGCTACCTGGAGGGGAAGGGCGTGCCGCTGGACCTTACCCGCGCCTACCGCTGGTTTTTCCTCGCCGCCCGGGCGGGTGACAAGGACGCCGGCATGGAGCGCGACAAGCTCACCGGCGCGCTCACTGGCGAGCAAATGTCCGAGGCGAAGGCGCGCATCGCAGCGTTCACCCCGAAACGCCCGGTGTGAGGAGACAGCGGTCAGCGGGCGGCGACTTTGGCTGACTCCGATCCCCTATCCCCCCGCCCCAGCAGACTCCACACGGCCTTGGCTGCGCGCACGTTTGCGCCGGCAGCACCCAGCGAGGCAATGATGTCGCCGAGCTTGGACTGGATTTCCCCGCGCGCGGATGGATGCCTCAGCAAGTCCACGGCGGCCTCGGCGATTTTTTCCCCCGTGGCCGCGTCCTGCACGAACTCCGGGAAGACCATCTCGTCCGCCAGCAGGTTCGGCATCGCGAGGAACTTCACCGTGACGATGCGCTTCCCGATCTGGTAGGTGCTCCACGAGGTCTTGTAGAGCGCGACGGTCGGCACGTTGAAGAGCGCGCACTCCATCGTGACCGTGCCGGTGGAAGCGATGGCGATGGTGGCGGAGCGCAGGGCGGCATCGAGGTGGCCGACTTGGATTTGGAATTGGGGAATCAACTGCTGCGCATAATGTGTCGCGTCCTTGGCATTCGGCGGACCGACCAGCCGCACCCTGAGTCCAAGTCGGCGAACAAATTCCAAGAACACCAACGGCGCAAGCTCCTCGCTCGGCAGCACCATGCGGAAGGTCACGTCCATCCCGGCGGCAATCTGCTTCGCCGCGTCCACCATCACCGGCAGGTGCCGCTTTAGTTCGCCCGCCCGGCTGCCGGGCAGCAGCAGCACTTCCGGCAACGACCCGGAACTTTGAACTTTGAACTTGGAACTTTGAACTTCAAACCGGTCCAGCATCGGATGCCCGACGAACTCGACCTTCAGGCTCGGCGCGCGTTGCGCATACCAGTCCTTCTCGAACGGGAAGATGGTGAGAAGCAAATCATAGTCCTCCGCCATCTTCGTCGCGCGGCCCGGACGCGAGGCCCAGACCTGCGGCGAGACATATTGCACGATTCTCGGATTCCACTGGCCACCCGACTTGGCGGCCTTCGCCCGCAGCGCGTGCGCGAAGCGGCGGTTGAACCCGGAGAAGTCCACGCAGACAAGCAGGTCGGGCCGGCGCTGCTCGGCGAGGTCGAGCAGCTCATGGAAGATGCGGCGAAACTTGCCGTAGCTCTTGATGACCTCCCACAGCCCGATGACCGCGTGCTGCGTCATGTCCACCGCCAGCTCCACGCCCGCCGCCGCCATCTTCGGCCCGCCCGCGCCGAAGAAGCGCAGATCAGGCTTCGCGGGATGGCAGTGAAACTCCGCCTCCGCACGCAACGCCTGCACCAGTTCCGCCGCCAGCGCGTCGCCGCTCGGCTCGCCGGCAATCACCATGATGTTCGTCTCAGCCATGCGCTCAGACTTGTTTCGACGCGAGGCGCTCCGCCATCGCGCTGCCCGCCAGCCAGCCCGTAGTCCACGCGGCCTGGAAGTTGAAGCCGCCCGTGATGCCGTCAATGTCCAGAAGCTCGCCCGCGAAATACAAGCCGGGGCAGACGCGGCTCGCCATCGTCTTGAAATCCACCTCCGCCAGCCGCACCCCGCCGCACGTCACGAACTCCTCCTTGTTCATGCTCTTGCCCGTCACGGTGAACTCTGACTCCACCAGCAGCCGCGCCAGCGTGTGCAACTGCGCCTTGTTCAGTCCCGCCCACTGCGTCTGCTCCGCGATCCCCGCCGTCGCCACAAGCCGCTCCCAAAGCCGCGACGGCAGCCCGCCCAGCGACACGTTCTGCACTCGCTTCGCCCCGGTCAGCCCGCGCTGCGCCTGCGCGAGCGAGATGACGCTCTCGAAGTTGTGGTCCGGCAGCCAGTTCACGCGCAGCGCAAACCTGTAGTCGAACGCCGCCAGCTCTCTCGCGCCCCACGCCGACAGCCGGAGAATCCCCGGCCCGCTCAAGCCCCAGTGCGTGATCAGCACCGGCCCGGTTTCCTTCAGTTTCGTCCACGCCACGCTCACCGTCGCGCGTTCCACCGCGAGGCCGGACAAGCCTTCGAGCCGCTTGTCTTCGATGTGAAATGTGAACAGCGACGGCACCGGCGGCTCAATTGTGTGCCCGAGCGACGCCGCCAACACATCGGCTGCCTTTGCTCCCCCTGTGGCCAACAGCAGCACGTCGCAGTCAATCGTCGTAGGAGACGACGTGAGAAGTCTCTGATTGTCTTCCCGAAACAAGTGAGACTCGTCACCTCGTCTCCTGCCAACTTCGACTGCGCCCGTCGCCCTCTTCTCCCGCTCCCCCATCGGGGGAGAGGGCCGGGGTGAGGGAGTGCTTGCGCCGGCAGACAAATGAAGTCTGAAACCTCCCTCACTGCGCCGTTCCACCCGCTCCACCCCGCAGCCAGTGCGCAACTCCACCCCTGCCGCCCTCGCCGCGTTCGTCAGGCAGGTGATGATTGTCTGCGACTGGTCCGTCGTCGGGAACATCCGCCCGTCTGGCTCCGTCTTCAGCTCCACCCCGCGCGCCTCAAACCACTTCACCGTGTCCGCCGCCTGAAACCGATGAAACGCCCCGATGAGCGCCGGCCCGCCGCGCGGATACCGCTTGGCCAGCTCCTTCGGCTCGAAGCAGGAGTGCGTCACGTTGCACCGCCCGCCGCCGGAGATTTTGACCTTCTGCAAGACATTCGCCCCGCGTTCTAAAATCGTCACCGCCCCGCGCCCTTGCAACGCCTCCGCACACGTGATGGCTCCGAAGAAACCGGCAGCGCCTCCACCGACAACGACAGCTTGAACAGGCGGCTTCACTCCTCTTCCGCCTCGGCGATTCGCCAATCGTGCGCCTCCACCAAGCGCGCCAGATGGCCGAGGTTTTCGGTTGCGACCCGGCCCCCGACCGCAGCCGCCTGTGCCGCGAGAATCACATCGCCATCCAGCGCCTGTCGGTCGGCGGTGACATGGCCGCGCTGGCGTGCCTTCGCCCAAAGCTCCGCCGCCTGGAGCATCATGTCCGTGGTCAGCGGAACGTAGGGAAGCACAGTCTTCAACTTGTCCAGGCGGGCGATGGAACGGGTCAGTCCCTCGATCAGCAGGTTCCGCCGCAGTTCGTAGTCAGCGATTTCGGGAATCATCACGGACACTCCGCGCGCAAGCTGGCCTTCCAGCCAGCCGACGATCTCCGCATTGGGAGAGGGATGCGTCAGCCTGCCCAGCGGACCAGTGTCGAGAACCCACGGCTTACTCATTCAGGGCAGGGCGCGCAGAAAGGCGATTGACCGCCAGTGAGCGGCGCACGCGCGGCCACGCGCGCGAGTCGTAGTCGCTCTCGCGGCTCCAGGTTTCGAGCAAGCGCAGCACGGCCGGCTTGGCCGCAGGTTTGGCGCGACGGGCGGATGGCTTGGCAAGAACAGCGGTGCTCATTTCGATGGTGAGTGTAGGCTTTGCATCGCGCGATTCAAGGCGTGGCTTTGCCTGCCCCGATCTGCCTGGTGATTTCAAACGCCACGTCCAGCGCGTGCTTGGCGGATGCGCCGCTGACCTTGGGCGTGCGCCGCTCGCGCACGCACTCGACGAAGTGCGCCAGCTCCAGCTTGAGCGGCTCGTCCTTCGCGATGGGCACCGGCTCGCGCACGATTTTCTTGCCGGCGAACTCGCTCACGATGGTGGAGTCACTCGCGGCGAGCAGCTTCTTGAACAGCGAGCTTTCCGACTCGCCATCGCGGGCAAGCCGGAAGATGAAGCCTTTCTGCTCGCGGTAATCCAGCGAGATGTAGCTGGGCTGCGCGCCGCCGCTGAACACGCGGATTTTCCGCAGCCGCTCGGGGCTGATGCGGCTGGCGGTGAGGTTCGCCACGCAGCCGTTGGCGAAGCGCAGCCGCGCGTTCGCGATGTCCTCGGACTTGCTCAGGACCGGAATCCCGACCGCGTCCACGCTCATCAGCGGCGATTTCACAAACGCCAGAACCACATCGAGGTCGTGAATCATCAGGTCGAGCACCACGCCGATGTCCGTGCTGCGCGCGGGGAAGGGCGAGAGGCGGTGGCACTCGATGAAACGCGGCTCGGGCGCGGCGGATTCGAGGTAGCTGAAAACTGGGTTGAACCGCTCGACGTGGCCGACTTGCAACACCAGCGCGCGGTCGTGAGCCAGCTTCACCAGCTCCGCCGCCTGGTCGGACCGCTCGGTCATCGGCTTCTCAACGAGGACGTGGCGGCCCAGCTCCAGCAGCGTCCTGGCGATGTCGAAGTGCGTCGTAGTGGGCGTGACGATGCTCAAGGCATCGCTCGCGGCGGCGGCCTCGGCAATGGAGGCGAAGGCCCGTGTGCCATGTGCGGCGGCGTGCTTGCGCGCGGCCTCGGGGTTCGCATCAAAGACGCCGGCGAATTCCACCGCAGTGGTGCGTGCGAGTTCGGCGTAGAGCCGGGCGTGTTCCTTGCCCAGCGAGCCGGTGCCGATGACGGCGACGCGGATTTTTTCAGCTGACACGCGCGGAGTGTGCCATTGCCGAACCACGCCTGACAACGCGGGGGTTTGTCCATCTCTGCTTGTTGCAACGAGGCTGTTCCGCTCCTGCTCGTAATCCTGATCCTCCTCCCGTTCCCCGCGCTGGCGCGGGATTACGAGCATGCCAGCCCCTTCATCCACCAACGAACGAAGGGAGAATCCCGAACCTCCCCAGTGCGTCAGAGTCCCTCGCATGATTGCTTTCAAAAAGTGCGGTTGGGTCGCCGTCGTGGTGCTGGCTGCCTGGGCCGGCTGCCAGCAGACGGAGCCGAGGGTCAGGAAGTCAGCGCGCACCGGGCAGGAAATCTATGTCGCGATGTGCTCGCGCTGTCACGGCGAGACCGGCCAGGGCGCCGCAGGCAAGCACGACGAGGCGCTCTCGGGTGACAAGTCGGTCGCGTCGCTGGCCAAGCTCATCGCGCGCACGATGCCGGAGGACAAGCCTGGCACTTGCAAAGGATCGGATGCGGACAAGGTCGCGGCCTACATCTTCGACGCGTTCTACTCGCCGGCGGCGAAGGCCCGGCTCAAGCCGGCGCGCGTCGAGCTTTCGCGGCTCACCGTGCCGCAGCATCAGAACGCGCTCGCGGACCTCGTCGGCAGTTTCAGGGGACGCGGCGGGGTGAAGGAGGCCGGCGGTCTCGCGGCGAATTACTACAACGCGCGCCAAACCCGGAATGACAAGAAGATGCTCGCCCGCACTGACGCACAGGTCGCGTTCGACTGGAAGGACGCCAGCCCGCTGCCCGGCAAGCTGGGGGTCGAGGAGTTCTCGATGACGTGGAGCGGTTCGGTGATCGCGGAGGCGACGGGCGAATACGAGTTCACCGTGAAGTCCGAGAATGGCGTGCGGCTTTGGGTCAACGACATGGACGCCAAGCTCATTGACGGCTGGGTCAGCTCGCGGACGCTTTCGGAGCATAGGGGCGTCATCTCGTTGCTCGGGGGACGCGCGTATCCGCTGCGGCTGGAGTTTTTCAAATACAAAGACAAGACGGCTTCCGTCTCGCTGGAATGGAAGCCCCCCGGCCGTCCGCGCGAAGTCATCCCCGCGCGCAACCTCGCGCCGCAGGGCACGGTGGAGACGTTCGTCGCTGCCACCGTGTTCCCCGCCGACGACGGCAGCGCGGGCTACGAGCGCGGCATCGCTGTCTCGAAGGCGTGGGACGAATCCGCGACCGCTGCGGCGGTCGAGGCGGCGAGCCACGTCGTCACGAAGCTCAACGAACTCGCGCGCACGCAGAAAGGCGCGGCGGACCGCGCGGAGAAGGCGAAGGCGTTCGCGCGGCTGTTCGCGGAGCGCGCGTTCCGCCGGCCGCTGACCGAGGAGCAAAAGCAGACGTTCGTGGACGCGCAGTTCGCCGCCGCGAAGGATGTGGACGTGGCCATCAAGCGCGTCGTCCTGCTCGTGCTCAAGTCGCCGCGCTTCCTGTATCCCGAGCTGGGCGGCGCGACGCCGGACGATTTCACCATCGCGTCGCGGCTTTCATTCGGGCTGTGGGATTCGCTGCCGGACGACGAGCTGACGAAAGCCGCTGCCGCCGGGCAGTTGCGCACGTCAGAGCAGGTTGTCCAGCAGACCAGGCGGATGCTCGCCGACCCGCGCGCCCGCGCGAAGCTGCGCGCGTTCTTCCACGAGTGGCTGATGATGGATGAGGCGACCGACGTGTCGCGCGACCCGAAGACTTTCCCCGGCTTCAACGACGCGCTGCTGGCCGACCTGCGCACATCGCTGGAGTTGTTCATCGAGAACGTCGTTTGGAACGAGGGCGCGGATTACCGGAAGCTGCTGCTCGCGGATTATCTCTTCCTGAACGAGCGGCTGGCGAAGTTCTATGGCGTGGAGAGAGGCGCAGGCGATGGCTTCACGAAGGTGAGCTTCGACGCGAAGCAGCGCGCGGGCGTGCTGACGCATCCGTATCTGCTGACGATGTTCGCCTACTACCGGTCCAGCTCGCCCATTCATCGTGGCGTGTTCCTGACGCGCAATGTGCTCGGCCGCACGCTCAAGCCGCCGCCGATGGCCATCGAGTTCATGGACAACAAATTCAGCCCCACACTCACGATGCGCGAGAAGGTCAGCGAGCTGACGCGCCCGGCAAACTGCCAGGGCTGCCATGTCATCATCAACCCGCTGGGCTTCAGTCTGGAGAACTACGACGCGGTCGGGCGCTATCGGCTGAACGAGAACGGCAAGCCCGTCAACGCGACGAGCGAGTATCCCACCGCCGACGGCAAGACCATCCGCTTCAACGGCGCGCGTGACGTGGCCGAACACGCCGCCGCGAACGAGATCGCCCAGCGCGGCTTTGCGGAACAGCTCTTCCACCACATTGTGAAGCAGTCGCCCGACGCCTACGGCAAGGAGACGATGAAACAACTGCACGCCGACTTCGCTGGCAGTGAGTTCAACATCCAGAAGCTGGTTGCAGACATCGTGAAGGTGTCAGCGCTGCACGGCATCAAACAGTGAGCCGAAACTCTTAATGAACCACCTGCTTGCACTGACCCGCACCAGTCCGAATCGAACTGGCTGGCTTTACTTGTTAGTGCCAGTCCGTGCCGCTTAGTGGTTCAATCCATCCCAATGAACACCCGCCGCCACTTCCTCCGCGACCTCGGCCTGTCCGCCGCCGCGCTCCCGTTCGTCGCAGGCCTGCCGAGCCTCGGCACCGCCGCCGCCGCGCCGCACAAGCAGCGCCTCGTCCTCATGTTCAGCCCGAACGGCACGGTGCCGCCCGCGTTCTGGCCCGACGAGGAAGGCGCGAACTTCAAGCTCAAGCCCATCCTCGAACCGCTCGCGCCCTTCAAAGATCGCACGCTCACTTTGCACGGCGTCTGCAACAAAGTGGGCGGCGACGGCGACAGCCATATGCGCGGCATGAGCTGCGCGCTGACGGGCATCGAGCTGTTCGCCGGCAACATCATGGGCGGCGGCGGAGCGCCTGCGGGCTGGGCCAAGGGCATCTCCATTGACCAGGAGATCAAGAACGCACTCCAGTCACGGCCCGACACGCGCACGCGTTTTGGCTCGCTGGAACTCGGCGTGGCCGTGCCGAACCAGGCCGACCCGTGGACGCGCTGGGTTTATGCCGGCGCGAACAAACCCGTCGCGCCCGTGGACGACCCGTATCGCGTGTTCGAAAAGCTCTACGGCCAGGTGAAGGACAAGGAGACGCTCAAGAGCATCCTCGACGGCGTGAGCGCTGACTTGAAGAAGGTGCGTGCCAGTGTGAGCGCCGCCGACCGCGCGCTGCTGGAGGAACACGAGACATTCGTCCGCGCGATGGAGCGCGAGCTGGCCGAGAACAAGACGCAGAAGCTGAGCCAGCCCGCGCCCGCGTTCGAGGCCGGCATCAGCAACGAAAACGACCAGATGCCGAAGTTGAGCCGGATGCAGATGGACCTCCTCGTCAACGCGCTGGCCAACGACATGACCCGCGTGGCGACTTTTCAGTTCACCCGCAGCGTCGGCAGCGCGCGGATGCGCTGGCTGGGCATCGAGGAAGGCCACCATGGCCTCTCCCACGACCCGGACCTCAACGCCGGCTCGCAGGAGAAGCTCACCAAAATCAACAGGTGGTTCTGCGGCGAACTCGCCTACCTCGCCGGCAAACTCGCCGCCACGCCCGAACCCGGCGGCACCGGCTCGATGCTCGACCACACGCTCATTGCGTGGACGAACGAGCTGGGCAAGGGCAAGTCGCACACGCTGAAAAACATTCCGTGGGTGCTCGTCGGCGGCGCGCCCGGCTTCGCGATGGGCCGCTCGCTCAAGCTCCCGGAGGTCGCGCACAACCGCCTTCTGCTCGCCTTCGCCCACGCGATGGGCCACCCCATCACCACGTTCGGCAACCCGTCGCTCTGCGTCGGCGGCCCGCTCGTCCTCGGCGCCGCGACGTGATGTCACCGCTCGCTTGCGGAGAGAGCGGAGCGCGGACGCCACATCCGCAGCCGAACCAGCGCCGAGCTTTCGGACGGAGGCGTCCGCGCTCCATTGCGGTTTCATTGCCGTCCGGCTTGTCCCCGCACCCATGCCGAGCGATAGCAGTGAACCAATCAATCGAAGCCATGAAATTTGCCCTCGCCCTCGTTGCGTCCCTTTGCGTTCTTTGCGGCCAGCTTGCCGCGGCGCCCAAGCCCAACGTCCTGCTCATCTGTGTGGACGACCTCAAGCCCGTCCTCGGCTGCTACGGGGACAAGCTCGTGAAGTCGCCGAACATTGACCGGCTCGCGGCGCGCTCGGTGCAGTTCGGCCGCGCGTTCTGCAACCAAGCCGTCTGCTCCCCCTCGCGCAACTCCCTCCTCACCGGCCTGCGCCCGCAGACGCTCGGCATCTACGACCTCGGCACGAATTTCCGCCGCGCGCGGCCCGGTGCCATCACGCTGCCGCAGCTCTTCAAGCAGAGCGGCTGGCGCACCGAGGGCATGGGGAAAATCTTCCACGTCGGCCACGGCAACACCAACGACCCCGCATCGTGGAGCACGCCGTATTGGACTGCGAACGTCGTCGCCTACGCGCTGCCGGCGAGCAAGGCGAAGTCCGGCCTGACGCGTGAGGAGGCGCTCTTCTCCAATAAATCCGCGAAGGATTTGCCGCGCGGGGCCGCCTACGAATCCGCCGACGTGCCGGACAACACTTATCCCGACGGGGCGCTCGCGGACCACGCCATCGAACGCCTTCGCGCCGCGAAGGAGAAACCTGCCGAGCCGTTCTTCCTCGCCGTTGGTTTCGTGAAGCCGCACCTGCCGTTCGTCGCGCCGAAGAAGTATTGGGACCTTTACGACCGCGCGAGTTTCAAACTCGCCGAGGTCCGCACCGCGCCCGAGGGCGCGCCGAGCTACGCCCCGCAGTCCGGCGGCGAGCTGCGCCAATACAGCGACATCCCCGACGTCGGCCCGCTCAACGACGACCTCCAGCGCACGCTCATCCACGGCTACCACGCCGCCGTGAGTTATATGGACGCGCAGCTCGGCCGCGTGCTCGCCGAGTTGGACAAACTCGGTCTCGCGTCGAACACCATCATCGTTCTCTGGGGCGACCACGGCTGGCATCTCGGTGACCACGGCATCTGGTGCAAGCACACGAACTACGAGCAGGCCGCGCGCATCCCGCTGCTCGTCGCCGCGCCGGGAGCGAAGGCCGGTGCGAAGAGCGGCTCGCTCGTCGAGACCGTGGACATTTACCCGACGCTCTGCGAACTCGCCGGCCTGCCCGCGCCCGATGGCTTGGATGGCCGCAGCTTCGTCCCCACCCTCCGCGAGCCCGCCACCCCGACGAAGGACCACGCCATCCACGTCTATCCGCGCGGCGCGCCCGGCAAAGGCCCCGTGATGGGCCGTGCAATCCGCACGGAGCGCCACCGGCTCGTCGAGTGGAAGAAAATCGGAGCGCCCGCCAGCGATGCCGACCTCGAACTCTACGATTACGAAGCCGATCCGCTGGAGCGGAGGAACCTGGCAGCCGACCAGCCCGAAGTCGTCGCCAAGCTCCGCGCCATGCTTGCGCGGCATCCCGAGGCCAAGCCGCAAGTCTCCAACGCCGCCCCCGCTGCGAAGCAGTCCGCCGCCAAGCCATAGTGGGGACCCATTAGCCCGAACTCCGGAGTTGGCGCTCCGAAGGAGCATGGGCGCATCTCAGTTTCTGGCAACGCATTGGCTGTTCAGCTCCTGCTCGTAATCTTGATCCTAATCCTGCTCACCCTGCCCTTCACCGCACTGGAGCAGGATTAAGATCAGGATTATGAGCAGGAGGAGCGGCCCAACTGCATCGCTCGCACCATTCCGCTTGCAAGAAACTGAGATGCGCCCAAGGAGCATCCCTTCCACCGAAAACAGCGGGGAACCAATTCAATTCTTCGGCAGGACGAGCTGCCGGCGTGAGGCGGGAGGGTCCCACTTCACGGAGAGGGCGAGCGCGCCGTAGGCATCTATCTCGCGCTGGCCGACAAATTCCTTGCTGCGGATGACCTGTGTGATCGACACGTCGAAGCGTTTGCCGGAATAGACGAGGCCAAACTTCGCGTCGGCGACGAGCGGGAACTTGACGACATGATGGCTCGCTCGCCAGAGGTTGCCATCGAGAAAGGCGCTGTAGGCGACCGCATGGCCTTCCGCGCCCGCGAAGGCGAAGACCCCGCGCCGTGCTGCTTCCGCACTCGTGCGGCCCATGCTCGGCGCTGGGATGGCGTCAATGGTCTGCACGCCGAAGTCTCCCGGTAGCCGCCAGCCCACGCGCAGCTGTCCGCCCAGCACGGCATACGTGCCGAGGTTGCCCAGGCTCACGCCGGCGCCGGGCAGGAAGTCCCAGCCCCAGCCCTCCGACACGGATTGAGGCCAGTGCCAGGTGCGTTGGAAACGCAGCGCCAGCGCCGGTTCGGTCCGCAACTGGTTGGCCCAGCCATTGGCGATGCCGAGGTTGCGCACGCGATGCACCGTGTTCTGCGCATCCTCCGCCTGCGATTCGGGGCCGATGACGCCGAGGTCCAGCCGCCACGAATCCAGCAAGGGCGTGCCTCCGGTGCTCGCCCCGCGCTTTTGTAGAAGGAGCGAGGCGTAGAGCACGCCCGCATATGGCCGGTCATTCAACTGGAGCGCCGTGGTGCTGATGTCCGTGGGCGTGTAAATGCTCTGGCCCAGGCTCGCGCCCAGCCGCGCGGCATGCATCTGAGCCCCCAGGTCCGGCGTGTGTTCTGCCAGCCAGGCCGGGAAGTGAAACCCCGCCGACTCGCGCGCCACCGCGACCTCGCTGCCGAGCAGGGTCAACTTGGTGCCGTGCGTGTAATGTCGGTCCGTGCGCACCACCATGTCATTCTCGGCCACGAGGTTGAAGGCGGGGCCGCGCAGATCGTGGTCCGCGCCGTGGCTGGTGGGGATGCAGGCGGCCAGCGCCAGCGCGGCGCGGAGAGGGAGGAAAAACTTCATTTTCAAGGTGGGATGAACCCAGGGCAAAAGAGCGGGCCAGTGGTGTGCTGCAGCCGAACACCGAATCATGACGGGTGACACTAGGGAAATCATCCGCCGCTGCAACGCCCATCGCGCGAAGGAAACACCAACAGGCGCATCTCAGTTTCTTGCAACCCGGGTCGGCAGGGCTGAAAGCCCGTCATTCGCCAGCCTGGGGTGGAGTGAACGTAGTGAACGCAGCCCCAGGTGGCCCCGCCAGGCCGTGCCGAGGGCTGTAAGCCCGCCACGCCTACGCCCGGTTTCCAAGGTGACGCGCTTACAGCGTTCGGCTTCCTCGTGGCCTCGTTGACCTGGGGCTTCACCCCAGGCTAGCGAATGCCGGGCTTTCAGCCCGAAGCACCGACTCGCGTCCGGTCTGCAGGAAAGTGAGATGCGCCCCGCCCAGCGCCAGTCCCGGTTTTCCAGTTGTAGCATCCGCGCTGCTGCGCTTCACTGCGCGAGGAAATCAACCACCATGCGCCTGCTCGACGCCATCCTCGACGCCAACCAGCGCACCACCGCCGGCAAGGCTCCGCCGCTCGCGCCCGGCGAGTTTGCGGACGGCCTGCCGCTGGTCGCCCTCTCGTGCATTGACGCGCGGCTCAACCACCTGATCCCCGAGGTGCTCGGCGTGCCGGAGTCGCACTTCATCTGGCTGCGCAACGCCGGCAACATCATCACCAGCCCGATGAGCAGCACCTTGCGCTCGCTCGCTCTGGCCTGCGCGGTGAAGGGCGGCAGGGAAATCCTGATCCTCGGCCACACCGACTGCCTTGTGCGCAAGACCGGCACGATGGAACTGCTCGGCAAGTTCGCAGCGCTGGGCGTCGCGCGCGCGCGGCTGCCGGAGAACTTGCAGGAATACTTCGGCCTCTTCGCCAGCGAGCGGCAGAACGTGCTCAAGGCCGTCGAGCATGTCCGCGCCAGCCCGCTCATCGGCCCGCGCGTGCCCGTCCACGGCGCGCTCATGGACATCGCGACCGGCCGGCTCGAACTGCTCGTCAACGGCTACCTCGCGCTCGAGGTCACGACATCCGCCGCGCACTCCGCGGCCGCAAGCGCCGGCGAAACGACGCCGGCCGTGACACCGTCGCGTCCTGCGCCTGAGTCGAAGGGTGATCTGCCGCTGGGAGGGATGAAAGTTCTTGAGATGGACATTTCTGACCTGAAAATTGGCGAGTTAGCACCACATGCCGAAGTCGTCCGCTCCGAGCCATCCAAGGCAGCGGTGGAAAAACTCCAGCTCGCCGCCGCAGCCTCGCCGGCCAAGCCGCCGCCCGTCCCCAGCGACGCCATCCCGAGCCTCAAGCGCCTTGTGGACCTCGCGCGCCACTACCGCATCATCGGCGGCGACGGCAAACACTACGGCCCCGTGCCCGCGACGGTGCTGCTGCGTTGGATCAGCGAGGGACGCATAGACGCCGAGACCCCTGTGCAGGTGGACGGCAGCACCGCGTGGGTGAAACTCCACCAACTCGGCGACGCCCTCCACCGCCTCGGCGGAAAACGGAAGTAGCCAGCTCTGCTCCCGTTCGTAATCCTAATCCTGCTCCTTCCCTCGTTCCGTGTAGCCGAGCAGGATTAGCCAGCAATGCAGTTGAGCCACGGATGGAACACGGAATAAACACGGAACAGCAGGCGACTGTCTTGACGATGCCTGCGGGTTCGCCACCACCGATTGGTGTGCGTGTTCATCTCCTTGGAAGGTTGCCTTTTCCTCGTCCTCATCCGTGTTTCATCTGTGTTCCATCCGTGGCCAAAGAACCGTTTC
>JACRKB010000074.1 GCA_016235545.1 Verrucomicrobiota bacterium | reverse complement strand
GGCCATGATGGACTTGTAGAAGTGGTTCGACATGGCGCAAGAGGTCTGCGCGACGAACGTGTTCGGGTGCATCATGGCAATCTGCGCGATTTCCTTGCGGCGCTCGGTCTTGCCCAGGATGACCTTGCCGTGAACGGAGAACTTGGTGTTCTGCGCCTTGAAGGTGGCCGTCGAGGACTGGCCGCCGGTGTTTGAGTAAACCTGCGTGTCGAGAATGAGCACCTTGATGTTCATGCCCGAGGCCAACATGCGGGAGAGGGATTGGAAGCCGATGTCGAGCATCGCGCCGTCGCCGCCGACGACCCAGAGCTTTTTGTCGCCCCAGCCCATCTGGTCCCAGCGGGCGCGGACGCCCATCGCGTCGGCGGGGCCGTTCTCGAAGAGCGAGTTGGTCCACGGGACGAGGTAGGGGTTGTAGGGATAGGTGGAGGCATAAACGGTGGAGCAGCCGGTGGAGTTGACGATGCCGACGCTTTCCTTGCCGTATTGGAAGCCGGTCGCGGCAAGCATCATGCGCAGCGCGGTGGCCTCGCCGCAGCCCATGCAACTGCCCGCGCCGCCGACGTAGAGGAGGCTGCGCTCGGCGAGCATCATGTCGCTGAGGAGTTTCTCGTTGATGTATTCCTTCGGGGTCTCGGGGAGCTTGAGGTAGAAGTTGAAGTCGCGCTGGGAGGTTTTGAGGATGCCAGTGTCCTTCATCAACATGGACAGCGCGCCGTGGTTGCCGCAGGCGTCCACGCACTCGGCGCAGCCCTTGCACTTGGTCGGGTCAATGAAGATGCCGAAGTAGGCGGGTTCCTTGCCGCGCTTTTCGTAGGTGGTCCAGAACTTGGTGGTCTTGGCGAACTGCTTGGAGAGGTGCTCGCGGTCCTCGACGTTTTCAATCTTGGCGAGTTCGGCTTCGAGGACGGATTTCGGGACGGCCTTGCCGAGGATGGCGGTGTCCGGGCACTCGACGACGCAGTCCATGCATGCAACGCAGTTGGCGCTGTTGAGCAGGGGAATCTCGGGGGCGATGTAGCTGAAGTCGCGCAGCGCGCCGGTGCCTGCTGGGATGAGCGAGCGCAGGGTGCTGTGGTCGGCGGGCAGTTCCATCTCGGCGCTGCCGTCGTTGTAAGCACCGACGATGCGCTCGTTGAAATCCTGCACGTCGAGCACATCCTTGGTGATGGGCCGCTTGTTGGAGCGGTCAACGACGGGGGCGGTGGCGGCGACAGCGGGTGCGCCAGCTACGTTTTCAGTGGGTTGAATCATGATTGGGTCAGGTTGTCCTGAGTTTTGGTTTGAGAACCGGCGGTTGTCCTCCGGAAAAAGCTATTTCACGACGTGTCTTGCTACGTAGGGGTTGAGCGGGTTGACGATGAGTCGCTGGCGTTTCGGGTCAACGCAAACATCCATGCCTTCGAGCGGGATGGCACCGAGCAGCACTTGCGAGTCGCCGGGCATCACCATCGCCTCGCAGGTTGTGCCGCGATTCTCGAAGGTGACTTCAATGGGGCCGACGATGTCCACCAGTCGCAACGAGCCATCGGCAAACTCAGCCTCGTGCCGGCGTATGGTCGGCACGCCAATCTGGTTGCGGATGTTCTCGTTGATGCAGAGGAGATACGCGCCGGTGTCCACCATGGACTCGACTGTGACGGAGCGGATTTTGGCCTCCTCCAATTCCCCCACCCGTGCGCGCCCGGAATCAATGCCGTTCACGAGTCGGATGGTTGCGGTCGTCAGGCCCATGTCAGGTGCAGCAGTCACGGAGGGAACTTACTTCGCCGCGACCAGTTCACCAGCGGCAACTTCCTTCGCGCCACCGATGACCTCGGCGGGAATTGCCATCACGTCGGTCAGGCCGTGGCGGACGCAGGTGATGTTTTCCTGCACGACCTTCTCGCCGCGCTTGCCGAAATACTTGCGGATGTATTTCTCGACGGACGCGAGCACCTGCTCGTCGCCCATGCCGGAGCGGCCCGCGAAGGGCGTGACCTTGATGAAGATGCCGACGAGGCAGACGCCTTGCATGCGCTGCTGGAGGTCGGGGTCGGTGGCGATTTGCCGCGCGATTTTGACCGTGTCGAGATAGAAGACCTTGAGCTTCTTGTTGCGGATGATTTTCTGGCCGTAGGCGGGGATGGCGCTCCACACGTCCAGCGGGTCGAGCTTGTCGCTCTGGATGAAGATGCTGCCGTTGGCGGCGATGCCCGCGAGCGGGTTGCCGAGGTTGAAGGCGTTCACGTCGTTGAGCGGGATGAACTCGACGTGCTCCAGCTCGCTGTGCGTGCGGATGTGCGCGTCGGCGACGGTGAGGTAGTAGGTCGTCGGCAAGCCCTTCTTCTCGGAGCCGTATTTCGGGTAGGCTTGGACGTGGAGGTTGAACAACTCGCCCACGAACGAGGCGATTAGCTTGTTCGTCGTGACGGAGCCGAAGCCGCCGACCGAGTGGCCGCGCATGGAGAACGCGCCCGTGGGCCGCAGGTCCGGGTCTTCCGCGCCGGGGAGTTCGAGCCTGTGCTTCACACCGACGCAGGAGAACTCCATCGGCTTGGCCGACATCATGTTCTTGAGGATGGAGTTGAAGTGGCAGCCACGAACATCGCGCGAACCGAGGCCCGCCACGCAGGCGTAAATCTTCGGGATGCCCGTGATGGCGGGATACTTGAACTCGCCGAACGAGCCATAGCTCAGGCCGGTGAAGGCATCGGCGAACGCGGCGCGGATGCCCTGCACGAGCGGGTTCGACTGCGCAAGCGGGTTGTCCATGCGCTCGACGACGGTGAGGGCCTTCACGTTCTTGAGCGCGGCGACGAGCTGCGTGGCCGGGAACGGCGCGAAGCAAGTGACGTGGACGCCACCGACCTTCGCGCCCGTGGTCGCGCGGATGTAATCAATCGCCGCCTCCGCAGTCTCCATCATGCCGCCCATGCCGACGACGGCATACTCGGCGTCTTCCATGCGGTAGCAGTCAATCATCCCGTAGCGACGGCCCGTGTTCGCGTAGAAGGTGTCCATCGCCTCCTGCACGGCGGCGGGCACCGTGTCATACACGTTGCGCTGGGCGACCTTGCCCTTCATGTAGGAGTCCTGATTTTGCACCACGCCGGACATGAGCGGGTTGTTCGGGTCGAAGAGGCAGCGGAGCTTGAGCGTGGGGTCGCCCATGAACTCCTTCATGAACTCCAGCTCGGGGAGCTTCACGTTCTCGATGGTGTGCGTCGTGAGGAAGCCGTCCTGCACGTTCATGAACGGCGTCTCGCAATTCTCCGCCGCTCGGCGCGCGATGAGCGCGAGGTCACCCGCCTCCTGCGCGTTGCGACCAAAGACAATTCCCCAACCGCAGTCCGCCACGCTCATCACGTCGTCGTGGCCCGCGTGGACGTTGAGGGAATGGCTGGTGAGCGCGCGCGCCCCGATGTGGAACACAGCGGGAAGGCGCTTGCCGGAGATGGTGTAGAGCACTTCCTTCATCAGCACGAGCCCTTGGCCGGAAGTGAAATTCGTCACGCGCCCGCCCGCGAGCGCGTAGCCCTCGCACGTCGAGGCCGCCGAGTGCTCCGACTCCGGCTGGACGAACGTGATCGTGTCGCCCCAGAGGTTCTTCTTGCCGTTGGAGACCTCGGTTTGATACCCGGTCCCCATCGTGGTCGAGGAGGTGATCGGGTAAGCGCAGGCGCCGTTGGTGATGTTGGTGTCCACCCACACAACGCAGCCCGCTCCGTCTGACGTGGTCGGAATCCCCGGGTAGGGAAACTGCTTTTTGTCGTCGCTCATAAGAGTGCTCGGTCGTTAGTCCGTTTGGCAGAAATTTTTTTTCGACGGACTGCGAGAAGGTGGGTTTCGGTCATGGACGGTGCAAGCGAAAAAGCGGTCGCGACGAACAATCCGAATTAGTGAGCCGCCAAGCCCTTCCACCAGCGTTGCCGAAGGCATCGGTGCGGTGCGCGGAAAAAGTCCTCAGGGCGGGAAGCCGATGGCCAGCTTCACCGTTGAGTATTCCGGGTGAATCTTCCCTTCGCGCGTGCGGATGATGAGCTCCGGTTCCGTCCACGATTGGCCGCGAAACCACTCGGGCAAATCCGTTTCGCGCATCATCCCGAACAGGCCGACCAGCGGCGCATCGCCCTCGCGGAAGACCACGGGCCGACGGCGCACGATGACCAGCCCAGCCTCGCGTGCCCCCGCCTCCACCCTCGCCAACTGCGCTGGCTCGTAGGGAAACACGCAGGCGAAGTAGCCGCCCGGCGCAAGATGCTTGGCCGCCGTGCTGCAATAATCCGCCACCGTGCCGAGCAGCTCGAAGCGGCAGGCGAGCTTCTGCGGATGTTCACTCTCCACGCCGGTGCCGGGTGGGAAATACGGCGGGCTGCCCGTGATGAGGTCGAACTGCTCCTCCGCGCGCAACACGTCCGGGCTGCGGAAATCTCCCTCCCGGATCTCGTAGCGGGCCTCGACGCCGTTGAAGCGCGCCGACTTCCGGGCCAGCGCCACGCTGGCGGTCTGCGCCTCCACCGTCACCAGCCGCGCGCCGGGCAAGCGCCACGCCACGATCATCCCCACCGTCCCGATGCCGCTGCCGAGATCCAGCGCCGTCCGCGCCGTGGGACACCAGGTGGTGCCATACCACGCGGTGAGGATGTCGTCCGTCGAGAAGCGGTGGCCGTCGCGCAATTGGAACAGGCGGAAGTGCCCGCTGATGGCGTCCAGCGTCTCGTCCGGGGCGACGGTCAGGCCGGCGCTCAATCCCGGCGGCACCGGGCCGGGTTTGGCCCAGCCTTTGAAATGCGTTTCACCTGTCACAAAACGGAATGCCAAAACTAGGCCGACAGTCGGCGTTGCTTCAGAACAGTTCGGCTCGAAGAGCTCTGCATGCTCCCTCGAACCCTGGGAACAAGGTGGCTGAAGTAATGCCCATGAACCGGAGCTCGTCCTCCACCTCACCCCGCTGGTCTGCTCGAATGTCTATCTTGGTGAGATACTGCGTGCTGTGGCTCGCCTCCACAGCTGCGACAAAATCCTCGATGTTGTCGACGTTGGAAAAGGCCGCCACAGACTGCTGAGGGTAGTATCTCGGATTGTTATGGGCTGACGGATGAAAGAATTGGAAGTCAGGCCACGGGTCTTTCAGTGACTGCGCCAACTGCCGGTCTGCATTCCGCCATTTCTCCCAATCGAAGGTAAACACTCTTGCAGGAGTTGGTTCCTTGTCCTTTTCCTTATCCCATCCGGTTTGGTCTAACTTGTGACAATCGAACGCGAAGAATGCGGCGATGTATGGTGACAGCGTCCAGTCCAGCAACGGCGTTGGGAAGCCATGATGCTGCGCCAAGCTCAGCAATCCAGTGATGTCCTCTCTGAAGTTTCGGTAGCAGTATGGGGAGATCGCGTTGATGTGATGACGAAGTTGACCTACATCCTCGCGTAGGTATCGAAACAGGTTGTTTCGCCTCATTCGATGGAACAGCGTGCGCAGTGGGTTGGTTGAGTTTTGACCTCGGAACAATATCTGTCCTCGGTTCTGAAGCGAGGACACCCGCAGCTTGAATTCGCTCCACGTTATCGCTTGAGGTGCGGTGACTGGCTCACGGGCCTTACGGAAGCTCGCTTCGTAGAATGTTCTCCAAAGCTCGAATTCTCCTGACTGATTTAGGTTATTCCGAAAGGTTCCGATCCACTTGATCCCGTCATACTCACCAGAAAAGTCGGTTTCGCGAGGAACTTCACCCTTGATTCCAGCTCTCTTGAAATAGTCTTCGAGTGGTATGAAGTCATCAACTTGTGGATTCGGATCGTAGACGTGAAAATTCTCGCTCTTCCCCTTCAACTGTTTGCCATCGAGCTGGAAGTGGGCGAAGCCCAGCGTCTGCGGCTCGTCGTCCACTCTCAGCCTAACTCCTAGAACTTGCGCGTTTGTTTGCGCCCGCGGTTCGATGTTTATGACGACAATCGATTCTTTGCCCACGCTTGGACGCGAACGACCAAACCACTGCCCAGTCATGTCAGTGTGTTCGGTCATCACTCCTTCTTCACCGCCGCCTTCACTTCGATGTGCAGGTCGCGGAGTTGACGAGATGAAACACCGCTGGGCGAGTCGGTCATCAGGCAGACGCCCTTGGCGGTCTTCGGGAAGGCGATGACGTCGCGGATGCTCGGGGTGCCGCAGAGGATGGCGATGAGGCGGTCGAAGCCCAGCGCGATGCCACCGTGCGGGGGTGCGCCATACTTGAAGGCTTCCAGCATGTAGCCGAAGCGGAGCTGGGTTTCGTCGGGCGGAATCGCGAGGAGTTCCTCGAAGATGGTCTTCTGCACGGCGGGTTGATGGATGCGGATGCTGCCGCCGCCGAGTTCGACGCCGTTCACCACGATGTCGTAGTGCTGGCCGCGGACTTTCTTCGGGTCGGTCTTGAGCAGCGGGATGTCCTCCGTCACGGGCGCGGTGAAGGGGTGGTGGCTGGAATACCAGCGATTCAGCTCGCGGTCGAAGCCGAGCAGCGGGAATTCGATGACCCAGAGGAAATTGAACTGGGCCGGGTCGAGCTTGAGCTTGCCCTGGGTCTTGAGCACGTCGGCGCAGTAGAGGCGAATCTTGCCGAGGATTTCGCAGGCGTTGAGCCATTGGTCTGCGGCGAAGAGAATCAAGTCGCCTTCCTCGATGGCCAGCTTGGTCTTGAGTGCGGTCTTCTCGGCCTCGGAGAAGAATTTTACGATGGGTGATTTCCAATCGCCGTTCTCCACCTTGATGTAGGCGAGGCCGCGCGCGCCAAAGCTCTTGGCGTATTCGGTCATCGTCTCGATCTGGCCCTGCGTCGCGCCGGCCATGCCTTTGGCGTTCATGGCCTTGACCACGCCGCCGCTGGCGATGGCACCGCTGAACACCTTGAACGTGCTCGCGCGGAAGTCCTCGGTGAAGTCCACGAGTTCCATGCCGAAGCGCGTGTCGGGCTTGTCGATGCCGTAGCGGTTCAGGGCTTCCTCGAAGCTGATGCGCTTGAAGGGCGTGAGGATGTCGAGGTTCAGCGCGGTCTTCCACACGCGCTTGAGCAGGCCCTCGATGAGCGCGTAAATGTCTTCGCGCTCGATAAAGCTCATCTCGATGTCCACCTGCGTGAACTCGGGCTGGCGGTCGGCGCGGAGGTCCTCGTCGCGATAACAGCGGGCGAGCTGGAAGTAGCGCTCGATGCCGCCGCACATGAGGATTTGCTTGAACTGCTGCGGCGATTGCGGCAGCGCGTAGAACGTCCCCGGCTCGCGGCGGTTCGGCACGAGGAATTCGCGCGCGCCCTCGGGCGTGGACTTGAAGAGCGTGGGCGTCTCGACTTCGAGGAAACCCTGCTCGTCCATGAACACGCGCGTGGCGGTGGCGACCTTGGAGCGGACGCGGAGGTTGCGCGCCATCTCGGGGCGGCGGAGGTCGAGGTAACGGTATTGGAGACGCAGCTCCTCGTTGACCTTGTTGGCGACCTCGGGGTCGTCCACGGGAAAGGGGAGGACTTCGGCGTGATTGAGCACGACCATTTCCTTCACGAGCACTTCGACCTGGCCGGTGGGAATCTTGTCGTTGTTCGTGCCGGTCGGGCGGACGCGGACCTTGCCGATGATTTCGATGACCGACTCGGCGTGCAGGTGCGTGGCGAGATCGAAGACTTCCTTCGACAAGTCCTGCGGGTCGAACACCGTCTGCGTGCGGCCCTCGCGGTCGCGGAGGTCAATGAAGAGGACGCCGCCGAGGTCGCGGCGGGAATGGACCCAGCCGGTCAAGGTGACGGTTTGTCCTGCGTGTTCGGGGCGAAGTTCGTTGCAGTGATGCGTGCGTTTCATGGTGCGGGTAGCGGTCAGCTTTCAGCGGTCAGCGTTGGGCCGAAAGGACGCGGACCTTGGCGGAATGGAATGGGGATTCAAAGGAAAAATCCCGATGTAGACGGTTCGTGTCGAGCAAGGTTCGTTTCAATCATTCGAAGGTTTCGTCAAGCGGGCGGGGGCGCGCTTCTCACTCAGGATGGTCAACGCTGCCAGCGGCAAGAACCACACTAGGGTGGAAACAAGGACGCGTCGTTTAGTGATAAACCGTTGGTGGTTATATGCCGTGCGAGTCTCCGCGCGGGGTGACTCCCGAAATGCCCTCATGGCTGCGAGATGGTCGCGCTGGTCGAAGTGACACATCGTTGCGACGCTAAATACTCCTGCCAACTCCAAGAGCAACGCGATGACGCACAAAGGTCTCATGATATGTCGGTCCGGCCGACGGTCTCGATGTTACCGTCTCGCCCGCGCTGCCGCGCGGCCCTTGCCCGAGCGACGCTGCGTCGGCAGACCGCCGCGCTGGCGCTTTATCGGGCGCACCGGCGGGCCGCCGGGCCGCTGCTTGAACTTCCGCACCGGCTCGACACTTCTGGGCCGCGCTTTGGCGGCGAGAACGATGGGGCAGCCTTCGTAGCCGAAGGCTTTCCGCATCTCGCCGGCGAGATATTTGGTGTATTGCTGTGAGAGGAGTTCATCGCGGTTGACGAACAGCAGAAACGTGGGCGGGGCCTGGCGGACTTGCGTGGCGTAAAAGAATTTCAGGTGATGGCCCACGGAGCTGACGGGCTGGCGGAGCTTGATGGCGTCGGTGAGGGTGCGGTTCAGGATCGCCGTGGGCACCTGCTGCTGGAGCTGTGCGCCGACATAGCGGACGGACTCCAGCAGGCGGTCGAGCTGGAAGCCCGACTTGGCCGAGGTGAAGAGCACCGGCGCGTAGTCGAGGAAGAAGAGCTTTTCCTGAACCCATGTGCCGAACTCGGCCAGAGTGGTGAGGATGTTGGAGACGGCTCCTTTGCGGTGGTGCTTGCCCTGCTTTTCCCGGCGGGCCAGCTCTTCCTCACGGGCCTCGCGGACAGCCTTGTCCATCAAGTCCCACTTGTTGATGACAACGATGCACGCCCGGCGGGCCTCGACGATGAGGTCGGCAATCTTCTTGTCCTGCTCGACGATGCCTGTCTCCGCGTCGATCACGAGCACGACAATGTCCGCGCGCTGGATGGCCTCCTCGCTGCGCTGCACGCTGAAATACTCCACTGTGTTGTCCACACGGCGCGCCTTGCGCAGGCCGGCGGTGTCGATCAGCACATACTGCTGCTTGACGCCCTCGGTCACGACCTCGAAGGGCACGTCCACGGAATCGCGCGTGGTGCCGGGGACGGGGCTGACGATGACGCGCTCCGAGTTGGTGAGCGCGTTGATGATGGAGGATTTACCGACGTTGGGGCGCCCGACGATGGCGAGCTTGAGCGGGCCGGTGCGGGGACGAAAACCCTTCTTGACCGGGCCGGACTCTCCGGCTTCCGCGTCCGCTGCGACGGCGGCTTCCACTTCGGCTGCGGCCTCGGCCTCGGACACTCCGTAAGGCGCGTCGCCCTCGATGTTGTCATCCGGTCGCGCCTCTGGCAGGTAGCTGGCCGCCTTGTTCATGAGCCACTCGATGCCGCGACCGTGGATGGCCGTGACGGGGAAAATCTGATCAAAGCCCAGCTCCGCAAACTCTGTGAGGCCGGCCTCGGACTTGTAGTTGTCCACCTTGTTGACGGCCACGAGCACGGGCTTGCCGGACGTGTGCAAGCGGTCGGCCACTTCCTTGTCCAATGGCACGATGCCTTCCTGCACGTTGACGACCAGGATGATTACGTGCGCCGACTCGACGGCTATCCGCACCTGGTCGAGCGCCGCATTGAGGATGACGTCCTCGACCTTCTCGCCGCGCAGCAGGCCGATGCCGCCGGTGTCCACGAGCGAGAAGGGCCGGCCATGCCATTCGGCCTCGGCGGTCACGCGGTCGCGGGTGACCCCGGGCATGTCATGCACGATGGCAATGCGTTTGCCCGCGATGCGGTTGAACAGCGCGGACTTGCCGACATTGGGTCGG
>JACRKB010000073.1 GCA_016235545.1 Verrucomicrobiota bacterium | reverse complement strand
CGCCGAGGCTTCAGCGGGCAAGTTTCTTTCGCCTCGCGAAGGAAACTTGGTGCTCAGGGGGGGACTCGAACCCCCATGCGGTTAAGCACAGGCTTCTGAGACCTGCGTGTCTACCAGTTCCACCACCTGAGCGGAGAGGAATAATCTGTTCTCCGTTAGTTACTTACAAATTCGATTGCCATTCCTATTCTGTTCTCACTTGGCATTTTCTACACCCTCCTTCTACACTTCGTGTATGGAAACGTCGGAGAAGAAGGGGAAGAAGTGGGAAAGAACGAACGTCACGAACCTGCTTCGTAACCGCGAGAGCGGAAACTACTACGCGCGCGTGAAAGTAGGGAGCAAGCAGAAATGGCGCTCTCTCAACACGGACGTCGCCACCGTTGCAAAACAGCGCCTACCCGCGGCCGTCGAGGAATTGCGCGCGCAGGTTTTTACCGCCGCCGGACAAACCCTCGCCGTCGAGGACTCGGCCGAAAATCGATTTTTGATGGCCCGATTCATCGTTTTCTACACCTCGAGTGTAGAAAACAACCGTCGACTGAAGCCGCCATCCAAGAGCCGAGCGCTGGACACCGTCAAGACGCTGGTGCGTAGTTGGCCTGACCTGCCCAACCGCGACGTTCGTCGATTGACCGTCGCGGATTGCAACAAGTGGGCGAACGATGCGCTGAGAAGTTTCGAGCGTCCGGCCGCTCCAAACGCAAAGACCATCCGCAAGGGCATGGCCGCTTCGAGCTTCAACAAATGCCTCGACGCCCTGCGCGGAATCATGGAGCAGGCGAAGAAAGAAGGTGTGATCTACCGCAATCCAGCCACGGAAGTCGTGCGCGAGAAGCCGGAGAAAAAGATGCTCAATCTACCCAACTCGGAAAAATTTCAGGAGATTCTTAGCCAAATGGAAAGGTCGCCGTCGCGCTGGGCGACGGACGCCACCGACCTCGCCCGACTATTAGCTTATTCCGGCGCTCGCTTGCGCGAGGGCACCGCTATGAGGTGGAACCACGTAGATTTTGCCAAGGGCCTCGTAATTGTTCCGGGCACAAAATCGGACGGCAGCAAAGATCGCCCTGTTCCTCTCTTCCCGTCGCTGCGCGAATTTTTGGAAAAATTGCGGACATCGCGAGGGCCAGAGTCGCCCGATACTCGAATCGTTCGGGTGCAAACGTGCAGCCACACCCTAAAGAGGGCCTGCGTGAAGGTCGGTATCGCTCCGCTCGATCATCACGACTTGCGGCATTTGTTTGTCACACGCTGCATCGAGAGCGGAGTGCCCGTCCCGACCATTGCCGACTGGGTTGGGCATGCCGACGGTGGCATCACATTGCTAAAAACTTATAAGCACCTTCTGCAGGAACACAGCCTCGCCCAAGGGGCTCGAGTAAAATTCTAAATATCCCCAATTCCGCAGACCTGTCAGGAGGCCAAATATTCGTCCAACGACCGTCGCGTGATACGCACCGCCCGAATTCTCGCAACGCGTCTCAACGATCCTTTCGCAAGGAGGCGGAGTATTGAGGAACGACTCAATTGCAAAGCGCACATGACCTCCTCGATAGTCAGCGTGGCCGAGGTGTCGGCGGCCGTGGCGATTTCACCTGACAGCCCTTTCAAGCCGAACCCCTGTTCGACGCAGAACACCTTCGCCTCAGAGATAGACCGAGCAGGAAAAGATAATTCGTGTATCTCGCCGTCGCGCACGAAAATCGCCGCGTAGAGTCTCACTTCGTTGCCGCGGCTGCCTTGGGAATCCGCGCATGAAGCTCGGCAGCTCATCGCTCGGCCCTCCCGTCGAGACCGTATTCATGCAAGATCCGTTGCGTTTCAGGTGGAGCAACCTTCCTGAAACAGAGCACGACGTCTGCGCCACGCACGGAGAACCATGGAGGACCTAGAGTTTCCATACTCGCGCCCGGGAAACGACGCTTCAAAGAAGCAAATGCATCAGCGGGGATGTCGATCCCACCATCATCCCATGGGAACGCGCCATCGGCGCCTTCGTTCGAAGGCCGATAGGACACCAATACATCTTTCCGCATCGCCGCGCGCCAAGGACCATTCCTCAAAACTTGGCCTCTTAATTTTTTATCAACCGAAGCGAAATCGATCTTCGACATCGGAGGGGAGTCGGTAACCAAGGCGTAGCTCGTCCGAGACACGAAATGGTCGACGACAAGCACCACGGTCGAAATCGCAAAGGTTGCCCCTGCGATCAAAACACACCTGAACTGAACTCTCGCACGTCGCGCCAGCGCGGCTATCGAAGCCGAAAGCGACTCAAGCGCCGACACCTGTTTGGTGAGTTCATTCGCAACCTGTTCAATAGCGTGATTCTCTGCGCCGACGGGCGAGGATCCGATCCGCTTATCAAACTCGAGGCGTGTTGCGTCACGAAGTTCTTGCACAATTTTGTGGCACGCAATGTTGAGGTCCGCATGAGTTTTTTCTTTCAGGTCATCGAGTCGCTCTTGCAGACTTGGTGACCGTGGTGCCGACCCGTCTGCGTCGAACGCCACCTTGATCGAGGCACCCAGGGGTCCTGCGGGATCAATACCAACGTGAGAACAGAACTCGTCGTGATTCACTTAGAACGAGAAAACTGACTGTTTTGATCCCTCGCTGAGCCCCGCACACTCCGGTGCAGTCTTGGTGCGCTTTAGTCGGAGACGATCACTGTGCTCGCCTTTGCTCGCGGCCGCAGCAAGACCCACGATTCCTCCGCTGGCACGAATTGCTCGCAAAACAGCAACGCGGTTTTCAACCGTCACGTATACGGGCAGCAGGCGATAGCCTGCGGATTTGCGCGCATTTCTCGCGTTTCGCTTGGCAGCGGCGTCTGCGCGACGGCGCCGATCTCTTGCATCGTCTGGGTTCATGTTTGTTCCTAGGATTATGGCCCGTTAGGCGCATTCGCTGAAAAAATTTTTCGCCTTTCTTGAGCTGCCCTGCCTGGGGACAGAGGCAACGACCGTCCTGATTCCCTCATGAGTGCGCCGCCGAGGAGACAACTTGACGGAGCCAGCGTCGGCTACGGGCTAGCCACGACAACTACCAACGAATCCATCAAGGTCGTTGCCTGCGTAAATGCTCTGGTGTCGTTTCCGCTTGGGAGAGTATTTGCCCATAATTGGAAGCGAACATGGCCCCTCTTCCCAAACCGAATGCACTTTTTCCCCATCCCGGGGTGATGCACCGCATGAGTGTGCTAGGGCGGTCAGTGAAATACCGAACGAACGCGCAGCGACGGCGCGGTCGTCACAACCAGAGGACATTACGGTGAGACCGGTTCCAGTCGAATCTGTCGCTGGCTGGTTCGAATACCTCGTCGGCGGTATTGGCCCTGACCAGTATGAGAAGTCGGTTCGTTTGGTGGGGCCACTCCGCTCAGCCCTCGGACTACCAATCAGTCCAACGCTCGAGCAGCTTTGCGCGCTGGCCAAGCTCCTTGATCCGCTCACTGGGGAGCGGCTTCTTCCTCGAAGTCAACTCAGTGGGTGGGAACATCACTGGGGCGGTCCGAAAACGGTTTCGGTCGTCTGGGCGCACGGAGAGGATCGGTTCGCAACGGCATTCGCTTCAGCAGCCTTTGCCACTGGTGGGGTTTTCGCACAATTGGTGAAACCGCATTCCTCGCGCGCCGGCGTCAACGAGAACCTTCTCTCAACCCTTACTACGACTGAAGGTCCACAAGGGGTGTGCTTAGTCGTCCTGCACTTCGACTCCCGTGCGGATGAGCCCCAAATACACGCCCATTTCTTTCTGTTTAACCTGTGTCAGAACTCAAGTGGTCGATGGTCGACCGCCGACGTGTCGGCGGTTGGTCCGCTGCATTCTTTCCTATCGCAATACCTTTACGCGCGTCTGCATTGCGAGCTATCCCAACTAGGTGTCAGGCAGGAAATCTCTCCAGGAAGTCCGGGGAAGTGGCGCGTTTGGGAGGTGCTTGGAATCTCTCGCGCGCTCGCGTTGCGCTTCTCGAGCCGGCACAACGTCATCAAAGCCTACCAATCGATCAGCGGGAAGGTGGGCAAACTCGACGCGATAGTTACCCGTCTGAAGAAAATCGGTGTCCCGAACGCAACCATCGGAAACTTGTTCCGTGCCAGAATTTCCGAGGCTGAAAACGCAGCCATCTGCGCGATACGTGCGAGCTTCGCCAACGCTATTGAACCGGCACAGGCAGCCCATGCGTTCGCGGAGTCGCCGCAGCGTATCACAGATATTCTCCAAAAATCGCTAGCGAACGATCCCGGCGGTGCTCGAAACATACACGTTTGGGTGCGCCGAGTGCTTGATGACCACTTCGATCTCGGCTGCGGCATCTGGTTGCCTAAATCACACCAAAATTGCGCCCGCATCATCTTGGAAGGGATACGTGTTCCGACGACTGCGGGGGCGGGCGGGATATCGCGACACGGCACCCATGTAATTGAGTGGCCAAGGCATGATTCGCAAAGATCATCCGAGATTAGGTTTCGCAGGGAAATCCAGCGGGCAATCAGTTCCCTGTCTCCTGTCATCTTGTCAGGGTCGCTTCCGGAAGATCTGCAGCGTTCCGTTTCCGGTCGAATCGAGGATCTGTGGCAGCTCTGTGCAGACTCCAACCAAACACGTGGTTTCGATGCGATCGTCTCCCTCTCCCAAGATGTCCCATTGCGTTTGATTGAGCGGCTACAACGTCGCACCATACGTTTGATCCTTGTTCTGTCGTCGAACGCTGCCGACGAGTCGGCGCTTTGCGCATGGCTTCGCGCCTCCGCACCCCACGTTTATTCCGCAAATCCAGACCTCCGAAGGCCCATCGAGGCGACATGTCGTGTCGACCGCTGGTCCTCTCCGAGAGCTTTCCTAGCCTCATTGTCCGGAGCGCACCAAAACAGGCACGAACTGCTAACCTGTTTCGCTCAGGCGCTCGAATGGGACAAAAATCCCGTATTGGTGGGAGAGAGCTGCGATCATGCGGAAACGATGCTCCGATTCGTCGGCTCACCCTCGGGCACCGGCGCAGAAGAAATCGTGTGGCAAAAACTCAGCCGCGAACTGTGGCCGCCTGCGCCATTTCACGCGATCGCCGATCGCTGCGTGGCCGGACTTGGGGCAGCGGTTCAAGGCCGACGCGTCGTCGTCGCCAACTACAATGACCGCGAAGCAATGGTGGAGTGGGAAGGGCGCGCCTGCACGCTACCAAGGTCCTGTCTACAATGGCTCGTTCCACTGAACCGCCGAAGTGTTCCACTGATCAAGGGGCTGTCGTTGTGTGCCGACCACAACCAAAGCGCGATTGCGCCTGCTGGACTTCGGCTCAGCAAAGGCAATGGCTACGTGATCAGTAATTGGGACCCCGAATATCTGACCTTTTCGAAGGGCATTCGCATCAGGAGAGGTTCGTTTCTTGGCACTTGCACGAATGCTATCGGCCCGTCTCAAAACCCGGACGGCGACCAAATTTTTCTAGCATTCTCACCCGCGTTCCTTCGCAAACAAGGTGGGTTGAGTTTCATTCGAGAATACTTGAAGCAGACTACTGGCGAACTGCATCTATTGGCGCCGGACATTGACGAAACGCTGTCTGCGTTAAACCAGGATATCCCAATCTCGAACGAACGGCCAACGGCCGCCAAGACGCTTACGCAAAACGATCCGGAAATAGCATTCTGACCAATTTTTTCATCCTTTCCCGCCTCTCGCTGAACGTCTCTCCGACGACGAAATCCAAACGCGACATACCGGCGTCCATGCAAATCTGACGCTGCCTTTCCTTCACTCTGCAGTATTCGGGATCATTGACGCGACCGAGCAATTCCATGGGCACATAACGTCCATGGTAGGTCGCACAAAAATCAGGGAAGACGCCGGGAATCTTCCGATCCTCAAGCTGGGTTCGCGCAACAACCGCACCGTGCAGGGCGCCGCGACTTGCCACAAATTCTAGCATGCTCGCCAATTCGCGTTCGGGGTTAGAATCGACTGTCAGCCAGCAGTCGCGTCGCAGGATCGGATGCCAGTAGGCAAGGCATGGACGGTATTCGTCTTCTCGCGTTTGTGCCACCGAGATCAAACCCAACCATGGTCCCGTCGTGATTTCTTTACAAAAAACCGCGTTTCTACCATCGAATTTCAATCGGTGATGGGTGCTGCGGCACCGCACTAATGCGCTCCGTTCGTCTAGTTCAGAAGCCTCTGCCACAAGCAGACCGTACGGCCGGCCTCCCTTAGCCCATCGCGGTGCGCATTTCCGAATGTTGGCTCCGAGTTCTTTTAAGGAGGCCGGACCCGACCAACATGCGATCAGCTCTTTCGTCGCTTCCATTCCAGGCCAGAGCGCGTATCGCCCGAGTTCGTTGAGAAGTCTTTTCCGTAACCAATTCTCATCGTCCCTCGGCGCGAGCTTGCGCGAATTTGAGGCTTTCGCCTACAGCCTGTCCCATGACATGCGAGCCCCGCTTCGTGCCATTCAGAGCCTCACTGAGGTGATCGAGGAAGATTACGGAGGGCAGGCCCCAGGGGCCGTTCCGCATCTGCAAAAAATCGTCCGGTCGGCCGAGCGACTTGATCGCCTCGTCTGCGACGTGCTTCAATTCGCGCGGATTGCGCGCAACGAGATTTCCCTCAGTCCGACGAACGTAGGCGATCTCGTTCGCGAAATCGTGATGGACCGGCCGGAGTTCCGCACCCCGAAAGCCCATGTGTCCGTCGCTATCGATATTGTCAGCGTTCAGGCACACGAGGCGCTGCTTTCCCAGTGCCTCGCCAACCTATTGGACAACGCCGTTAAATATGTGAGTCACGGCACCGTTCCCTACGTGCGGATCTTCACCGAGTCGGCATCGTCCGGCCGCGTTCGCCTGTGCGTTCAGGACAACGGCTTCGGCATCGAAGCTGAGCACCAAAGCAAACTTTTCGAGTTGTTTCGCCGGCTTCCGGCAAGCGAGGGCTACGAGGGCGCCGGAGTAGGCCTCGCGATCGTCAAAAAAGCTGCCGGCCGAATGAACGGTGAGGTCGGCGTGACGTCCTCTCCCGGGCTGGGGAGCACTTTCTGGATCGAACTCGACAAGGCACACGCATGAATTCCAACAGCCGGCATGTTCTTGTGGCGGAGGACGACGAAACCGATCGTTTCCTCATCGACCGAGCAAACAAGAAGGCCGGTGAGCCGCTGGCGCTGGCGTTCGCATCGAACGGTCAGGAGGCCATCGACCAACTGGAGGGACTCCGTTCGAAACCGCATCTTCATCCGAAGATCATCCTGCTCGACCTGCGCATGCCGCGCAAGGACGGGCTCGTGACCTTGGAATGGATTCGGGCACAGCCAGAATTCAAGACGGTGCCGGCGATCATTTTTTCGTCTTCCTCGCACCCTCAGGATGTCGCTCGCGCCTATGCCCTCGGCGCCAACGCATTCATTGTGAAACCCGGCTCGAACGATTTGCGGGCTCAATTGATCGCTTTTCTCGGCGAGTGGACGCGTTTCGTTTTGCCCGGCCCGCTACCGCTCGAAGTGCTGTAGTCGCGTTGGGTGCCGCGGAATGAGCGTGCCGGATTTTGCTTCAGTTTTTCGGCCGGAACGCCGAGTGTGACACCCGACTCCTCAGTAGCGCGTAGCGCTTGGGCCCTGAGGAGTTCTTTCGTTTTTCGAAAGATCCTGCGGCAGCGATCAGTGCCGCACCGCGCCTGATAGCTGGATCAGGTGATATGCCCGGAACTGCATGCAAAGACAGTAAGCGTCCGGCCGGCGTCCCCCTAGGCGTGGATGATAGAGCGCGGTAAAGTGGTGGGATGGGAACGATTGTGGCGGAGGTGATTGATGGTGGAGATCGCGACTCGCGTGGGCGGCGTCGGATGTCGGTGGCGCAGCGCGCTGACTACGTGCGGGCGTATCGCGAGAGCGGGTTGAACCAGATGGCGTTCGCGAAACGCGAGGGGCTGCGCTACTCGACGTTTGCGCACTGGGTGCAGAAGGCTGCGAAGGGAGAGTTGCGCGTGTCGGCGGTGTCATCACCGCGCGAGGGCGCGATGCAGTTTGCGCAGGTGCAATTGCCGGCACCAGCAGCGACGACGACCGCGAGCCTCGAGGTGCGACTGGCCGACGGCGTGGTCGTGCGCGGTGATGATGTGCAGAAGCTCACCGCGCTGGTGTAGGCGTTGCGGAGCTGAAGCGATGCTCGCCTTCCCTGCGGCGGTGCGGATCTACGTGGCGGTGCAACCGGTGGACATGCGCAAGCAGTTTAACGGACTGTGGAGCGCGGTGGCCGAGCAGCTCGAAGAGGATCCGCGCAGCGGTGCGGTGTTTTGCTTCATCAACAAAGACCGCACGCGACTGAAGATGCTTTACTGGGACGGCACGGGCGTGTGGGTGTTGGCGAAGCGACTGGAGAAAGGACGCTTCTCGTGGCCCACGCCGAGTGAAGCGCGCCAGAAACTCTCGCTCGCGCCGGAGGCGTTGGCCTTGCTCGTCGGTGGCGTGGAGCTGAAGCAAGGTTCGCTCAAGGCGTGGTATGAGCGCTGAATAAAAATAATATAATCGGCGTGGAACTTTTGGTGCGCGCTCTGCTCTGATCGCGCCGAGGTGACTGCGGCCGCGATCAACCCCGAAGAAGTCCAGCTCCTGCGCGAGGAGAACGCGGTCTTGCGGGCGCAGATCGAGTGGCTGAAGAAACAGCTGTTCGGTTCCGGCAAGAGCGAGAAGCTCGACCGGGCGCAGCTGCTGTTGAAGTTAGCGGAGCTGGAAAAACTCACGGTCGCGGCGGAGACGCCGAAACAGACGATCACCTACGAGCGCACGAATGCGCCGCGGGAAAAGCGTCCGCTGGCGGCGGCAACCTTCGCGCAGTTGCCGGTGAAGGAGACGATCGAGATCGTGCCGGAGCCGGTGCGAGCGGAGCCCGAGAACTACGAGCGCATCGGCGAGGAGCGGACCTTCGAGGTGGACGTGGTGCCGCCGCAGCTCTTCAAGCGCGAGATCGTGCGCCCCAAGTTTAAGCGTCGTGATGATCGCGATCAACCGCCTGTGATCGCGCCCGCTCCGGCGCGTCCCGTGCAGGGCGGCTATGCGTCGGCGGGGTTGCTGGCCTGGGTCGCGCTCAGCAAATACGTCTATCACGCGCCGCTTTATCGGTTGGAGCAGATGTCGGCACGCTGGGGCGCGTCGATCTCGCGCCAGACGATCGCCGACCGGATCGCGATCACCGCGCAGTGGCTGGAGCCGATTTATCGGCGAATGCAATCCGAGCTGCTCAGTGGCGGTTACGTGCAAGCCGACGAAACCCCGGTGCGATGCAACGACCCGGATGAAAAACGCGGCGGCACAACTCAACGTTGACTGTGGGTGATCAGTCGCCCCGGTGGCGATGTAGTCTTCGATTGGCAGCTGTCGCGCCGCCACGGCGAACTCACATCGCTCCTTGGCGACTGCGTGCGAACAATCTGTTCGAGCTCATGCGCGAGATCCGCTCGCGCCTCGTCGGCTCCTTCCCCCAACGGCAACGCCGCGCTCCTGCTCGTCTGCGGCCGCCTGCGCTATGGTCGCTGGCAAAACCTCTGGAACAAAACGCCACCTCGATACGCGACGGCTCCGCACCGCGAATACCGGCAGCGACACTGTCTGAAAGCGGCAGGCATCCCACCAAATACCGCACGCGTTTTGCGGATAACGGGTGAGGTTGTGTCCTGCCGCCTCGCGCCAACGAATCGAATCATGAGGCAATCTTGCCCGGTTCGAACGCCGAACCGTTCGGTTCAGGTAACGCGGGCTTGGGCGGCAGAACGTTTCGGACCATACTACCGTTCGGCGATCGCCGCAAATCTATGAAAATCGAATTCGTCAAGGAGCACGGATTGGGGGAGAAGCCTACGGTCGTCCCGATTGAAACAGGTCAGACGACGATGATCGCGCTAGAGCAACTGATCACCAGTCAGGTTCTCCCGTCATCTGAAAGTCCGAACCTGTGTCGACTGTTCGACACCATCAAACAGCAACGGCTGTGGATTATGGCCGACGATCGTTTGCTGACCCCTGTCAACGTCGCACAACGTTACCATCTTCGCGAGTTTGCCCGAACGCGCAGGTCCGGGGCAAAGTCCGACGCGAAACCATTTGATCCGAATGCGCCGCTTGGTCTGCACAGTGCGTTTCCGCAATTGGTAGAGGTGCCGAACAAGGGTGACTACGCGAGACAACACTCGGATCGCGAAGAGGACGCTCCGCTGCGGCATGAAGGACTAGCCGGTCCGTTTTTGCACGCGATAGATAGATCGGGGCTCCTGAGGCTCTCCTCGAGGCGCGCGGTGCGTTCACGCACGCGCGTCTCCAACAGCGCGGCATGTTGCTCCAACTCTCTTCTCGCCTCTTGAATCGCAGTGATGTCCCGCGCGATTTTGGAGGCACCGACAATCTTGCCCGTCCCGTCTCGGATGGGCGATATCGTCAAGGACACCGAAATGGGACGACGGTCTTTGCGGATGCGGACCGTTTCGAAGTGTTCAACGCGTTCGCTGCGTTGCAGCCGAGCCAGGATGTGTTGTTCCTCGTTGAGCCGATCCGGCGGCAACAGGATGACAATCGAGCGGCCAATCATCTCCTTTTCGACGTAGCCAAATATTCGCTCTGCTCCGCGATTCCAGCTCGTCACAATACCATTGAGGTCCTTGCCGATGATCGCGTCGTCGGAGCCGGCCACCAACGCCGCGAGCCGTGCGGAAGCTAGTTCAGCGACATTCAGCCGCTCGCGTTCCTTCACCCGGTCGGTGATATCGCGGGCAATTTTCGATGCGCCCACGATCCGTCCGTTTGCGTTCCGGATCGGCGAAATAGTCAGCGATACGTTGATGAGCGTGCCGTCCTTTCGTTTGCGGATGGTTTCAAAGTGCTCCACGCGCTCACCGGCTTTGATCCGCTCGATGATCCGAGCTTCCTCGTCCAGCCGGTCAGGGGGGAAAAGCAGTTGAATCGGTTCTCCGATCGCTTCTTCGGCCAAGTAGCCAAATATCCGTTCGGCACTCGGATTCCACGACGTGATCGTGCCGTTCAAGTCCTTGCTGACGATGGCATCATTCGACGAACTCACGATGGCGGAGAAAAACGCGTCCGTTGCCGGTGCCGAGAGCACTGGAGAATTCGAAGGAGGCATGGCCACCGACAGTCAGGCATGGCCGGACAGTTCATTCAACGATCCCGCGCGAACAGGTTTCTCAAACGGTCATCGGGAAATCTCCTGAGCAGTCTGGATGCGGCTCCATTGCACCGCGTAGTGTATCAGGTCACCGCCGTTTTCGACGCCTAGTTTTAGCTTCAGATGATCACGATAGGTATCGATGGTTTTGGTGCTGAGATTTAATTGCTGAGCAATTTCGCGGGTCGAAAAGCCTTCCCCCAGCAATTTGAAAACCTCCAACTCGCGGGCACTGAGTGAGTCCACGGCAAACTGAACACCGCGCTGCGGATTCTTACTGGCGACCACGATGCTCCGCGCTCCGTATGCCGGCTCACCGCATGCTTATCGTCGAAGACGACTATGACATGTCTTTTCTGGCGCGAAGGGGCGTCCTGCAGGAGCTGCCTTCGGCGGTGATCGTAACCGTGCCCTCGGCGGAGGAGGCGTTGGAGCATCTGCAGGCTGACCAATTCGATCTCGTCCTCACTGACCTTAAATTAGTCGGCGCGATGAACGGCCTGGATCTGATCGCCGCTCTTCGGAGGCAGGCTGGTTCGCCGCCGATCCTTATGCTCACCAGCAGCGATGAGGTTCGCGATCGTGCCATCCAATGCGGAGTCGATGACTTTCTTTCTACGGGTGACCTTATGCAGCTAGGGCCACGAGCAAAGCAGCTCCTTTTCAAGCGGTGCCATAGAACGTCCTCTATTCGTGGGGACGCGCCGCCAACTTCAGGCGGGCATTCACTTCATTATCTTGCAGGGTTGTATCACTAACCCGTCGGAAACAGTCGCACAATTTTCCGGAGCAGTTTTAGAAGGTCCCGATGCACCACCCCCGCCACACGATCGTCTACGCGGACGACGATCCCGACGCTGTATTTTTCGTTCAACGGGCGTTCAAGGCACTGTCCGCCTCGCATCACTTGGAGATCGCCCAGGACGGGGAACAGGCAATCACGCGGATTCGGGAGAAGCTTCCGCATATGGTCCTGCTCGACCTCAAGATGCCGTTCTTCAATGGCATTGAGGTGGTGGCCTGGATGCGCTGTCAGCCGGCACCGGTGAGCGGCATCCCGGCAGTCTTGTTCAGCAGTTCGGCGCTTCAGTCTGACATCTTGCTGGCGCGCTCGACAGGCGCCAATGGCTACATTGTCAAACCCGCCAAGTTGGACGATCTGCGAGATGTGCTGCAGGCCTTGTCCCGTAGCTTCCTCTCCGACCAGCCGGTGCCGGACTGGCATGAATTCCACGGCCATGGCATGAGCGGGATGGGTGCGGCCTGAAGAGTGCGCCGCTTCCCCGGGTTTTCCACGGGGACGCAAATCGGGTTTGTGGGAGATTGATCCGGGGCTTCCGAACAACCATGGTGACGGCCGTTTGTCCGCTGCCCCCGCGTGAATAGAAAGGTCTTCCCCCAGTTGCTCTCCTCGATCCGTGGTCGCCTCGCGCTCCTCGTCGCGGCGCTGCTTTTGCCGGCGTGCATTGGTGAAGAGTTTCTCACCGAGGATCGCGCGTTCGTTCTGGTAGGCTCTCGGTGTCCTGTCGCCACACCACCTCGCTGTAACCCTTGCGCGAGTGCGAGAGCACCGCTCGGAACAGATGCGGTCGGCGACGCCGGGCTTCGCCGCGCACCCACGCCCCCTGACCAAAATCAAACTGCATCTCCGCGCCCGGCTCACACTCCATGCGTCGGTGCGGCAACTCGACCGTCAGCCGCAGCCGCGAGACGAACAGCTTCACCGCACTGTAGCCGCCGGCGAACCCACGCTCACGCAGATCCTGATGGATGCGCTTCGCCGTCAGGCCCGACTCCACCGCCGCGCGAATCGACGCCTCATACGGCGCGCACCCACTCGCCGGCCCCGGCCGCGAGCCGATGCCGGGGTTACTGGCGGCATTTGGTTCACCCGCGGCCGCGGCCCCAGACGGCGGCCCGACCCCGACCGAACCGAGGGCGGGGTTCGTGGCGGCTTTTGCCGCCACGTGCCGATGCACCGTCCGACGGTCCAGCTTCAGCTCTCGGGCAATCCGACGCTTCGACCAGCCGCGCTCGGCCAGCACTATTTTCGACTGTTGGAGGTTCACTTTGATGCGGCTAATTACCCTTCCGGCGAAGCACATCTTCGCCTTCGGCGTAAACTACCCCGCTCACAGGTGGTGACTTTTCACCCCGACGCGCCTGGTGGCATTCGCCCCGGCCGTGACACCGAACAACGGCGCCAGATTGAAACTTACCTTGCTGCCGGCCAGCTCCGGGTGCGATGCAGTGCCGAGGACGCCGAAGTGCTCAATGTCGCGCGGGAGCGACTTGGGCAGGGTTTGAGTTTTGCTGACGTTTCCGTGTTGTTACTGGCCCAATATCTCGGCGTAGGCGCCGTGTTGGCCACCGGTGATGCGTTGCTGAGGAAAACGGCCGAGCGCGAAAAGTTGAAAGCTTGCGGAATTCTTGGGCTGTTCGATCAAATGGTGCACCCTGCCCGTCCGGGATCCCGTCCGGCGCTGCCCGCCTCTGTCGCGGCCTCGAAGCTCGAGTTGCTCCTTCAACACCCTGAATGCCGACTGCCGCGAGAGAAGTGCATGCAGAAGATCAAGAGCTGGACCGGCAATACGTGGCGGCGCAGGCGGCAGGCATCTGCTTCGTTTCCGGTGTAGGTTTGGGTAGAGCCAATGCTCGTGGATTTGCGGGACAAAAACGCCTCCCGATCAGGGAGGCGTTTTGAACGGTCATTCACCGGTCTTGTGATGGGCGATGCCTACGATCGTTTGCACGACCTTGAGCGCAAGAAGCGTAATCTCGAGAACGACTGTCGTGCGGTGCTTCGACTGCGGCTCATGCGATTTTCCCTGCGTCTGGGTGACGACCGAGGGGCGTTGATGTGGCGGATCATTGGCGTGTTTGCGTTTCATGGGGAGGGCAATTGCTTCCTGCGACTGAACGGCGACCCGAACGGCACCTCGCCCTTTACTGAGCGACGTGCCGTCCGGATCGCGTGCCGCTTCCGCCGCAGCTCCGCGCAGCCGAACCCGGCTAGCGAAGCCACGATACGGCCGCGGTCTTGGGTCCAGCCACTGATGGGTAGCGGAAATGGGGTGCGCTTCGCCGTCCCCGGGCGAAAGCGCACCTGATAGCCGAGAAACGGGTGTGGTTTTCAGGACGGGGGCATGGAAGGCGCCCCTACCCTCGTTGCTTCGGTCGGCTCGGTTACGGTTAGCCGATGCGGCGAATCGTCGCCTGCAATTCCTCTTCGGAAACCGTCAGGTAACGCTGCGTCGTGGCAATGTCGCGATGCGCAAGCGCCGCGCGCGTGAGATTAATGTCGTGGCCGCTCGCCCGGTAGACATGGTGCGCGAAACTCTTACGCAGCGTGTGGCTGCCCCAACGACCGTGCTGCGGCAGCCCCGCTTGCGTGCAAGCGCGCTTCACGAGCACATTGATCATCCACCGCCCGATCCCGCGATCGGGGCGCTGCGTGCTTTTGAAGAGCGGCGAATCGACGTTGAGAGAACCTTCGCGGGCGATGCGGTGAGCGAGGTAAGCGCGGATCACGCCGCGCGTCCCTTCACTCAAAGGGACAGTGCGCGAACGCACCGCGGCACGACGAACACCGCGACCGTTTTTGAGGAAGCGGCGAGCGAGCGTCACCGATGTCCGGACGTCAGCGCCGTCCCACACATCAGCGATGCGGAGGGCGGAGATTTCGGACGCGCGGAATCCGGTGCGCAGACCGAATTCGATCAAACAGCGGTTGCGGGGATTCCAGCAGCCGCGAACGTGGGAGAGGACGCTCAATTCGGCGTCCCCTTGCAGAGGAACTCGTGTAGCCATACGCATCGATCAGAGACGCCGGCGGGACGCGAAGCGGACCGCCGGCGAGGGCGCGTCGCGCCATTGCCAATCACTGATGTCCGATGAATGCATGGAGCGACAGGAGGCCGGAGCGCAGCGCCAAGCGCACCACGCCCGCCTGGGTTCGAAGATTCAATTTGCGGAAGATATTTCTTCGGTGAGTTCGCACAGTCGCTGGGGACAGCCCCACGCGGCGTGCGAAGAGCTTCAGATCCTCATCACGCGCCATCTCACGCAACAGCTCGATTTCCTGTTCGGAGAGCACGCGGGAGAAATCCATTCTCTCGGAAACCTCCGCGTTCGGACTCAGCGAAACGCCGCCTTCGAGAACTCGGTCGATCGCATCACGCACCGCCGAGAACGTATCGGACTTGTGCAACAGACCGTGGCAACTGTTCATCCAAGCCAAGTGAGCGGCATAGCCTCCCGTCGCGCCCGTCAGCAACAGCACACATCGGGGTCGACGGGAACCGAGGATCGTCTGCAATTTGCGAGGAAACAATTCTTCGGGGCCGTCGACATCTAACAGCAGCAAATCCGTGCCCACCGGAGTCCGATCAAGATCCACGCTCGAGGAAAACTCCGCAACGCATCGGGCTCGGGCATCGCGCTCCAAGCAACTCACCAACGCTTGCCGCAAGAGCGTCTCGTGAGAGCAGATCGCAAAAGTGTAGTTCATAACGCCTCCGCGCGCCTCCCTACCTGTGAATCGATTGGATGGGAGGTACACCGCACCGGGCTTAATGGTGAACGCCTCGCGGAACCCGAACGCCGGATTCCATCCGAAACGTAGCCGGGCGAGCGGTGCGAAGCATCGCTCGCCCGGGGATCGCGCGCTCCCCGCAGCTTTTCTCGGTCAACTCGGCGCGCAACATACCCGCGCGTGCTACCTCATCCGCGGTAGAATTCTTCGTTCATACGAAGGCAGGAGGCGTTTGCATCCGGGATCAGCGGCTGGAACCGACGGAACGAATCGTTTCGCGCTCCGAACTGCCGGCGAACGCATCTCCTTCATGTCAACCAAGGCCACTCTCGCGAGCGGACAAAAATTCCACCTTTATGCGGACGCGTGGGACGAAGACGCCGTGTGGCTAAGGATCGAAAGTGACCGCTTCGAGGTGAGCGAACGAGGAGCAACGATCCGCATCCCAATCGCCATATGGGAGTATATTCGCGGTTCCGAGCACGCGATTCGATCTCGCTTTGAAATCTGCTCGCGAACTGAAACTACTCGGCCACGCCGCGGCACATGAAAATCGCGCCCGTTACCGTGAGCACGTTCTTAGCCAACGGGGCCGGCGCTGGCGCAAACACACGAGCGACTCGTGGTTGTTTCCGCGCAGCGATCGGTCTGCGGCACGAATTTTGGCAGACCTCAAACGCAGGAGGCGTCGCCAACAACGAATTCTGCGAGCGATAGGCAAGCTGACGAAATCCGATCCCAGTCGAGCGACATCGAGCCGGTGAAAGCATTTCGGCTGCAAAACCAGATTTTCCAAGTCTAAGCCGCGACATCGACTCCGTCACTCGACATGAAAAATTTAGCCTCTCGACACACGAAACCCAAACACCTGGTCCCTTGGCTTGTGCGGGCGTCAGATTTCCGACGCTATCCCGGCCGCGCACTCGACTACTGTGTGCGAGGCGGTGTCGTGTTTTTCTATTATACTTGGAAGACGTGGCCGAGAAAGGGACGGAGTCAGTTATTCGCCGTCCGTTCCATCGAGCTCAGCAGCGAAATGTATTGGCAAATCTTCGATGAACTTCGCAACGGACGATTTCGCGCCGTAGATTTGTCGAAACTCCCCGCCCTCCGCGCGCGCAAATCGAAAAAAGCGAGCTCATGAAAATCTACGGAACACTCACGGATTGGTTCGAAACCGGGCTCGAGGGCACCGTCTGGGTTTTGCAGGAAGACGGCAAAGACGGATACACTGGTCTGAACGTTCTGAAGGAGCGTGCGGCAACGTGGAGCCAGGAGGCGTGGGCGTAATTGCCGGGCGAGTTGCCGGTGCGGATCGTGCGTTTCAAAGTGAGCGTACCGGGCTTCCGCACCGAGGAAGTCGAGTTGGTCACCACGCTGCTCGACGAGGAACTCTATCCGGACGCGGCGATCGCGGCGTTGTATCGGCGGCGCTGGGAAGTGGAGCTGTGCTTCCGCGACATCAAGACGACGCTCGGACTGGACGTTCTGCGCTGCGGAGCCCGGAGCTGGTCGAGAAGGAAGTCTGGTTGCAGGTCATCGCCTACAATCTCGTCCGCGCGCTCATGCTCGAAGCCGCCTGGACGCACCACGGCGAACTCTCGCGCCTGAGCTTCAAGGGCACGGTGGACACGCTGCGGCAGTGGAGCCCGTTGTTCGCGTCGCGGATGTTCGAGTTCAAACGCGCCCGTCAGGAACTGCTACGCATCATCGCCGCCGACCGGGTCATCCCCCTTCCCGATCGCAGCGAGCCACGCGCACGAAAGCACCGCGCCAAGAACTACCAACTGCTCACGGAGCCACGCGCTACGATGAAAATATCCGCCTCCCGCGCCCTGAAATGACATGCCTAACTTAGCGCCATTCCGGCCTGACCCCGTTGGATGCCCGCTCAGCGCGGTTGAGCATCGTCATCCAGTGTGATCGAGCAGTTAATTTTGACCCACCGGCGAGCAGATAAAATTGACCCACCCCCTGTGGCGTCGGTCTGACTTGGTTCGGTTCGCCAGTTAAAAAACTGAGGGAGGCGTGGAGGGACGACAGTCTGGTCGCGTTGCCTCACGTAACTCGGTTAGCGACGCACGATCTCAGGTGGTAGCGGAAGAGACGGTTTCGACGGCGTAGACGCTGCTGGATCTGCCGAAGGCGACTCAACCTTCGCGTTGGTCATTGTCGGCTTCAAGTTCGGCCCGCTAACGCTTACGGCTGCTGGCGCGACCAACCCGACAGGACTACGTGTGGCTGAAGTCTCTTCGTCGCACACCGCCATTGATAAATTCGCAAGGAATCTCACGAGATCGGGTTCGCCACTTCGAGGTGCAGACACGCTTCCTCCTCGGGACACGGTTTCCAACTGCGTTTGAGCAGCGCGCACCTCTTCGAGCAGCCGGATCGGATCGAGCATTTCCGCGACCTCTCGCAATCTGACCTTTGTCGCCGTCGGGATTGCCGAGTGTTCCAACAGGCGCTCGCAGGGCGTCGCGGGAGCGAGATAGCGACGATGGACCGTCGAGCCATCGCGCGCTTTCTCAGCAAGTTTGAACGAGGTCTGGAAGAAGTTCACGAAGTAGCGCAGCGCGGTGTAGAGTCGGGCGAGACATTGCACTGCCCCGGTTCCCTCGAAGCGCTGCTCCCCGAGGGCTTTTCGCACGACCGCCCCATTTCTTTTGCTCAATCCACGCTTTGTCATTTTTCAACCATGGCCGCCTCGGCCAGCGTGTGCGCGTCCAAGCCCTCGGCAGCAAAATCCCCGCCGCGCTTCGAAGTCCGGGAGCATATAACCCGTTCTCCATAATTGTTGGAAAAATCAAATTCTAGAATTCGTGCGCTACTTGAGAAAAGATCAATAGGCACGCCTTTCAAAAATTTCCTCTATAGCCGCTTTAACTGAAGCAAAACAGTCTCGCTGAGCATACTTATCGAATCCCGTCATACGCGTCTCTTGTCGGCTGAAGTCACAAAGCGCAATTGCCTTCAGGCTGGACTGTTGACCGCGGATCCGGTCCAACAAGGTTCTCTCAGCACGTTCGGGATCATCGACGTCGGCAATCAAAACGTCGAATTTCTGAAACTGGGCCATCTCGAGGGCTTCCTGAGCTGATTGGGCAACTTGGGTTTCAAAGCCGAGCTTATCGAGCTGCGTCCCGAAATTATCTGCAGCAGACCCTCGAGCGTGCAAAAGAAGAATATAGCCGGGCATCTTATGTTCTGACCGGCACCCTTGCCAAAAGAGCAGCACCTCTCATGGTTATGGCAAAAGATTCGCGCAGGGCTCTCCGTTGCCAACCCTGAATTCCTAAGGTGTTTCTACACGTATTTGGCGGGCAGAAGAAGCCATCTAGTGTAGAGCTTCCTAAGAATGCCCCAGTTCACCAACCCGTGGTATTCATCCAACCGATCACCTCGTCGATGTAGGTGTGCGGCAGCATGTGCCCGCTGTCGAAAAACCTCACCTGCTTGGCGTCGCCGGGAATCAACGCAATCATAGCTTCAGCGGCGGCGGGCGTGTAGTATTCGTCCTTGTCGGCCATGAGGAACAGCAAGGGCCGGCCTGCGAGCGCGCGGGCGTGGTTCTCGGGGGCGACGGAGGCGAGCCTTTGGCGGGCCGCGGCGAGCGGGCCGGTGGCTGGGCCGGCGAGCATGGGTGGAGCGACGCAGATGACGCCGCCAGCGAGGCGCGGCTCGACCGCGAGCAGGTTGATCGCCGTGACGCCGCCCATGCTGTAGCCGAAAATCATCCGGCGCTTGGGATCGATCTCAGGCCGGATTGCGAGATAGTCGAGCGCGCGGCGGTAATCGATCACGGTGTGCACGATCAGGTCACGGAAACGGAAGAGCCAACCGTTCTTGCCGACAAGATTCTGAGGATTCGCGAAATCTCCCAGATAGCTCCGTTCGCCGAAGAAACGCGCATCGAGCATGAAGACGGCATAGCCGGCCTCGAGCAGGCGGGGGGCGAGCGGACCGGTGGGATTGTCGGGCCGCCACCACGAATCCTTGGTGCTGCCGACGCCGTGCAGCACAAGAATGCACGGTGGCGGGATCGCGGTATTTTTCGGCACGGCAAGCCAGCCGGCGATACGCTCGCCGGAATGGGCGGTAAAGGCGATCTTCTCGCGGACGAAAGCGGGCGTCTCGATTCGATCCACCACTTTTGCGTCGAGGGGAATCCCCTTGTCGTATTCGTAGAACGATTTCACGGCGGCGTAGGCGTCCGCGCTAAAGAGTTGAGCGGATGGCTGGTCCGGCGGGATGGAGCTGGGGGCATCGGACGCGTGCAGCGCGACGGAGCAAAGGAGAGCGAGTGAGCCAGAGCGAAACAACTTCATGGTTTTTTCAATTTGGGACAGCAGAAAAACATGGGGGCAAAAAAGCCTGCCGCTCGACTGTGGCGCCAGCGGCAGGCCTAGAAGCGGGGAGCGTCAGAAGGTGAAGGTGGCGCTCAGGCGGGCGTTGAAGGGACGGCCGCGGATGAGCATGTAGTCGATGTAGTCCTTATCCTCGAGATTCTCCATGGTGAGAACCCAGTTTACGTTGGTCTTGCCGATCTTCATGTCGTAGCCGAGGGAGGCGTCGACGCGCGACCAAGAGTCGGTCCAGATGCGGAAATTGGCCGGGTTACGGTTGCCACGCATTTTATCAGTGAAGAGGTAGCCGACACCGATCCAAGCGCGTTTGAGCGGACCCTTGTCCAAGGTGTATTTCGCCCACAGACGGTAGGAATTTCGCGGGGTGTCCGGCAATTCGGTGCCGACGCGGGCGGGGCGTTGATTGTCGGAGATGACCTCGGTGTCCATGTAGGAATAGGAGCCGACGAGTTGGAACTGATTGCTGGGAAAATACTGGAACTCCACCTCCACGCCCTTGGCCTGCTCTTCGCCGGAGAGTTCAAATGTTGTCGTGCCGGTCAGGCCGTTGAAGACCTGCACTTGGATGTTTTCTCGAGTGGTGTCGAAGTAGGTGACGCTACCGGAGAATTTTTCGGCGGCGACTTTAATGCCGACGTCGTAGCTCTTGCCCTTTTCGGGAGTGTCGGGGAAACGCAGATTGGCGGAGGCCGACTCGGAAGTGTTGGCGAATAGGAAGGTCTTGGGGAGGATGCGGAGGGATGCGCCGAATTGCGGCTTGGTCACCTTGAAATCGCCGACATCGGCGGGGGTGGTGGCCAGCACCTGCTTGATATAGGTTTCGCTGGTGCCGTGGCCGACGCCGGCGAGCAGCGTCAGGCGATCGTTCCAGGCGGTGAGGGTGCCGAGCGCGTAGTAAACCTTGTCGAGTCGCGTTTCGCGGGTGGTGCCTGCGGACTGCGGCACGTAATCGCTGAGATTGCCGACGCTATAGTTGCGGGCCGCGATGTTGAAGATGGGGAAATTTCTCTGCGGAAGATTATTGTTCACGAAGGTGGCGATGCGGGCGGCGGCATCCGTGCTGCTGGCGCCGACGACCGTCTTTAGCTTGCCGAACGGCAGGTCGAAGCTGCCGGTGAAATCCACCTGCCAGGAGTCGATGGCGCGCTTATCGTCATCGATATTGCCGGTGACGACCACGGTGGACGCCATGGACAGGGGCACCTGGTTGGCGGGAATCTGCGCGCCCACGCGGCGGACCGCGTCGTAGTAGTGCTCGTCGCGGGCGGCGGCGGCGCGCATGGAAAAATGCTCGTTGAAGGTGTGGGTCAGTTCGACCGAGGTGGTGATCTGCTTTTGGTTGGCGTAGGTGTCGGGACCGGCGGTGTTGTAGGAGCGCTCAGGCAAGGCGAGCGTGCCGGTGTTGGGCTCGAAGGGCATGAGAATGAAGGCCTCGTGCTCCTCCAGGTCCTGAAAACGCACCTCGGTGCGCAACTGGGTGCGCTTGAAGTTGAGCTGCAACTGGGCGTTGACGAATTGCTGGTCGCGCGCTTCGAAGTCGCGGAAGCCGCCGGCGTCCTCGTAGGAGCCGATCACGCGGTAGAGGAGCTGGGCTTCGCCGAGCTTGGCCAGCGGACCGGTGACGTCGATCGTGCCGCGGAAGAGGTCGAAGTCGCCCGCCTCGAGGGTGACGGAGGTGCGCTGTTTGTTGAGCGGCTTCTTGGTGATGATATTGATGACGCCGCCGGGATTGCCGAAGCCGAAGAGGACGGTGGACGGACCTTTCAGGACTTCGATGCGTTCGATTTCTGCCGAGACGTTGCGTCCGCGTCCCTCGGAGAGGTCGGCGGCGTCGGAGAAATAATTGCGCCGGGCCGCGCGGGCCTGAAAGCCGCGGATGGTGAATTGATCGGAGTTGTTGGCGTTGCGACGAATGCCGGGCATGAAGCGGATCGCCTCGTTAATGTTTTCCATGCCCTTGTCCTTCATCAGCTCGGAGGTCATGATGCTGATGGCTAGGGGAGTGGACTCGAGCGGCAGGGCGATACGTGTGCCGCTCGCAGCATTGGTCGGCATGTATTTGTTATCTTTCGAGGCGCTCACCTCGAATGGAGAGAGTTCGAAGACTGTGTCGCTGGCGACACCTCCGTCCTTGGCTTGGACGGGGGTTGCGGTGTCGGGGGCGGATTCTTGTGCTCGAACGCTGGCGGTCAGCAACGTCGCGCAGACGAGAAAGATGAGACGTGTGTTGCGGTTTGGGTAGGTTTTCATGGGGGCAGGAGGTAGGTTACTTGGGTCGTTCGGCAAAAAGGGGGTGCGGGATCTTGAATGCACGCCTCACGGTGGCGTGCCGGTGGTGCCGTGAGCGGATGCGGCTGGGACAAAGGCGTCCTCGAATCCGCTGACGGAAAGAATCTGCGGGGTCGGCTGCTGGAGCGGGAGCGCGCCGTGGGTGGCGGCCTCCTTTTCCCAGAGGAGAATTAACTCCTGCAGCTTCTCCGGGCGCGCCGCGGCGAGGTCACGGGTCTCGAAAGGATCGGTGGCGAGATCGTAGAGTTCCCAGCGGTCGTCGGAGAAGGGTGTTGCCGGGCGGTGCATGGTGAGGGCGCGCCAGGAGCCGGCGGTGATGGCGCGGTTGCCGCGCAGCTCGAAGAACTGCACCGTGCGGACCGGGGCGGCATCGGCTGAGGCCAGCAGCGGCACGATTGACTTGCCGGCGACGGGAACGGCCGGTTCTCCGTCCACGGCGGCAGCGAAATGGGCGCCGGCGAACTCGGCGATGGTCGGCGCGAGATCGACGATATCCACCAATTGACCGCGCACCCCGCCCGCGTCCCGCGCTCCGCCCGGTGGCACGATGATCAACGGGCAGCGCACGCCACCGAGATGCGGCCAGAGCTTGTAGCGGCGATAGGGCGCGCTGCCGAGCGTGGCCCAGGCGCGTGGATAGAGCGCGAGGGTCTTGTCGGTGCCGAGTTCGTCCAGGTGGGCGTCCATTTCCGCCAGCGGTGTCGGGCCACCGTTATAGGGATGGCGGAAGCGGCCAGGTTTGGATTCGCTGGCGGCGCCATTGTCGGACAACACGACGATCAGCGTGTCTTTCGTCAGGCCGGTCTGCTCAAGGTGCGCGACGAGGCGGCCGATCTGCTCGTCGCCGTGCTCGAGAAATCCCGCGAAGGTGGCCATGAACCGCGCATAGACCCGGCGCTCCTGCTCGTTCAGCGCGTCCCACGCGGGGTCGCCGGGATCGAGCGCGGGGAGACGTGCATCCGCCGGCACAAGGCCGAGGCGTTGCAGGCGAGCGAAGCGTTCGGCGCGAAGCACATCCCAGCCCCGTTCGTAAACACCGGCATAACGATTGATGTAAGACGCCGGCACCTGGATCGGGGCGTGGGGAACACCCAATCCGAGATAGAGGAAGAAAGGTTTCTCGGGGCGCTCGCGACGTTGCGCATCGATGAGCCGAATGCCGCGATCGACCATATCCGTGGTGAAGTGATAGGCGGGATCAGCCGGGACCGGCAGCCGGGCGTTGCCCTCGTAGAGTTCGGGGTGGTATTGGTCGGTCCAGCCCATCTTGAAAAAGCACGCGTAGTCGAAGCCGCGCTGGAGCGGGAAGGAGGAGTTGCGACCGGGTGCGCCGTCTTCCCAGCTGGGAATCAGATGCCACTTGCCGAGCAGCCAAGTGGAATAACCCGCGCGCTGGAGCGCCTGCGGAAGCAGATCGACGTTGGCCGGGAGTTCACCGCAGGTGCTGTGTCGGGTGAAGCCAGCCGGCCGAGTGGTCGCTTTGGAAGGCAGGTCTGCCATTCCGAGAGCATGGGGCTCGACGCCTGTGAGCAGGGACGCGCGAGAAGGAGCGCAAATGGCCTTGGTGTCGAAACGAGTGAAACGAAGACCGGTGGCGGCGAGCCGGTCGAGGTTGGGGGTGCGGATCTCGGAACCGTAACAACCGAGGTCGGAAAATCCCGCGTCATCGAGGACAACCACCACGACGTTGGGCTGCTTTGCCGGGACCGCAGGGCCGGTCGCGAACAAAGCCGGGGCCAAGCTCGCCACGCCGACGATCATTGCGGATTTAAAACAGGAAATCCGGGAAGATTTCCCACTCAATCCGCTGGGCGGCCGAAAAGGAGTTTGCGGGGTTGGGGCGTGACTCATGCTGAGATGGGGTGAGGTTCACCGCGGTGAACCCGTGGCCCCCACTAAACTGGGCAAAAACAGACTCCAGCAAGGCCGCTGATACTAATATCGTAATAGCACCTCCCGGACCAAGTCCGCGGGATATGCGGGCCCATGCTCAATGTGGCGCCGCGGCGCGATCGATGAATTGGTAGCGCTCGCGCTCCTCGTCGGGCTGGGCGTGGGGCTGGCCCATGAGGTGCATGACGGGAAACCCGCTTTCGGAAACATATTGCGGCCAGTGAGGCAGGCCGGGACCGTTCGGGTCACCGCAACGCGCGAAATTGGTCCAGTAAGCCACCATCAGGGCGGAGACGGCACGGTGCGCGTCGGTCCAGTTATTCTTGATGTCGGCCAGAGCACCGAACACGAAGGGAATGTCCGCGGCGTGCGGGACGAGGCCGGTCGAGCCGGCGGGTGCATCGGGCGTCTGGGGCATGGGCTGATCGAAGCGATAGCGGTAAACCGGCGCGTGCCCGGTGCGCAGATGCGCCTCCATCCACCTCCAGGTGGACAGCGCGATGAAATCGGCGCCCGAGAGTTCGTGGGCTGCGAGCGCCGCCGAAGCGTCGTCGTTCGCCCCGAAAAGCCGCAGGAATTCCGGTGCTGCCGCCCCGAAACGGCCGACGGCATACCGCGTGAGTTCAGGGAGGGTCGCGACAGACAGTCCGGGCAAAGCGCGCCGCGCCCCTTCGTCCCGATTCCAGCCGGCGAGCAGCGGCACGGAGGCCTGCGAGCCGGCGCGATAAATTGCAGAACAATCTTCCGGCAGGACGGCGCCGTCGATCGTCGGTGAAAACCACCTCGCATGCGGACCGAGCGATGCATTGAGGAGCGTGTCCGCCGGCACGGTGCGCAGATCCGAGAGCGCGTGCGTGTGGAACGCGGCGTCGGCGAAGGCAAGGTCGCGCTTTTCGGCTTCCTCCCGCCTTAACGCCCGCAAGGTTTCGCCAAAAAAGGCTCCGCTTTGCCCGATGGCCTTGTGAAACAGGCCGCGCGCGAGGGGCGAGGCCAAGAGGGCCGAGACGGAGAAAGAGCCGGCCGATTCCCCGAAAACGGTGACGTTGTCGGGGTCGCCCCCGAATGCGGCGATGTTGCGTCGCACCCACTCAAGGGCGGCGATCTGATCCATCAGACCGTAGTTGCCGGAGGTGTCGTGTGGAGACTCCGCCGCCAGCTCCGGGTGCGTGAAGAAACCGAAGATGCCGAGCCGGTAATTCATGCTGACCACCACGACCCCGCGCTGCGCGAGATAGCGGCCATCCTGCCGCGGTTCCGAACCGGCCCCGGCGACGAAACCGCCGCCGTGGATCCAAACCATCACAGGCAATTTCGGGGCATCGGGCCGCGCCGGAGCCCAGACATTGAGATAGAGGCAGTCTTCACTCGCCCCCTCGTCGCGAAAGCCCATGTCGCCATACGGCTGGCCCTGCATCGCGTGTGGGCCGAAACGATTGGCCTTGAGCACACCGGTCCAAGGCTGCTTGGCACGGGGTGCGCGCCAGCGCCATGACCCCGTAGGCGGCTCCGCGTAGGGGATGCCGAGGAACATCCGAACGGCGCCGTCCGAGACGAGAGCTCCCTCGACCGCGCCCTCGGAAATTTCCAGCCGTGGCGGCGGTGCGGTCTGCATCGCCGGAGAAGGAGGCACACTCGCGAAAAGCAGACCGAAAATAGCGCTGGAGAGCAGGCTCATGCCGAAAGAGCAGCGGAACAATGCTTCGTGGAGGAAGCCCGCACCGAACGCTATGCGCCGTCCGGTGCGGACCACGGCAATGGCCGTTCCCCAAGGATGAACCGATTTTTTCCGATTACGTGCTAGAACGAGAACGTCGCGGAGGCCTTCAGATTGAACGGCCGGCCGCGCACGAACATGTAATCGATGTAGTCCTTATCGAGGAGATTCTCCGCGTTGAGGACGTAATCGACGCGCGCCTTACCCATTTTCGTCGTATAACCGAGGCTGGCGTCGAAACGCTGCCAGCCATCGACGTGGACCTTATAGCGCACGGGGTTGCGGTTGCCGATCATTTGGCTCGTGTAGAGATAGCCGGCGCCGACCCAAACCTTGTCCAAGGCACCGCCATTGAACGTGTATTTGCTCCACAGGCGCACGGCGTTGCGGGGCACGTCGGGCAGCGTGGTGCCGACGCGGCCGGGGCGCTGCGCATCGGACACGACGCGCGAGTTTGTCCAGGCATAGGTGCCGACAATCTGGAGCTGCTTGGTGGGGAAGTATTGGAAGTCGGATTCGACGCCTTCGGCCATCTCCTCGCCGGAGAGTTCGAAGCTCGTCAGACCGGTGGTGGTGTTGAAGATCTGGACCTGAATGTTAGAGCGCGTGGTATGGAAGTAGGCGACGCTACCGGCGAACTTGTCCTGATTGAACTTGAAGCCGATGTCGTAGCTCTTGCCTTCCTCGGGGGTCGCCGGGAAGCGCACGTTCGGCGCGGCGGATTCCGACATGTTCGCGAACATGAACAGGCCCTTCCTTAGTTCATAAGAGGCGCCGAATTGCGGCTTGGTGACCTTGAAATGCCCGACGGTCACTGTGGGAGGCGTCTTGCGGATGAGCGTATTGTTGGTATCGCTTTCACCTCGACCGACCGCCGCGAGCAGGGTCAGGCGGTCATTGAATGCTTGGACGGTCGTGAGCGCGTAGTAGACGCGATCCATATTGTTATCGCGGAAATCGTTCGCTCCGGGAATGTAGTCGGCCGGGTTGCCGAGCGTGTAGTTGCGCGTCGCCTGGTTGAGCGTGAACACCGGCAGATTCGTGTTGTTCTTGCCTTCGATGCGGGAGAGCGAGTGGGTGCCGTTGGCGCCAGCCACGAGCTTGAGCTTGGCGGCGGAGAAATCCCAGTTGCCGGTGAGGTCCATTTGCCAGGCCTTGATCTGCCGCTTGTTGTCGTCCATCGCCCCTACGACGTTGACGCCCGTGTGGTCGGGGATCAGGGCTTCGCCGATGCGGCGCAGCGAGTTGAAATAGAACTCGTGATCGGTGGCGGCGGCGCGGAAGTGCAGGTGCGAGGAGAAGCTGTGGGTGAACTCGTAGTTCGTGGACAGCTGCTTCAGATGGGCGAAGTCGCCGAGCGGCCCGCTCACGTTGTAGCTGATTTCGGGAATGATGATGGTGCCGTCCGCGATGTCGTAGGGCATGAGCGTGAACGCCTCATGCTCCCAAATGTCGTGATAGCGGAAACGCACGCGGAGGCTCGTTGTGTTGCGATAGTTCAGCTGGAGCTGGCCGCTCACGAATTCGCTCTTGGAGTCCTCAAAATCACGAAAGCCTTCAGCGCTTTCCTTGACGGTGATCAGGCGATAGAGGAGTTCCCAATCGCCCTTCTTGGCGATCGGCCCCGTGGCATCGAGTGCGATGCGCTTCTGGTCCCAGCTACCGAGGGTGGCGGTCACCGAATAGGCCTCCTTCGACTGAGGCCGCTTCGTGATCATGTTCAGCACGCCGCCGGGATTGCCGAAGCCGAAGAGCACCGAGGTCGGTCCCTTAATCAGCTCAACGCGTTCCATCTCGGCCATCTCATAGCGGGAACGGCCCTCATTCAGGTCGCCGGCATCGTAGAAATCGTCCACGCGCGGAGCCCGCGCCTGGAAGCCGCGGATCTTGAACTGATCAGAGTTGTTCGCGTTGCGGCGCACGCCGGGCATGAAGCGCAGAGCCTCGTTCACCGAAGGCGTGCCCTTGTCCTTGAGCAGGTCGGCTGTGACGACGCTGATCGTCAGCGGAGTGGACTCGAGCGGCAGCGCGATGCGCGTGCCGGACGCGGAATTCGTCGCCATGTAGCTGTTGGTGGCAGATGCTTGGACTACGAAGGGCGAAAGCTCGACGACCTTGTCGTTTGCGTCCTGGGTCTCTTGCGTGGGTTTATCGGCGGCGCTTGGGACATCCTGCGCCATGGCGATGCGAGCGGCGCAAAGCGCGGCCAGCAACGGATACATGCATCGAATGTGTCTCATCTTCATGCGGGGTTTGGGTGATAGGGTTGCCGCTTGGCCGCCAGCGTGGGGGTAGAGCGGTACAGGACGTATTGCGCGGCCGACGCGCGAATCCAACCCCCTCGTGACTTATCCCGAAAAAGTAATCAGCGCCCCTCGACTGCGAAATCGATCCTCCACGCCCACTGCTCGCCCGGCTGCAACTCGATCAGGCCGGCGCGGCGGTTCAGCGAATCGGTGAGACCGACCCACGGTTCCGGGCTGAAATAGCCGCTCGCCGGCGAACCCCACAGATTGAAAAGAATGCACTGGCCCGCGGGGAGGCGCTCCGCCTGGTGCGTCACCACGATGGCCAATCCCGTCGGGTCGGCGAGTCGCACCCACGGGTCGCCCTCGTAGCCGGCCAGCCCGAGTGGCGGCAGGAACGAGCGTTCGGCCAGCCGGCTGGGCTTCGACAAGTCCAGTGGGCGCGACTCTCCCGCCGGCAGCGTATTGGCGTCCTTCGGCAATTCGAACCGCGAAGGCGTCTGCAGCGTCGTCTCGCCTGGCGCGGAGCCAGGCACCAGCGGCAGGCGGAACGTGACATGGTTACCGATTGAAAAAAACATCGTCGCATCGTTCTCGCGTGCCGCCGCGATCCGGTGCGTGAGCGTCAAGCGGCCTTCCGCCAGCCGGTAGACGATGCGGAAACTGAAACCGAAGGGGTATTGCCGGCGGGTCGCGGCGTTGTCGGTCAGCTCAACCTCGACCGCAGCGCCATCCGCGTTGGCCCGTGTCCCGATCACTTGCCACGCCTGCATCCGCGCGAATCCGTGGATGGGCAGATCGTAGCGGCGCCCGGCAAAATCGTAGGAGCACAGTTCCGCATTTGGGTCGCGCGGCTGGGTGCGCGAGAAATTGCGCCCGACTGCGGGCCAGAGCAAAGGCGCCTTGCCCCTCCAACCGGTCGCTTCGCGATAGTCCCTGGCTCGGTAGAGCAGTTCGAGCCATTCTCCGCGAAAATGGATACGCAGACTCGATAGTTCTCCCCCTTGTCGCGGCGCGATCGCCGCCTCCATGCCTGCAACTTCGTCGCGGAGCACGATCAGCGTCACCCCCGCCTCTTCCACCGTCGTGGCGGAGTAGCGCTCAGCGCCGGTCGCGGTTGCAACGAAGAACAGCGCGAAGCATAGGCCAAGCTGCCGAGGAATCGGCCAACGGGAAAACGAAGCGAGCGTCATGAGGAAAGTGTTGGAGGGCCGCAGCGACCACGGTGGGGAGCAGTGTCGCGAACAGCCGGAACGAACCGGATGGCCTCACGCTGCTCAATCGCAACGGGACTTGTCGCGAAAAAGTGCCGACCGCCGGGCGCGAGACGGCGGTCACGCCGGCTTTATCGGTCGGCGGACCGAATCACCCTCAACCCACTCGCCACGCACCAGCGTGAGCATCGGGCGCTCCGGAATGCCGCGCTGGCCGCGGTGCAGTTGGCCGACGAGCAGATCGACCGCCGCGGCGCCGACCTGCCGCCACTTTTCGTCGATACAGGCGCAGCGTTCCTCCGGCTGGATGTTCGCCAAGCGCACGATGCCGATGTCCGCAGGGGCGGACAACCCCAGTTCGCGCAACCAGGCGCGGATCGGCTGCGGGCCGCCGCAAAGCACGGCGTCGGGCCGGAAGCGCCGCAGCCATTTGCCCAGGCGTTCCGGCGCCCCCTGGCTCGGCAACGAGAGGATCGCGGCGGAATCCACGCGCCCCAGCTCCAGCCCGTAGGCGTAGAACGCCGCCTTCCAGTTCCGGCGCACGCGCTGACTCATATGCTCGTCCAGCACGAGGCCGATATTGGCGTAGCCGCGGCTCCGCAACTCGGACAGCGCGATCAACACCGAGTCGAAATGCGCGGTGACGACGCGATGCACCAGCGGCGATTCCAGCGTGTAGCCGATCGCGATGGCCGAAAACCGGTCGAACGGAAACTTGAGCCCCTGCGGGGTGGGTAGCGGAAAAACGAGCACGCCTTCGATGTTGCGGGCCTGCAGCACCGATGACAGCCGCCGCAGGCTCATACCGGGGCTGCCGGTCCAGAATTCCTCCAAGGCATATCCCAGCTCGCGCGCCCGCGCCTGCGCGCCACGCCACTGCTCCTGCCAGGTCGGGTTCTGCTCGAACGCCGCTCGATCCGACCAGAACGTCAGCGCGCCCAACTCCGCCTTGATCGCCATCGGCTTGCGCGCGCGCACCTGGGCCATGAGTGCCGAGATCGCGGCGTGCCGCCGGTAGCCGAGCCGCCGCGCCACGGCGAAGATCCGCTGCCGCGTCGCCGCCGGAATGCTCGGGTCGCTCCGGAAAGCCAGCGACACCGCCGCCTGGCTCACTCCGGCCGCGCGGCCGACATCCGACATCGTGACAGGCAGGATCTTGGCCATGATGCCTAGGTCCGTTGAAGCCGCCGCACCAGCAACCAGCCACCGCAACCGCCCGCCGCCAGCAGCCCCGCGCCCAGCGCAACGTTCCCCCAGGTGAGCGCCACGCCGCCGAGCAGCACGCACGCGCAGACCGTGAGGCCCAGCACGTAGAGCAGCAGATCGCGCGCGAACCGGTCCGTCACCCGCACCTCTGGGCATCGCGCCGCCACCGGGCCCCAGAAACCGTAGGGCCGGATACGCCGGTAGAACGTCTCCAACTTCTCCATCGGTTCGGGCGGGGTGAGCAGCATGACCACCAGCCAGATGACGGTCGTCGCGGCGATGGTCAAAATGAAAGACACCGCGAAGTGATCGTCCGCCGTGCCGCCGCCGAAACGCGCCGCCAGCCAGTCCACCGGGTCGCGCCCCTCCCCGAAAATGCGATCCCCCTGCTCGAACAGCAGCGCGACCGGCAGCGCCGCCAGTTGCGCCGCCGCCTCCGCCCAGCCGTTCACGCGCCACCAGAACCACCGCAACAGCATCAGCAGACCCGCCGCGCTCACGACCTTGTAGTAAAGCTGCACGAGGCTGAGAATGTGGTCGTTTGCCATCGCCACGGCAACCCCGGCCGCGGCGAACACCACCATCGTCCCGCGGATGATCCACAGATAATGTCGATCCGGCGCCGCCGGGCGGAAGTAGGGACGGTAGAAATCGTTCACGAATACCGCTCCGCTCGTGTGCATGGCCGTGCTCGCCGTGCCCATGAACGCCATGACGAGGCTGCCGAACATAAAGCCCCGCAACCCCTCCGGCACATAACGCAGAATCAGCTCCGCATACGCCAGTTCATGCTCCGGCGCGGAGCCGGCGAGCAGCACCAGCGAGCACAGCCCGCACAGATGCCAAGGCCAGCAGCGCACGAAGTAGTGGTTCACGATCCGCCACACGCCGGCCAGCGCGCTCTGCCGCTCGTCGCGCACCGCGAGGAAACGCTGGTTGATACTGTTCACCCCCGCCGCCGTCGCCAGCGGCTGGAACACGAAGAACACCAGCGCCGACAATCCCCACGCCGGTGCCAGCTCCCGCTGCGCCGCCAACCCCAGCCGTTCCAGCCCCTCGCTCAGCCCCGCGTGGTAGCCCGTCGCGCGGTAAACAAAGAACATCAGCGCATACGAGCACGCCAGCGTGATCAGAAACTCCGTCACGTCGCCCGCCACCACGCCAAACAACCCCGCCACCACCGAATACGAAGCCGCCAGCGCCAGCGCGGCGAGCGCGACCAGCAGGCCCGGGGCGAAATCGACTCCCCACAAACTCACCGGCTGATGGAGCCCGAGAAATACCTCCGACAGCTTCACCACCGCCACCAGCCCGAGCGCGATCCCGAATGTGCTTTCCACAAACGTGCCCAGCACCATCGCGCAGCCCCGCCCGGCAGCGGCGCCCCGCCCCGCGTAGCGCAACTCGTAGAACTCGACGACGGTCGTCAGTCCCGACCGCCGCCACAGCCGCGAAAACACCAGCGCGCCGAACAACTGCCCGACAATCTGCGACCAGTAATACCACGCGCCCGTCAGCCCGTCGCGGCGGATTTTGCCCGAGTGGTGCAGCGGACTGTCCGCGTTCGACGCCCCCGCCACCATTGCCGTCCCCGCCTGCCACCACGAAAATTTCCGATCGCCCAGCACGAAATCCTGCACCGAACGCCCCCCCCGCCGGGAAAAAATGAATCCCGCCGCGAGCATCGCCCCGAGGGGCGCGAGCGAGAACAGGAGGTCGAGGGGAGTCATGGGCCGAGTGCAGCGCACCGCGCAACAGCGGGTGCGGTGCGATACCGCCGCCTCTCCCGCGGTCATGCAACCGGAAACTCACTGGCGTGCCACCCGCTCCGGTAGCCCCGGATTCCGCGATTGGCCGCCATGTAGGAGGGGCTTTACGCCCCGACAGGGAACGCGATGCATGCACCGGGAAAGTCGGGGCGTAAAGCCAGTCGCCCGTTGCTTTTACCCTGTCATTGCGAGGAGCGCAGCGACGAAGCAATCCAGCTGGATCGCCACGGCGCGCTTCGCGCACCTCGCGATGACAATGATGCAAATGCAACAGGCGATTGGCATAAAGCCCCTCCCACGCTCTTGCGGCGCAAATTCATTGTCGGAATCCGGGGTGGATTCCATCTGCCACGCCACCCCGGCCGTTCGGCCCCGTCCTCTCGGGGAACTTATTCGATGCAAGTCAAGTAGACCGTGCTTCTGCCGATAAAACAGGTTAAATTATGGTTACAATGCACGCCCCGCTCCGCCTCCCGGTCGGAATGCGCTTCCGCCGTGCCTGGGGTGTTTTTGGCATCGCGGCGCTCCTGCTCCCGCCCTTGTCGGGACAATCGGAGACTCGCACCGAACCGCTCCCGGAGTGCTCGCTCGAGCAATGCCTGTCCACGGCGTGGGAGCGCAACCGCCAGCGCCCGGCCTCCCGGTTCGCCCTCGCCGCCGCCGAAGCGCAATTGCGCCAGGCGCTCGCGGGTTACTGGCCCCAATTGAGCCTCAAGGCCGGCTACGAGCTGCTCGACCAGTATCGCAATTTCGTGTTTCCCACCTCCTCCTGGACCATCCCGCCGCAAGATGTGTCCGTGCCCCCCGGCGTCGCCCTCATCACGGTGCCCGCCGGCGTGCTCGGCCCCGCGGCGGTGCAGCTTCCCGTCCAGACCCCCGCGCAAACCATCTCGAGCGCCCCCCAGCAATTCACCGTGCCCGTTCAGGATATCCAGCTCGCCGACCGCGAGACCATCGCCGGGACCCTCGACCTCTCGTGGCTGCTCTTCGACGGCGGACTGCGCGCCGGACTCCGCGCCCAGGCGCGCGGCGGCGTCCTCGCCGCCCAGGAACAGGCGCGCCGCACCGACCTCGAGATCGTCGAATCCGTCACCCGCTTCTACTACGGCGCCGTCCTTGCGCGGCAGCTCCATCGCCTCGGGAGCGAGACCCTCGAGCGCATGGAAGCCACGCTCAAGCTCACCGAATCCGTCTACCGGACCGGGAGCGGCACGGTCACCAAAAGCGACTATCTCTCGAACCAAGTGATGGTCGAGAGTCTCCGCGCGATGACCGCCACGCTCGCGAAGAACGAGGCGCTGGCCCAGGCCGCGCTCGCCAACGTCATGGGCCTGCCGTGGCAGGAATCGGTCTCGCCCGCGGAGCGCGACATCCCCTTTGCCCCTTTCCACGGCGATCTCGCCGCCCTCGCCGGGCAGGCCTATGAGTTCAATCCCGACTGGCGCGCCCTCGCCGCCGGGCTGCTCGCCGCCGAGGGCGCCGTGCGCGAGGCCCGCAGCGGACAGGCCCCGCAACTCGCGCTGACCGGCAGCCTGCACCGCATCGAGAACGGTTACGATGGGGGCTTCGTCTCCGACCGCAACAAACGCGGCTGGACCGTCGGTCTCGGCCTCCGCCTGCCACTCTTCGACGGCCACCTCACCCGGGAGCGCATCAGCGAGGCCCGCGCGCGGCTGGCCGCGCTCCAGGAGAAAAAAATCCTGCTCCGCGAGGGGCTCGGCCTGCAGCTCCGGCAGATCGTCCTCGAACTCGCCGCCGCCGAACGCGCGCACGACGCCAGCCTCGCCGCGCGCCGCGCCGCCGAGGAGGACCGCGACCTCAACACCCGCGCCTACTTCGACCAGCTCGTGGACACCGAGAAGGTCGTCCGCGCCCAGCTCATGGAGGCGCTCATGGCCGCGCAACACCTCAAGACCCGCTACGACCACGCGGCGCTCCAAGCCCGGCTCGCGCTCCTCGTCGGCCGCGAGGTCGGGCACGCGCTGGCCACCGAGCCCACCCCGCCACCCTGATCCGTGCCCGCCACCCCAAATCCCGCCCCATCCCCCCTCCGCGCGGCGCGCGTCCTGCTCGCCGCCCTGGGCCTCGCCTTTGGCTGCGCCACCCTGGGCGCGGCCGAGGAGGTTTACCGCATCGGGTTCCTCACCCATGTCTTCGGCGGGGTCACCGAGCAGGACACCAAGGCGGCGTTCAACACCTGGGCGCAGGTCATCGGCCGCGAATTCGGCGTCGCGCTCCGCCCCGATTCGCGCATGTATCGCGACCACGACGACGCGCTCGCCGCCGCCGTCGCCGGCGAGATCGACATGATCTCGATGACCAGCGTCGATTACCTGACGATGCGCGCTCCGCCGCCCCCGGGCACACTCATGACGCCCGTGCGGCGCGACACGCCCGGCGACGAATACCTGCTGGTCTGCCACCGCGACTCACCCGGCCGCACGCTCGCCGATTTCCGCGGCAAAATCCTCCTCCGCCAGTCCCGCGCCACCGCCCAGCTCGGCCGCCTTTGGCTGGAAACCGAGCTCCATCACGCCGGCCTCCCGCTCATGGCCGATTTCTTCGCCTCGGCCCAGCCCGCCGCCAAACCCGCGAAAGCCCTGCTCCCCGTCTATTTCCGCCAAGCGGATCTCTGCCTCGTCACCCGCGCCACCTACGAGACCGCCTGCGAGATGAACCCCCAGCTCGCCGCCTCCGTCCGCATCGTCGCCCAATCCCCCCGCTTGGTCGCCTCGGTGGTATGGCTCGCCCTGCCGCCCGGTTCCGCGTTCCACCAGCGCATGTTCGCGATGCTCCGGACGGTCCACACCACGCCCTCCGGACGGCAGACCTTCCTCCTCTTCGGATTCAACCGGCTCGACAACTGCCCGGCCGAAGCGCTCGAAACCTGCCGCCAGTTGCTCCGCCAGCTGCCGCCGGCCATCGTCGACCCCAGCGCTTTTCTCCGCGACCAACCATGAAGCCCCCGAGCGCTTGCCTGGTTTGGCGCGCCACCCTGCAGATCTGGGGCATCGCGCTGGTCATGGTCGGGCTCTACGCCGCAGCGCTTTTTCCCCAGCAGCGGCAGGATGCGCTCGACGCGCTCGCCTCCAAGGCCAACAGCATCACACTGTTTCTTCAGGAACTCTCGGCCACCGCGCTGGTGACTGAGGACTATACCGCCGTCGTGGACCAGTGCACCACGGTCATCCGTGGCGACGCGGAGATCGATTTCATCGTGCTTGCGCGCAGCGACGGCTTCACCCTCGTGCACGACCGGCAGGGTTGGCACACCGAAAAGCTCGACCGCTCCTGGCGCTCGGGCGCGCCGGAGCCGCACGGCGAGATCGGCGAGTTCCCGCCCCTGCCGGGGCGCGCCTACCGTTACTCCCGGCCCTTGGAATACGGCGGCATTCCCTGGGGGCGCATCCATGTGGGATTGTCCCTCCACGCCCACGACGAGGGCCTCCGCCGCCTGTTGCGGCACACGCTCGCTTTCGCCGCCGGCGCGATGGCGCTCGCTTTCGGCGCCGCCTACCTGAATGCCCGCCTGCTTTTCAGCCCGCTCCTGAAGCTCCAGGCGGTGGTCGGCCGGGTGGCGCGCGGCGACCTGGCCGCCCGCGCCGAGAATGACCGGCAGGACGAACTCGGCCAGCTCGCCCGCTCCGTCAATGGGATGACCGAAGCCATCCAAACCCGCGACCGCAACCTGCAGGAAGCCAATCTCAGGTTGGAGGAACGCGTCGAGGCCCGCACCCGCGAGCTTCGCGAGCAGAAGGACGCCGCCGAACGCGCCCACCGCGACCTCGCCGAGACCCAGCGCCGCCTCTTCGAGGCCTCGCGCCTCGCCGGCATGGCCCAGGTCGCCACCGGCATCCTCCACAACGTCGGCAACGTCCTCAACTCCGTCAACGTCTCCGCCAACATCGTCCGCGACGAGCTCGCCGCCAACCCGCACCTCGGGCTCCTCGACCGCACCGCCGCCCTCCTGCGCGAGCGCGGCGCCGAGGCCCCGCGCTTTATCGCCGAGGATCCCCGCGGGCGCCATGTGCCCGGGTTGATCGTCGAAATCGGAGCCGGGCTCCAGCAATGCCGCGCCGATCTCACCCGCGAACTCTCGTCCCTGTCCACCAACATCGACCACATCCGGCAGATTGTCGCCGTCCAGCAGGACTACACCAAGGCCGGCGGCCTCACCCAGACCTTCGACCCCGCGGAGCTTTTCGCCGACGCGCAGCGCATCGCCCGCGCCTCCCTCCAGCGGCATCAGGTTGTCATCGAGCAGGACTATCCCCCGGAACGCCCCCTGCTCAGCACCGACCGCCATCTCGCCCTTCAGATCGTCGTCAACCTCGTCCAGAACGCCATCGACGCCGTCAAAACCCGCCCCGCTCCGGACCGGCGCGTCACCTTGCGGCTCACCGTCGCCGCCGGACGCGTGCGCCTCGCCGTCTGCGACAACGGCGTCGGCATCGCCCCCGAGGACATCGCCCGGCTCTTCCAGCACGGTTACACCACGCGGAAGGATGGCCACGGCTTCGGCCTGCACTCCGGCGCCCTCGCCGCCGCCAACCTCGGCGGCACGCTCCGCGCCGCGAGCGACGGACGCGGGCTCGGGGCCACCTTCACACTCGAGCTGCCCCTCGTCTTCACCCCACCGGCTGCACCATGAATACCCCTGCACCCGCTCTCCACCGCATCCTGATCGTCGACGACACGGCGTCCATCCACCTGGATTTCGCCAAGATCCTCGCCCTGCCACCCGCCGACGCCGCGGCGCGCGACGCGCTTGCCACCGCCGTGTTCGGCGACACCGAACCTGCCCCCGCTCCCTCCCCTCCGAGATACGATCTCGACGCCGCCTATCAGGGGGCCGAGGCCCTCGAACTCGTCCAGCGCGCCCTCGCGGCGGGGCGGCCCTACGCCCTTGCCTTCGTCGACATGCGCATGCCCCCGGGCTGGGACGGCCTCGAAACCATCGGCCACCTCTGGGCTGCCGACCCCGAGCTGCAGATTGTCATCTGCACGGCCTATTCCGACCACACTTGGTCCACCATCCGCGAGCGCCTCGGGCAGTCGTCCAACCTCCTCATCCTCAAGAAACCCTTCGATCACGTGGAGGTGCTGCAGCTCGCCCATTCCCTGACCACGAAGTGGGAACTGGCCAGCGCCCACCGCGCCCGGCTCGACGAGCTCGATCGCGCCGTCCGCCACCGCACCGACGAGCTCGTCCAATCCGAGGCCCGTTTCACCGCCGCCTTCAACGCCAGCCCGATCGCGCAGGCCATCCTCGCCCATGAGCCCGGCTTCGCCATCCTCGCGGTCAACCGCGCCTTCGAAAGCCTCTTCCACACGACGCCGGCGGAGCTCGCCCGCACCACGACCGACAATTTCGGTCGCGGCGTCGATCCCGAGCGCTGGCGCGCCCTGCTCGAGCGGGTCGTCACCGGCGAGGAGATCGACGACTATCCCTTCGTTTTCCGTCTGCCGGGTGAGCCCGAGCGGCACATCCGCTGCGTCGGCCGCCGCATCCAGCTCAACGGCCGGCTCTGCTCCATCTGGCTCCTGCGCGACGTCACGCAGCAGCTCGAGCTCGAGCAGCAGCTCCGCCAATCGCAGAAGCTCGACGCCATCGGCCAGCTCTCCGCCGGCATCGCCCATGACTTCAACAACATACTCACGGCGATCCAAGGCTATGCCGGAGAGATCCGGCACCTCGCCCGGGAGGAGGAGGTGCGGCGCATGGCCGTGCCCATCCAGACCGCCGCCACGCGGGCCGCCGCCCTCACCCGCCAGTTGCTCGTCTTCGCCCGCAAGCAGATCTTGCAGCCCGAACTCGCGGACCTGAACGAGGTCTTCGCCGAACTCCGGCCGCTCCTGCGCCGGTTGATCGGCGCCGACATCGAGATCCGCTGGAACATCCCCGCCAACCTGCCCCGCGTGGTGGCCGATATCGCGAGCTTCGAACAAGTCGTCGTCAACCTCGTCGTCAACGCCCGCGACGCCATGCCCCGTGGAGGATGCATTGAAATCGCCGCCCGCCCGCTCACGGTGGACGCCGAAGCCGCCCGCCGCCAGATCGACGCCCGCCCCGGCGACTTCATCGAGATTTCCGTCGCCGATACCGGCACCGGCATAGCGCCCGAGACGCTCCCCCACGTCTTCGAACCTTTCTTCACCACCAAGGAGCCCGGCAAAGGCACGGGCCTCGGCCTGTCCACCGTTTACGCGATCGTCCATCAGCAGGGCGGCTGGGTCACTGTGAAAACCCAGCCCGGCGCGGGCACGACCTTCACGCTCTACCATCCCGTCGCCCCCGCCGCCCCGACCGTAGAGCCTCCCGCCGCGCCCGGCGCGCCCGGCGCGCCGGTGGCCCAGCGCGGAGCCGGCCGCTTCGGTCGCGCCCTAGTCGCCGAGGACGACGAGATCGTGCGCGAGTTGCTCCCCAAAGTCTTGGCCAACGAGCGCATCCCCAGCGACGTTGCCCCCAACGGCCGCGCCGCCCTCGAACTTTGGCGGCAGTCTCCTGGCGCCTACGACCTCGTGATCACGGACATGGTCATGCCCGGAGGCATCTCGGGGCTCGCCCTGCTCCACGAGATCAGGACGCTCAATCCGGGCGTTCCCGCGATCCTGATGACCGGCTACTCCAATCTACTCGCCGACCGGCCCGACGCGCTCAGCGCTATCCCCGGCCCACCGCCCCGCGTGCTCTTGAAGCCCTTTCACCCCTGCGATTTCGCCGCCGCGCTGGCCGAGATCGCCCCGCCCGCCGCCTGAGCCCGCCGGGCCACACCGCGCCCGTGCCGGGGAGGCGCGGACCGTTCGAGCCGAAGACCCGGAGCTTGGCGCCGATCTCAATCGCCCTTTGAACCCAACCCGCCTATTTTACACCTGTCATTGCGAGGAGCGGAGCGACGAAGCTACCGAGGCCGCAGGCCGACAGCTTGACATCCAGCGCTCGCTGGATCGCCACGCCCGACTACGTCGGGCTCGCGATGACAAACCGGGTGTGAAATATGCGGGCTATATTCGTCCTCTCTTCGGACTCGTTCACGTCACGGGTGAGTAGGACCCGCCCTGCTTCCCGTTTTCAACCCTCCGTGATTCTCCGGTTTGGCTCTGTGCTCTCTGTCTCCCCTGCGGAATTCAGATTGGTATCCCCTCGGGCGGGATGAAAGACTCCCGCAGCGCCCACCGGCGTGACGCGGAGGCGGCGTGCTCCGCGCCGGGGTGTTCAAAAAGCCGCAGGGCGCTGGAGCCGGCCGGAATTCCCGGCCGGCCCGTGCAGGTCAAGCGTGCGCCGCACCCGGCGCGTGGGCGACTGGCCGTCTGGGAGCGCGCGCCGCAGGTGCGACCACGGCGGGGGAGACGTCAGCCTCGCGCGGCTGCGCGGCGGCTCCGCCGCCGATGAGCCCGCGCAACTGCTCGACGACGCCCTTGAGCTCGCGCGACTGGGCCGAGAGCTGCTCGGCGGCGGCGGCGCTCTCCTCGGCGGTGGAGGCGTTGGACTGCGTAACGTTGTCCATCGCGGACACGGCCTTGTTGACCTGGGTGATGCCCTCGGATTGCTCGCGCGAGGCGGTGGCGATCTCGGCCACGAGCGTGTCCATGCGGCGAACCTGCTCGACGATCTGCGTCAGCATGCCGGAGACTTCGGCGCTGGTGCGCGTGCCCTCGGCGCTCTTGGCGAGAGCGGCTTCGATTTTCTCGGCCGTCTCCTTCGCGGCCGTGGCGGAGCGCTGGGCGAGGGCGCGGACCTCCTCGGCGACGACGGCGAAGCCGGCGCCGGCCTCGCCCGCGCGTGCCGCCTCGACGGCGGCGTTGAGAGCCAGGATGTTGGTCTGGAAGGCGATCTCGTCGATGGTCTTGATGATCTTCGCGATCTCGTCGCTGGAGGATTTGATGCCCTCCATCGCGGTGTTCATGCGCTGCATGCCGGCCGATCCGGCCTCGACGGCGGTGCGGGTGGCGCCGGCGATCTGCTTGGCGTTCTCGGCGGCCTCGGCGTTGCGGCGGGTCATGCCGGACATCTCTTCGAGCGAGGCGCTGGTTTCCTCCAGCGAGGCGGCCTGCTGGCTGGCGCCGTCGGCCAGCAACTGGCTGGAATTCGAGATCTGGACGGAGGCGGTGGCGGTGCTCTCGGTGAATTCGTGCATCTGCGTCATCGCCTGCTGGAGCGGGCGGCTGATCCGCCGGCTGAGCCAGAACACCAGGCCGCTGCCGGCCAAGCCGAGCGCGCCGACGGCGATGCTGAGGGTGACACCGAATTTCAGGTTGCGGGCGAGGATGGCGGAGGTCTCGCCGCCGTTGACCAGGGCCTGTGAGGAGACCTGTTCGGTGAGCTTGGCCAAGGCCGCGTCCACCGCGGCGCTTGCGGCGGCGACCTCGGTGTCGAGCAGCCGCATGGCCTCGGTGAAATCGTTGGCCTTGAGGGCGGCGCGGAGCCGCTCGACGGCCCCGTCGTATTGGCCGACCGCCGCGGTGAGCGCGGCGCGCGAGATGCCGCTATTCAGCGCTTGGAGGCGGCCGTCGAGCGCCTGGGCGTGCCGCTCGAGATCGCGGCGCTGCCGCGCGGCCTCCTCGAGCTTGCGCTTCTGGATCTCCTCGTCGCGGCCGGTGACGAACTCCAGGTTGGCGAGGTGGTAGCGGAGGGCGGCGTCCTGCAGGCCGGCGAGATCCTGGAGGGCCGGCAGCAGGAGCTCGCTCATCTCGGCGGTCTTGCGCGCGCCGGTGCGGGAGAATTGCGCGCTGAGCACGCCGACGCCCACGATCAGCGCCGTCAGGCAGACGTAGCCGAGGATGATGCCGGTGAAGGCCCGCTTGAGGCTGAGAGTGGTGCTGGCGCTCATGGCGGGCGGCTCAGTTGCCGTTGAGGGTGATCAGGGAGGCATCGACGGCCGAGGCGTCGAGGAAACCGATGGCTCCGGGCGTCTCCGCAACGAAGCGGCGGAGATCGTCGGGCTTGTCGAAGAACTTGGGCGCGGTGCCGCCGCCGGTCATGGCGAGGCGGCGCCAGTAGTTGTTGAACTGGCCGAAGTCCATCTCGACGGCGCCCTTGAGGAACTCGTCGGCGATCGGACCCTTCAGCACGGCGAGGGTGACGCGGCCGGCGCCTTCCCAGGCGACTTTCTTGCCGAGGAAGACGGCCTTGACGGTGGCGGCGTCGATCTTTTCCGAGGCGAGGTTCTTGTTGCCCACGAGGGTGGGAGCGGCCTGGGCGACGACACAAAGGCCGGTGAGGGCCGCGAGCGCGAGGAGGCGGAGGAAAAACGGTTTCATGGTGCGAGTCGGTTGGCGGAGGGGAGGGGGCGGTGCGCTCAGAACACGAACGTCGTCTTGAGGGCCCAGAACGACATCGAGTCGGCGAGCGTCGGGTTGGGGGTGCGGGGGGTGTTGATCACGTTGTAGCGCCCGTCGATGGTGTGGAACTCCGCTTTCACGATGACGTGCTCGTTGACGTTGTAGCGGATGGCGAAGGCCCAGTCGTCGAGGTGCCGCGCGGGCTCGGGATCGGTCGCGGCGGGGTGGGCGTTCTTGGCTTTCGCGTAGTAGGCGCCGAGTTCCCATTTCTCGCCGAAGCGGCGGGCGACGGAAGCGTAGTAATTGCGGGTGCCGTATTGGCGGGCGACGGAAAATACCGAGGCGGGCTGGGTCTGGTAGGCCACGGGGCCGTCCTCGTGCATGTATTCGGCGGCCAGGGTCCAGTCGCCGCGGGTGTATTCCGCACCCACCGTGGTGTAGGCGGGTGAGACTTCGGCGCGCAACGGCAAGGCCGGAACGGCCAGGAAGCGACCGGTCGCCACCGCTTGGTCGAGCTTCGAATAGGACGCGTGGATTTTCAGGCCGGACAACGGCGTGCTCCAATCGATGGCGACGCCATAGACCTTCTCGACCGATAGCGATTGGACGCCCGGGGCCGCGAAGAGGTTGGCGTTGTTGAACAGGTCAGCCACGCCCTGTTTGGGGCTCATGGCGATGTCGCCGTAGAAGAGCTTGTAGTCGAAGCTCCCGGCCTGTTTCGCGTTCAGCGAGCCGTAGAACATCGCGCCGTCGAAGGAGGCCGAGAAATCGCGGCGGACGACGCTGTAGATGTTGTTCGGCAGGAAAATGAAGGGGCGGATGGCATCGACGTCCAGCGCCTCGCCGTAGAGACCCTTCGGATACTTGATGCGGCCCGCGCGCACGCCGAACTCGGGGCGGAAGTTGTAATCGGCATTGGCCCAGTCGAGCAGAACCTCGTCCCGTCCGTAGTTGCCGAGCTTCTGCGCGAAGCCCTGCGCGCCCACGCGCAGGTGCGTGCCGATGGTCGTGGAGACGTTGACCGCCATCTCGCGGAAGTCCCAGGTGCCGTCCTTGGCCTCGAAGGGGTGGTTGTTCTTGCTGCTCTTCAGGTAGCCTTGGCTGAAGAAGCCGCCGATCTGGACGTTGGTGCTGCCGACGGTGACCGCGGCGCGGGTGAGCAGGGTGGTGCCGAGCAGGAGCGCGCCGGCGAGGATGAAGCGAGAGGTGGGACGCATGGGAGGTGTCGGGAGTTGAGGTGAACGGTGCTCCCCTGCCAGATCCGGAGCCATGCGTGCGCGATGTCGCACGGCGATGCCATGCAACTCGGGGTGGCCCTTGATGCTGTCGGAGAACGCAGCTCCGGCGCGCAAACGTGCCGAAACTGTTCCCACAACATCGGACACCCCTTAGTGACATTTAGGTAATTTTTACCACCCCTCGCCAACCGGGTGCCCACCAACGCGATAATTTTCCCGCGACAACATCGACGCCCAGGAGCCGGGATCACAGGGACCAAGAAAGAAGATTGCCCGGCCGGGCGATTGCGCGCACGCGTGAGCTGCTCCGCCCATGATCGCACCGCGCGTCCCAGTCTCCGAACATCGCACCGCGCACCTGTTGCGAGCCCTCCTCGCGCTGGCGGCACCGGGCGCGTTGCTCTTGCTCGGCACCGTGGCTTGCGCCCCGCGCGGCACATCAGCTTCCGGCCCGCCCGCGGCCGCGACCCAGACCTCCGCGTCCTGCCGCGAATGTCACGCCGAGATCTTCCAAGCCTGGTCGGGCACCGATCACGCTCTCGCCAACCGCCCCGTCGATCCGGCACGCGATCGCGAGGCCTTCGCCGCGCATCCTCGCGCCACCGCGGGCGGCTCCGATTTCGCGCTCGCCTGGACCGAGAGCGGTCCGCGCCTGACCGAACTGCGCGCCGGCGAGCCGTCCGTCACTTACACTGCGCAGTTCATCCTTGGCGCCAAGCCCCTCTGGCAGCCGCTCGTCGCGGCCCCGGGCGGCCGCTGGCAACCCACCGATCTCGCCTACGATGTCGGGCGTCGCGAGTGGTTCAATGTTTTCGGCGAAGAGCGCCGCCGCCCCGGCGAGTGGGGTCACTGGACCGGCCGCGGCATGAATTGGAATTCCATGTGCGCTCCCTGCCACATGACCGGCTACCGGAAAAACTACGACCCGGCGGCCGACCGCTACGCCTCCACCTGGATCGAGCACGGCGTCGGCTGCATCCAGTGCCACGGCGCGATGCCCGCCGCCCACGGCGACCCGCACGCTTCGCGACCCTCCACGCCGCCCGCGCCATTCCGCGGCGACCGCCAGCGCATGGCCGAGACCTGCGCGACCTGCCACGGTCGCCACGAGCCGCTCACCGAAAATTTCACGCCCGGGGACCGCTACGCCGATCATTTCCGCCTCACGCTGCCCGTGGACGCCGCCACGTTCTATCCCGACGGCCAGCAGCGCGACGAGGATTTCAATTGGACCTCGGTCCAGCTCAGCCGCATGGGCCATGCGGGCGTCACCTGTCTGGACTGCCATGATCCGCACACCACGCGCACGATCCTTCCGGCCGCGGACAACCAGCTCTGCCTGCAATGCCATGCCGCGCCCGGCCGTGTGCTCCCCGGCGGCACGCGCGCCGTGCCCATCGATCCATCCGCCCACTCGCGCCACCAGCCCGGCAGCGCGGGCAATTCCTGCATCGCCTGCCACATGCCGGCGAAAAACTACATGCAACGCGCGCCCCGGCACGACCACGGTTGGCTCTCGCCTGATCCGCTCCTCACCCGCGAACTCGGCATCCCCAACGCCTGTTCCTCCTGCCACGCCGACCGCGGGCTGGACTGGACCGTGACCAAGGCCGACGAGTGGTTCGGCTCCCGCGTCCGCGAGCGCCAGCGGCTCCGCGCCCGCGCCGTCGCCGCCGCCCAAAGCGATGCGCCCGGCGCCGCCGCGCTCCTCCTCGACACCTGGCGGCGCGAGGACATCCCCGCCTGGCGCGCCACCCTGCTCACGCTGCTGCCGCGCACGCGCGACGCCGTCCACGGCCGCGAGATCGCCGTCGCTTCGCTCGGCGCCGCTGATCCGCTCGAGCGCGCCGCCGCCGCGCGCTACTTCTTCGGCGCGCCCGACGCGGCCGAGCGGCTCGGTCCGCTGCTGACCGATCCGGTCCGCAGCGTGCGCCTCGAAGCCGCGTGGGCACTCTCGCCCACCCTGCCCGCCGCCTCGCCCGCGCGGCGCGAGCTGGACGACTACCTCGCGCTCACGCTCGACCAGCCCGCCGGCCGCGTGCGCCGCGCGCAGGATTGGGCCAACCGCGGCCGCCTCGCCGAGGCCGCCGCCGAGCTGCGCCGCGCCACGGAGTGGGATCCGTTTTCCCCGGGCATCCGCCAATCCCTCGGCCTCGTGCTCGCCGCCGACGGCAATATCGCCGACGCCGCGGAGCAACTCGACCGCGCGGTCGCGCTCGCGCCCGACGACGCGCCCCTCGCGCTGCAAGCCGCGCTCGCCCACGCCGAAGCCGGGCAGCCCGACGCGGCGGAGCGCCTCCTCCGCGCCGCCGTCGAGCGCGCCCCGGCGTTGCACCGCGCCTGGTATAACCTCGGGCTCCTGCTCGCCAAGCGCGGCCGCCTCGCCGAGGCGGCGGAGGCGCTGCGCCAGGCAGAACGCGCCGAACCACGCACCGCGGACTACCCGCACGCGCTCGCCAGCGTGCTCCAGCGCCTCGGCGACCGCGAGGGCGCCCGCGCCGCCGCCGCTCGCGCGGCCTCGCTTGCCGCGCAGCCTGATCCGCCCTAAGCCTCTCTCGTGTTCCCCGTCCCGCACTCGCTCCTCCGCCCCGTGCTGGCCACCCTGCTGGCCGGCGCAGTCGGTGTCCTCGCGGCGGCGCCGGGCGATTCGGCCGACGTAGTGCGCCTCGAACAACAGCTCGCCGCCGCGGCACCGGCCGAGCGATCGCCGCTGCTGGCACGCCTGGCCCGCGCACTCGAACCGGTGGACCTGCCGCGCGCCCTCGCCGCCGCCGAACGCGCCCGCGCTCTCGCCACCGATGAGCACCAGGAGCTGAAGGCGCTAGTCGAGCTCGCCTCCGTTCACCGGCGCCGGGGCGACTACACCACCGCGCATTCGCTGGCTCAGGCAGGCCGAGCCCGCGCTCGGGATCGCGGCGACGAGCGGATCGAAGCGGAGTTTCTCTTCCTGCTCGGCCGCACCTATTGGAGCCGCGGCCAGTATCCCGAATCGGTCGAGTGCTACCTGCAGCAGCTCGGCCTCGCCGAGAAACTACACGACGAACGCCTGCTCGCGCTGGGAGAAGCCGGCCTCGGCTCGACCTACCTGCGGCTCGGCCAGCGCGAGGAGGCCGGCCGGCGCCACGCGAGCGCGCTCGACCACGCGCGCCGTGGCGGCGATCCTTCCGCGCTGACGTTCGTGCTCAATCTCTACGGCAACTACCACATGGCCGGCAAAAGCTACGACCGTGCCGCCGAACTCTACGAGGAGTCGCTCCGCCTCCGCCGCGCGCTCGGCCACGACCGGGGCGTTGCCGACACCCTCACCAACCTGGCCAACGTCGCCCAGGCCGCCGGCGATCTCGAGGGCGCGCTCGCGCAGCAACGGGAGGCGCTCGCCATCTACGAGCGCGTCGGCGTGCCCCGCAATCTCGCCCTCGCGCACAGCCGCCTCGCCTCGCTCCTGCGCCAGCTGGGCCGAGCCGACGAGTCGCTCGCGCACCTCCGCGCCGGCCTCGCCCTCGCCGAGAAGCTCGGCAGCCAGACCGTGCTCGCCTCCATCCACCGCGAGCTGAGTCTCACCCACGAGGCACGCGGCGAACTGCTGGCCGCCCTGCAGGCCGAGCGGGCGCTCGCCGCCGCCAACGCCGCCGTCCTCAACGAGCGCGCGCAGGACCGCATCGCCGAGTTGCAGGCGCGCTTCGACGCCGAGAAACGCGACCGCGAAATCGAGCGGCTCCAGCGCGAACGGATCTTCCAAGCCGAGGAACTGGGCCGGAGTCGCCGCGAAAACGCCGCCATCGCCGCCGGCCTGCTGCTCGCCATCGGGTTGGGCGGCGCGGTGGCGTTCACGCAGCGCCAGCGTCTCCGCGCCGAGCGCCGCGCGCTCGCCGCCACCGAGGAGGCGCGCCAGGCGGCCGTGGACGCCGCGCAGCTCAAGACCCGCCTGCTGCAGATCGCCTCCCACGATCTTCAGGCCCCCATCGCCCTCGTGCGCTCGGCCGCCGCCAGCATCCGGCGCGAGGCGGAGCACAACCCCGCGGTCAACCGCCTCGCCGACGCCATTTATTCCGACAGCCTGCGCATGGGCGGCCTGGTGCATGAATTCCTCGACCGGGCCGCACTCGAGGCCGGCCGGCTCGAACTTCACCTCGTCACCGTCGATCTCGCCGTGCTCGCCCGCGAAACGGTCGAGGGCTTCGCCGGCCTCGCCGTCGGCAAGCGGCAGACCCTCGAGTTCGTGGCCCCGGTCGGCGCTCCCCTGCGCGTGCGGGCCGACGCTGCCCGACTGCGGCAGATTCTCGAGAACCTGCTCTCCAACGCGCTCAAATTCAGCCCGGTCGGCGGTCTGATCGCTGTCACCCTCGAGCCGGCCGGCGATCGCGTGCTGCTCGCCGTGCGCGACAACGGACCCGGCCTGGCGCCGGAGGATTTCGCGCGGCTCTACGCGCCGTTCGGGCAACTCTCGGCCGCGCCCACCGCCGGCGAGCCGACCCACGGCCTCGGACTCTCCATCGCGCACGAGCTGCTCGCCAGCCAGGGCGGCACGCTCGAGGTGGAATCCCAGCCCGGCGAAGGCGCGACGTTCCGCGTCGTGCTGCCCGCGGTGGACTGATCGCGCCTCGCCCGGTCAATCCAAGCCGTTCATCAGGCCCCAGCGCACCAGCGTGGGCAGATCGCGGATGCCGAGCTTGGCCAGGATATGCGCCCGGTGCTTCTCCACCGTGCGCGGGCTCAGGCCCAGCCGGTCGCCCACCTCCTTCGAGGCCAGGCCGCACACCACCAGCCGCAGCACATCCATCTCGCGCGGCGAAAGCACCGAGAGCGGCGTCTCCGGCGCCTCCCGCGCCGCGGCGGGCGGGGGCAGCGGCGGGCGCACCGGCGCAGAAAAGAACATCCCACCCTCCAGCACCCGGCGCACCGCCCGCTCCACTTGCCCGAGCGGCGAACTCTTGTCCACAAACCCCGCCACGCCCAAGCCCACGAGCTCCCCCGGCAGCCGGGCGTCGGGATGCGCCGTCAGCACGATCGCCCGCGCCCCCACCCCGCGCAAGCGCAGGGCGCGGATCAGGCTGCGGGCGTCCATGTCGGGCAGATGCAGATCGGCGATGAGGAGGTCTGGCCGCACCTCGAGGCACGCATTCAGTGCCTCCCGGCCCAGCGCATAGTCGCGCACTTCGCAGCGCCGCAGCCACCGCTGCAGCTCGCCTTTCAGCACCACGCGGAAAGTCTCCGTGTCCTCCACGAGGATGATGCGCGGCGCGGCGGTGGCGGTGGCGGTGGGTGGGACGACCTTGAGCATGATGCGGAGCCATCTTCGACAGACCGCTGCGGGAGACAAGTGCGATGAGCGCGGGTTTTGCCCGGCGACTCCGAGTATGCGTAGAACTACCCCCCCTGATGCCCTTGCCAGCTCAGCGCCTCCGGAACAACGACGTCGTTGCCCCTCCCATGACCACCAACCTGAAGAACCTCCGTCGCGTCGCGGCGAGCGCCGCCGCTTTGGCCGCCGTCGCCGTTTTCGCCCAGACCGCGCCCGCACCCGCCGACGAGCCCGTAAAGCTCGACGCCTTCACCGTCACCGGGTCCCACCTCCGCCGCCTCGATCAGGAAAAGACGCTCCCTGTCACCGTGCTCGATCGCGACGATCTCGCGGCCTTCGCGGCGCCCACCGCCTCCGAACTCCTGCAGATGCTCCCCAGCGGCGGCGTCCTCACCCTGACCGAGACCAACGTTCTCGGTGCCGACGCCCGCGGCGACAACACCTCGCTCAACCTCCGCGGCATCGGCTCGGGCAACACCCTCGTCCTCATCAACGGCCGCCGCCTCGCCCCGCACCCCATCTCCCAGGCCGAGGGCGGCGCCCCGGCTCTCGCCGTCAACGTCAACCAGCTCCCCATGGCCGCGATCGACCGCGTCGAGGTCCTCCGCGACGGCGCGTCCGCCATCTACGGCGCCGACGCCGCCGCCGGCGTGGTCAACACCATCCTCCGCCGCGACTACAACGGCTACGAACTCTCCGTGCGCGGCAGCGTCACCGAGCACGGCGGGGCCAATGACTGGCGCGTGACCCTCTCCGGCGGCCAACTCTTCAACGGTGGTCGCACCAGCGTCCTCGCGATGCTCGACTACTATCACCGCGACCTCCTCGGCACCAACCAGCGCCGATTCTCCAAGGACTCCGACATCCGCCGCACGGCCAATCTCCCCGAGCCGTGGTCCACCACCGACAACGATTTCGACAACCGCTCCAGCGCGTCCCAGTTCGGCAACTTCCAGCGCGGCACGTTCAACTCCAGCGGCGTCTTCGTCGGCGCGCGTCCCACCGGCAACGCCGGCATCACCACTTCCACCACACCCTCCACCACGCTCACCGCCTCCACCTCCGGCTCGTTCTTCTTCGTGCCGCTCGCGGCCGGCGGCGTCGGTTTCCGCCAGAGCACGCCCTCGCGCTCCCCCACCAGCGTCGAACGCGACTACTATTACAACCTGAACCAGGACCGCGTCATCCTCCCGCGCACCGACCGCATCAACTTCTTCACCGCCCTCGACCATCAGATCAACGACCGCCTCAGCGCCTTCGGCGAACTCTCCTACTATCGGGCCGAATCCTTCAACCACCGCGATCCCGTCGCCGTCGACGCCACCGACGATGTCAACATCTTCGTCAGCCGCGACAATCCTTGGAATCCCTTCGGCTCGCGTTTCTACCATCCCACCGGCGCGCCCAACGCCGACGGCACGCCCCGCATCACCGGCGCGCCCGCCGATGTCCTCCTCACCGCCGGCGTGCGCCCGCGCGAGTTCCGCCAGCGCGACATCAACGTCCTCTCGCAGGCCCTCCGTGGCGTCGCCGGTCTCCGTGGCAAGACCTACGGCGACTTCGAGTGGGAATCGGCCCTCCTCTACTCGCGCGCTTGGACGCGCGACGAGGAGGACTACAACATCCGCCACAGCCGGCTCGCCGAGGCCCTCGTCCGCACCGACGCCACCGCCTTCAACCCCTTCGGCTACACCTTCCGCAACGTCGGCGGCGTCATCCAAATCGACCAGCCCTACACCAACCCCGCCAGCGTCGTCGATCCCCTCTACGACACCTTCATCCGCGAAGGCACCACGGAGCTTGCCACCTGGGACGCCAAGATCAACGGCACCGTCTGGGATTTCTGGGGCGGCCGCATCGGCACCGCCGCCGGCGTCGAGTATCGCTACGAGACCTACAAGGACTGGCGCCCGCCCTTCCACGGCCAGAACGGCGCGGGGTTCGTCCTGCCGGCCATCGACAACGACTTCATCGCCCTCAGCCCCAACGTCAACCTCGCCTCCGACCGCGACGTCATCTCCGGCTACGCCGAGGTGCTCGTGCCCTTCGTCGGCAAGGGCAACCAACTGCCTCTCGTCAAGCTCCTCGAACTCTCCGTCGCCGGCCGCTACGAGAAGTTCTCCGACTTCGGCGACGCCTTTAAGCCCAAATACTCCCTCGCCTGGCGCCCGGCCAGCCGTTTCCTCGTGCGCGCCTCCTTCAACGAGTCCTTCCGCGCCCCCAATCTCGTCCAGACCAACACCTCGCCCCTCCAGCGCTCCGTCACCGGCGTCTCCGACCCCTATCGCTTCGAGGTCACCAACCTCATCACCGACGGCCCCACCAACCGCACCGTCTTCCGCCAGGGCAACGCCTCCCTCGAGCCCGAGGAATCCAAGATCGCCACGATCGGTGTCGCCTTCGAAGTGCCGTGGATCAAGGGCCTCACCCTCACCGCCGACTGGTGGCGCATGGATCAGAACAAGGTCATCGACAACGTCAGCGCCACCGGCCAGCTCCTGCGCGACGAGGAGCTGCTTGATGCCTTCACCCTCGCCGCCGGCGGCAACCCCAACGCCCTCGACACCGGCTCCGGCACCGCCAACTACCGCGGCAACCCCAAGGTCACGCGCGCCCCCGTCACCCAGGCCGACCGCGACGCCTACGCCGCCTACAACGCCGGCCGCCCCGCCAGCGAGCAGCGCGCCCCGGTCGGCGCCGTCCTCAGCGTCATCGACGATTATCTCAACCTTTCCGGCCGCGATCTCGAAGGCATCGACTTCGCGCTCAACTACCGGCTGCCGAAGAATCGCTTCGGCCAGTTCGATGTCCGCGCCGGCGCCACCTACAACCGCAAGTTCGACGAAAAGGTCGACGAGGACTCGCCGGTCGACTCCGTGCTCGAGGAGAACGGCAATGCCAAGTGGCGCGGCAACCTCAGCCTCAACTGGCGCCTCAAGGGTTGGAGCGCAGGCTGGTTCGCCGAGTATTACGGCGGCTCGATGGATACCGGCGCCGCCACCACCCAGACCGTCTATGAATCCCTCGGCCAGCCCGACTACATCAAGGTCTACAACGACACCGGCGGCGTGGTCCGCTACCGCTGGTGGATCGAGGACGTCATCCAGCAGAACGCCTACGTCGCCTACCGATTCGGCAAGGAAAACAAGCTGCTGGCGGGCCTCAGCGTCCGCCTCGGCGTGACCAACCTCACCGACGAGGAGCCGCCGCTCGCCGACGAGTCCCGCGGCTACCAGGGCGGCACCGTCAGCGCCAAGGGCCGCAGCTACTACTTGGAGCTCACCCGGAAATTCTGAGCCTTCTCCGCAATTCGGCCGCCCCGCAATTCGACCTGCGCGGGGCGGTTCACGGCGTCCGGCCCGCCCTGGTGCGGCCGGGCAGCCAGTGCGTGCGGGGCAACGCCATGATCTCGGCCGGGGCACGGCCCGACTGGAGCAACGCCGCCATGGTGGTCATCGCAGGGTCGATGTGGTGGAAAAATTTCTTGTAGCCGGCGCAGAGGTAATTGAGGCCGGGCTCGCCCTGCGGCGTGCGGAGGAAGCGGTGCTTGGGGCACTCGCCGTGGCAGGCGAAGCGCACGGGGCACTCGCGGCAGTAGCGGGGCAGGGTGGCGGACTTGGCCTGGCCGAACTCGCGCTGGCGGGCCGAGGCGGCCAGGTCGCCGAGCCGGTCGTTGAGCAGGTTGCCGAGGCGGTAGGCGGGATAGACGTAGTGGTCGCAGCTGTAGAGGTCGCCGTTGTGCTCGAGGGCGAGGCCGTGTCCGCAGTTCTCGTTGAACACGCAGATGCCGGCGGGCTCGCCGCACCAGTTGGCGAGGGCGGCGTCGAACTGCTGCACGAAGACGCGGCCGACGTCGTGCCGCACCCATTCGTCGAAGATCGTGCCGAGGAACTGGCCGTAGTCGGCGGGCCGCACGCTCCATGGAGTAACGTGCCCGTCGAGATCGGCTGCCCCGGCGTGGTCGGGCGGCGGAGCGAGCCAGAGGCCCTCGTCGCCGCCGGTCTCCGCCGCGGGCCGCTCGACGATGGGGATGAACTGGAGGTAGCGCGAGCCGATCGACTTGAGGAAGCGGTAAACCTCGCGCGGTTGCGCGGAGTTCTTCCGGTGGACGGTCGTGAGGGTGTTGAACTCGACGCGGTGGCGGCGCAGCACCTCGAGTCCGGCGAGCACGCGGTCGAACGTGGGCTGGCGGCCCTTGTCCACGCGGTAGGCGTCGTGCAGATGGCGCGGGCCGTCGATGCTCAGGCCGACGAGAAAATTCTCCGCGGCGAGGAACGCGCCCCATTCGTCGTCGAGCAGGGTGCCGTTGGTCTGGAGGGCGTTCTCGATGCGCTTGCCGCCGGCGTGGCGGCGCTGGAGCGCGACGGCCTCGCGGAAGAAGCCCACGCCGAGCAGCGTGGGCTCGCCGCCCTGCCAGGCAAAGCTGACCGTCGGGCCCGGCTGCGCGGCGATGTAGTCGCGCACGTAGCGTTCGAGGGTCGCGGGCGACATGCGGGGATTGGACGCGCCCGGGTAGAGGTGCGCCTTCTCCAGGTAATAGCAGTAGTCGCAGTCGAGGTTACAGAGCGGCCCGATGGGCTTGGTCATCACGCCGAAGGCGGAGCGGGAATCGGCGCGGGTGGAATCGGGCGGCATGGGTGAGCGGATACGATGCGCGTCCGCGCGTGCGCGGCAATCTGCATCGCGCGCGGCGGCGGCGTCATTGCGCCCCGGCGGGCGCGGGGAGGGTGTCGTAGAAGAGCCGGACCTCGGGTTGCGCCGCGCCGAGGAGGGCCTGCGCCCGCTGGAGGGCGCGCTTGGTGCTCACCGTGGGATTTTCCTCGGCGACGAAGACGTTCTCCTCGCCCAGCTCGGCGAGCGCGCCGCTTTCGCGGAGCACGCGCATCGCCGGCGGCATCACGCCGCTGAGCAGCAGGTGCCGGCCGCCGCCGTGCAGGAATTCGCGGAGCTGCAGCAGGGACAACACCGTGCTGGCGTCGATCAGGCGCGCGTTCTTCAGGCGCAGGATCACGACGCGGATGCGTTCCTCGGCGGCGAGCTGCCGGACCTGGTCGTGGAACGGATCGGCCGCGCCGAAGAAGAGATCGCCCTCCACGTGCACGATGGAGATTTGGGGAGGCACGTCGGCGCGGGCGGGGGCGGCCCGCAGCGCCCCGGTCTCGTCCACCGCGTATTCAACCAGCGAGGGCTCGCTCGCCTTTTGCAGGAAAAGCCCGACGGACAGCCCGACCCCGATGTAGATCGCGGTGTCCGGGGGCAGGAAGAGCGTCGAGCCGAGCGTGACCCAGAACACCGCCGCGTCGGAGCGCGTGGAGCGGCGCACCACCGTCACCTGCCGCGGGTTGAGCAGGCGGAAGGCAATCAGCACCAGGTAGGCGGCCAGCGTGGCCACGGGAATCGAGGCGAGTAGCGGCGAGAGCGCGAACACGAGCACCGGAATCAGGCTGCAGCTCAGCACCGTCGCGAGCCGCGAGCGCGCGCCGCTCTGCAGGTTGGCGGCGCTGCGCAGGAACGAGGCTGAGCCGGGCATCGCGCCGAACGCGGAGCACAGGATGTTGGCGGCACCCATGCCGATCAGCTCCTGGTCGGGATCGATGCGCTGCCCCGAGCGCGCCGCCAGGCTCTTGGCGATCGAGACCGCCTCCAGCATCCCCAGCAGGGCGATGGCCAGCGCGGTGGCCACGATGCGTGGAACGAGCGCCAGCCCCTCGAGATTGAGCGGCAAGCCGACCCAGTGTGGCAGGAATTGCAGCTCGTCCATGCCGCCGACGAGCATGACTCCTGGCAACCGCTCGTGCGCGAACTTGAAAACCACCGCCGCCAGCAGCATCACGATCAGCCCTTCCGGCCAAGCCGGGCGCCAGCGACGCAACACGAGCAGCAGCGCGAGGCTGCCCAATCCGACCAGCAACGTCACCCAGTGCAGATCCCACGTCAGCAGGCTGATGACCAGATGCCGGATTGTGCCGGGCAGCGTGACATCGGACGAGCGGCCGATGCCGAGGAGGTGCGAGAGCTGGCTGGCGGCGATGAGCACGCCCACGCCGGTCGTGTAGGCCAGCACCACGGGCCGCGAGACGAAGCGGGCGAGCCGGCCTGTGCCGGATAAGCCGGCGGCGAGTTGGAAGGCGCCGACGAGCATGCCGATCAGCAGCACCTTCTCCAGCGGCGTGAGCGGCACGTCGCCGAGGGAGAAAACCGCGCCCGCGAGCAGGATGCTGATGGTGTTGGTCGGCCCAAAGACGAGGTGTCGCGACGAGGAGAACACCGTGCAGACCACGGCGCCGATCACCGCGGTGCCCAGCACCACATCGAGGGGCAGGCCCACGATCAGCGCGAAGCCGAGGCACTGGGGAACGGTCAGCAACGCCACGGTGGCGCCGGCCGCGAGATCCGCGCGCCAGTCGAATGTCCGCGCCCCCCGCAACTCCGCGGCGAGGGGCGGGCGCAGGTTCGCGCGCAGGCGTCGCGCGATGACCCCGACCGAGCGCTCCGCCAGCTCCGCAGCTCCGGTCAGCTCCTGCATCGCCGCTCCTCTGCGCGCCCGTGGCGTTGGCACCGGCCGCCGCCATTCCCGGGGCGCAAGGCGGGCGTCGTCGGGGCCGGGTTCGAGGGGCGGTGGTTGGAGTTCACAACAGGCGGTTGGTTTTCATCACTTCGGCATACCAGCGCGCGCTGAGCTTCGGTGTGCGCTTCTGCGTGGCGAAATCGTTGTAAACGATGCCGAACCGACGGGCGTAGCCGTCCTGCCACTCGAAGTTGTCCATCAGCGACCAGAGGAAATAACCGTCGACCGGCGCGCCGTCGCCGATGGCGCGATGCAGTTCGCCGAGGCACTGGCGGACGTATTCGCGGCGGTGCAGGTCGAGCACCTCGCCGCCGGCCGGCGGCGCGTCGTCGTAGCCTGCGCCGTTTTCGGTGATGTAGAGGGAGCGGACGCCGCGCAGCTCGGCGGCGAAACGCGCGCCCCAATACATCGCCTGCGGCAGGAGATAAAGCCAGGGACTGTCGGCGCGCGGGTAGCCGGCGGGGAACGGCAGGATCTCGGGGCGTCCGCGCCGGCCCGCGCGGACGAACTGGCCGGTGTAGATGTTCAGGCCGAGGAAGTCCGTCGGCTGGCCGATCAGCTGGAAATCGCGCGGGTCAAAGCGCGGCGCGTCCGCGCCGGCCGCGCGCAGGTATCGCTCGGAGTAGCGGCCGTTGCAGATCGCGCCGAGCACGCGGTCGCTCTCGAAGCGGAACAGGTCGCGCGCCGCCGCGATGTCGGCCGCCGTTTCCGTGACGGGCACCGAGACAATGGGGTTGTCGGTGATGCCGACGCGCGCGCCGCGTCCGCCGTGTTCGCGCACGGCGCGCACGCCGTGCCCGTGCGCGAGCATGGCGTGATGGTAGGCTTGGTTGACGACGGCCTCGCCGTCATTGGCGCCGGGCGCCTTGTCGCCGCCGCCGTAGGCAAGGCGCGTGAAGCAATTGGTCTCATTCAACGTGATCCAGTTTTTCACCTGGCTGCGGAACGAGCGGACGGCGAGGTCGGCATAACCGGCGAAAGCGTCGGCGGTGGTCCGCCGCCGCCAGCCGCCCTCGTCCTCCAGGGCCTGCGGCAGATCCCAGTGGAACAGCGTGACCCAGGGCGTGATGCCGTGCGCGTGCAGCGTGTCGAGGAGCCGGTGGTAGAAATCGACGCCCTTCTGGTTCACCGGGCCGCGGCCCTGGGGAAGCAGGCGCGGCCACGCGAGCGAGAGACGGTAGTGTTTCACGCCCAGCCGGGCCATGAGGGCCACGTCGCTCCGGTAGCGCCGGTAGTGGTCGCAGGCGACGTCGAGCGTGTCGCCGTTATGCACCTTGCCGGGCACGCGGCAGTAGCGGTCCCAGATGGACTCGCCCTTGCCGTCGGCGAAGGCGGCGCCCTCTATCTGCGGAGCGGCGGTGGCGACGCCCCACGCGAAGCGCGGAGGAAAGGTGCGGGGGTGGGATTTGATGCTCATGGGTCGAAATTCCCGGGTCGCTCCGCCGGCGGGCGGGCCGCGGAAGGTGCGCGGTGGAACTGACGGAGGCCGGACCGCGCGACCGGGAGCTTTCGATCCGCGCAGGTGTGCCCGCTGCCTGTTTTCGTTTTCAAGGATGAAATAGGATGAATGCCTCAGGCCGGCCGCGCCGCCTGCGCGCGCAGCGCCTCGAGGCGCTCCTTGGTAAGCGGGTAACCGATGACGAACAGCATCGCCAGGGCGGCGGTGCCCGCCGGCAGGAGCGCGCGCAGCACACGCAAGTGCCCGAGCATCTCCGGCGTCGGGCGGATGTCGTTGCCAGTGAAACCCAGCCAGTGGACCAGTGCGCCGCCGAGGGCGAACGAGAGCGCCAGCCCGGCCTTGATCATGCAGTTCGAGATCGCCGAATACATGCCCTCGTTGCGGACGCCGTGGCGCAGCGCGCCCTCCTCCGCTACGTCCGCCACCATCGCGAAGTAGAGCTGGTAAACCGCCGTGATGCCGATGCCGAAGAACGGCGCAACCGCGAGCGACAGCCACGGGAGCGCCGGCGTGAGGAACCACCAGCTGAGCAGCCCGCCCAGCGCGGTGACGAAGGCCGACACCAGCGCCATCCGGTGCTTGCCGATGTGCCGCGCGCCCCAGCTCACGAGCGGCAGCGACAGCATGCCGCAGACGATGTTCAGCGAACTGGCCGCGCCGGTGAGCAGCGAGGTGAGCTTGGAATCGCCCTGCGCCACCCAGAACAGCGTCGTGTAGAACTGCACTGCCGAGGAGACCGAGACGGAGGCCGCCATGAAAAGCAGATAGAGGGTGATGCGCCGGAACGAGGCGTTGCGCACTGCCGTCTTCAGCGAATGCCAGAACTTCACCGCCGGCGGCGCCGCCGCGTCCGCGCGCTCGCGCAGGAACACGCCCGGCCACGCGCCGAACAGCATGATGAGGACGCCCCAGATCGCGCCGACGATGATCGCGCCGCGCTGCCCGGCGCCGAACCAGCCCTTCTCGACCAGCCAGAAACTCCAACTGCTGGCCAGCGTGCCGACCTTGGCGAAGAAACTCCGGAAACCCATCAGCGAGGTCCGCTCGTCGTAGTGTTTCGACAACGCCATGCCGAGCGCCTCCAGCGGCACGAAGAAGGCCGCGTTCGCCGTCCAGAACACGATCAGCGTGACGAGCAGCCACGCGGTCAGCCCGCTTGAGCCCAGTCCGCGCGGCGCCATCCAGATGAGCGCGTAGGCGAGGCCGCTCGCCACCGCGCCGACGACGATAAACGGCCGGCGCCGCCCCCAGCGGGAGCGGAAATTGTCGCTGTAGGTGCCGATCACGGTGTCCATCACGCCGTCCCACAGCCGGGGCAGGGCGACGGCGAGGCCGATCACCTGCGGCGAGAGGCCGAGATAAAGCGCGAACACCGGGAAGAGCATCGTCTCAATGCCGATGCCCATGAGGGTGTTGCCGGTGAACCCGAGGCCGAAGGCGGTTTTCTGCGCCACGGTGAGGCGCTCCTCGGGTGGCGGTGTGGCGACGGACGGCTGGGGCATGGAGGTCGGGAGTGGCGGGTGATCGCGGAAGCGGCCGGGCGGGGATGAACGCGGGGAAGCGAGTGTCGGCGGCCCGAGCCGGGGAAACAATTGACTCGCGCTCGAACACGTTCGAGCCCGTAATGGCCCACTCCCGGAGGTCGCCTGTGCCCGTCACCCTCTCCCAGATCGCCCGCGCGGCGCGCGTGGCCAAATCCACCGCTTCGCTCGCGCTGCGCAACCTCGGCAACGTCGATGCCCGCACCCGCCAGCGCGTGCTGCGCGCCGCCGAGAAGCTCGGCTATCGGCCCAATCCGCTGGTCAACGCGCTCATGATGCAGGTCCGCACCCGGGCCTCGCCGCGCAACCGTCCGACCATCGGCTTCGTCAACACCTGGGGTCCGCCCGCGCAGGAGCCGCCGGGCATCTGGAACGTGATCAGCGCCTACCAGGCCGGCGCGCAGGAGCGCGCGGAGGAGCTCGGCTTCGATTTCGAGACGATCTCCTTCCAGCCGGAGTCGATGACCGACCAGCGCCTCGGCCAGATCCTCGTGGCCCGCGGCATCGAGGGACTCGTGATCGCGCCGCTGCATTCGCCGTTTTTCCGCTGGAACATGAACTGGGCGCCGTTCGCCGTCGCGGCGATCGGCTACTTCGAGGCCAACGCCGGCCTCTCCCGCGTGTTCTACGATTACTGCTACTGCGTGCACGAGGTGCTGCTCCGGCTGGAGCGGCTGGGCTACCGCCGCGTGGGCATGCACATCGGCCGCGCGGACGAAGAGCGCAGCCGGGGACTGTGGACGGCGGGCTTCCTGCATTACTTCGAGCGCTGCCCCACGGCGATGCGCGCCGTGCCCTTCCCCCGCATCGACGAATACGAACGCGAGAAATTCCTCGCCTGGTTCCGCGCCCACCGGCCGGACGCCATCCTGGGCTTCGGCGACGAGACACTGCACTGGCTCGAGGCGATCGGCGTCGCGGTGCCGGACGAGGTCGGCTTCGTCAGCCTCGCGCATCGAATGACGCGCCTGCCCTGCACCGGCTACGACCACCGGCTTGAGGTCGTCGGGCGGGTCGCGGCGGACGTAGTGGTGGGCCAGCTTTACCGCGGCGAGCGCGGCCTGCCCGTGCTGCCTCAGACGACTCTGGTCGAAGGACGCTGGCAGGACGGCCCGACGACATCCGAACGCCGGCCGCGGTGAGGGAGCGGCGCCCGCGCCGTTCAGGCGAGGCCGAGGCGCTCGAATTGCTCGGGCGGCGCGTGCACGGCGCGCATCCCGGCGGCGAGCCGCGCGGCCAGCCGCGCCTCCAGCGCGGGGTCGGCGAGCGGCGCCTGCTGGCGCGGGTCGCGCGCAAGGTCGAAGAGCAGCGTGCGCGCAGTCTCGGGATTATCCGGCGGCACGACGCCGTCGAGTGGGCCGCCGGTGTGGCGCACGCGGAGCACGGGCATGCCCTTGGTGAAGGGCAGCGGGCCGCAGAGTGCGACGCGATCCGGCGCGAGTTCCTCCCGCGAGAAAAGGCGGCGCATGCGCGCCGGCATGAGCGTATATTCGTGCAGCGCCACGCCGGGTCTTTGCGTGCCCCGCATGTAGACATGGCGCCCATCGGCGAGGTTGACCTGCCCGCCCCAGGTGCCGAAGAGCGCGGCGTCGCGCACGGGCGTGTCGGCGGCGAGCGTGGCGCGGAGGTTGCACCCGGTCATGTGCGGCGCGGCCGGCACGCCGAAGAAATCCAGCAGCGTGGGCGCGAGGTCGATGGACGGCTGCACGAGCGCCTGCCGGGCGACGCCGGCGGCGCCGCAGCGCGGATCCCACACGAAGAACGGCGTGCGCGCCAGTTCCTCATACCACGGCACATGCATCTTGGCCCAGCAGTCGTGCTCGCCGAGCAGGAAGCCGTGGTCGGTCCACACGACGAGCATCGTGTCGCGCCACAGGTCGTGCGCATCCATCGCGTCGAGCACGCGGCCGAGCTGGCGGTCGCAATAGGTGACCAGCGCGGCGTATTCCATCTGGCAATGCCGCACCTCGTCCGGACCCTCCTTCACGGCATCGTAGGCGGGCCAGTCGAACTCGGGGCCGCGATACTTCGCGAAATGGTCGGCGTAGGCCGCCTTGGCTTCGGGTGGACTGAAGAAAGGTTCGTGCGGATCGAAGGTCTCGATCTGGAGCAGCCAGCCGTCACGCGCATGGTTGCGGCCGATGAAGTCGAGCCCCGCGTCGAAGGTCTTCCGCTGCGGCCAGTCGGTCTCGCGCTTGAGCAGGTGCTGGCGGTTGACGAGGTCTTGCCGCACCAGATCGGAGCGCGCGGCGTTCTGCCCGGCCGCGCGCGGTGGCCACAACGGATCGCCGGCGAGGCCGCAGCAGGGATCGCCTTCCTGGCCGCGGAAGAACTCCCACGAGGAGTAGCGCGTGTGGTAGTTGAGCCCGCCGTCCTCGAAGTAATGCTGGTGGTCCGTCACGAGGTGCGTGTGCACGCCGGCGCGGCCGAGCATCTCCGGAAACGCGTCGTCGAACGGCTCCATCGGCCCCCAACTGCGGTGCAGGAAATTCGGGCGGCCGGTGAGGAAATCCCGCCGCGCGGGGATGCACGGCATCGAGCAGACGTAGGACGCCTCGAAGCGCGCCGTGCGCGCCGCCAGCCGCGTGAAATTCGGCGCGTGGACGCCCTCGCCCCCGTAGGGCGGCAGGCAATGGCGGTTGAGGGAATCGAAAACGACTACGATGGCTTTCACGAGGGGGCGGGAGCGAAGAGGCCGGAAGCATCGCAACCCGGAGCCTCCAGTCAAATCCCGCGGGCTCGAACGTGTTCGAGCGGCGGCGACTTGCGACCGCTCGCGCCAGCGCTTTCGCTCCGCCCGTCATCCCCCCCGGGCTACGGCCCGCAACCCCGACCCTCGCCATGAAACCCCATGCTGTTCCCGCCGCGCCGTTCGCGCGGCGCTTCCTGCTGAGTGCGCTCGGCGCGCTCGCCTGTTCGATCTCCGCCGTCGCCCAGACACCGCCGGCCTCACGTCCTGCGAAAGAGGAAGTTTACGTGCTGGATCCCTTCACCGTCCAGTCCGGCGAGGATACCTATGTCGTCGCCAACTCCATGGTCGGCACGCGCGTCAACATCCCGCTGATCGACGCACCCTTCTCGGCCCAAGTGGTGACCGACCAACTCATCCGCGACACCGGCGCGGGCAACATCCAGGAGGCGCTCCGTTACGTCAGCAGCGTGCGCTCGTCCTCCAACATCTATGAGGAGTTCGCGATCCGCGGCTTCAACGCCGGCGCGCCGCTGCGCAACTATTTCAACGTCCCGGGTGCCCTCCAGGCTCGCGGCGACAACGCCGAATACGACCGCATCGAGGTGCTGAAGGGGCCGACCGGCCTGCTCTACGGCAACGGCCAGCCCGGCGGACGCATCAACGTCGTCACGAAGAAACCGCTCGCGGTGGCCAAGCGTTCCCTCGACTTCGAGGTGGGCGATTACGAGTTCTACCGCACCGTCGCCGACTTCACCGGCCCGCTCGCCAAACTCGGCGATGGCCAGTTGCTCTACCGCGTGATTGGCGCCTATCAGGACAGCGGCGGTTTCCGCGATTACGAGCACACCTCACGCACGCTTCTGAACGGCCAGCTCGAGTGGCGCAGCCGCCGCCTCAGCTTCCGGGTGGAGCAGCGCTACCTGCGGCAGAAAGAGGACGCCGAAGCGTTCATCCTGCTACCGCTCGGCCCCGGCGCGACCCCCGCCTTCTTCCTCATGCCGGACCGCGAATACAACACTGCTGGTCCGAACACCTACGCCAACTTCCGCGAATACAACACCTACACCGAGCTGATCTGGAACATCTCTGAAAACTGGACGCTCCGCAACGGCTCCGCCTACTCGGAAACCTACTACGATGCCCTCCGCCGCGTCGGCGCCGGCCTGAACGCCGCGGGAACTGCGGTTACGGCCACTCCCGTTTACAACGATAACAAAAACTCGGCCACGAACATCCAGACCGACCTGACCGGCCAGTTCAAGCTGCCCATCGGCAAGCTCACGGCGGTAATCGGCCAGATTTATGGCGAGACTGACTCCCGCGCCATCCAGTGGAATGCGCCAGGCAGCCCCTTCGCCGTGTTGGACCGGTCTGCCCGCACCTACGATATTCCCCCATTCCCGTCCTCCGCCTATAGCCGCACGCAATACCAGCTCAACGAGGGCAAGACCGAGCGCTACTACGCGATGCTCCAGCTCACGACGCTGCAGGAGCGGCTCACGTTGCTGGGCGGTGTCGGCCGTTCCCACGCCGAGCCCAAGGTCACCAATCTGCAGCCGGCCGTGCCCACCGTCAGCGGCTCCAATTCCTGGAACACCAGCCCCCAGATCGGTGCCTCGTTCCGCATCCGGAAAGACCTCACCGCCTACGCGATGTATGGCGAGTCCTTCAGCCCCAACGGCAACTTTCCCGGTCAGCCTGAAGAGGGTAAATCCTGGGAAGCGGGCTTCAAGTTCGGCTCCGAGCGTCTCAGCGGCACGCTCGCCTGGTTCGACACTACCCGCGAAAGCATCGAGGTGCAGGCCTTCGACCCGATCCTCGCCCGCAACGTTCCCAGTATCGCCGGCAAGCAGACCGCCACTGGCGTGGAACTCGACCTTTACGCCAAGCTCACCGCGCAAACTGAGGTCATCGCCTCCTACGCCTATTTGGATACCGAAAATGTCATCCCGGACGTTCGCTTCCTTGCGGCCGCCGGCACGCGCCTCGGCGATGCGCCCACTCACCAGTTCAAGATCTGGGCCAAGCAGACGCTGCCCGACATGGGCGGATTCAAGAATCTCTGGGCGGGCGTCGGCGTGATCTACGTCGGCGACATGGTGGCCGACCACGACGCCGCGCGGTTCCAGTTGATCGCCCCGAGCTACACCCGCGTGGATCTGGCGCTCGGCGCCGAGCGCAAGCTCTCCGGCGGCCAGAAGCTCGTCTTCAAGGTGAACGTCGAAAATCTCTTCGACGAGGACTACGTCGAGAAGCAGATCACCCGCGGCTGGCCGCGGCGGGTGAAGGCTTCCGTCGGCCTGCGATTCTGATTCTTGGGTAATAGGCAATAACCACAGGGGAGCCGGTCCGCCGGCTCCCTTTTTTCGGCCATCGCTGCCAAGACAGATCCGCGGAACTTGACCGGTCCCGTTTCGGCTCCGGCCTTTCCTCCATCGGCCAAATGAACCTAACAGTTGGAACCACGGATTAGCACGAATGGCACGGATACCTCCGGCTCCATGAGTTGATCCGCACCACTGTGCCGTCGTTGAAAACCGACACGCCGCTACCCACGGGAAAACACCGTCTCTATGCTAAAATTGACGCGCAACAGCGGAATCCAAGTTGAAATGCGCCTGCCGCGTGATCGTCACGACGCTGGTCAATGGCCGGCCGCTGCCCGCCGGCATTGTTCGACTGGTGGCCTGTCTCGGCATGGAGGATCCCATGCGAACCGAGAAACTCAGTGGCGTTGCCCCCCCTCTGCGTTCCGGCTGAGGCAGCGGGGCTGGCCAACCGGCCGGAGGCACCTCCTCACGCCGCCTCCGGCCCGAAACACGAAAGCCGCAGGAGCGCGACCGGAGCCCCGCCGGCCGGCGGGGTCAGGCGCAAGGTGAGCCGCGTGATTTCGGCTGCTGTCACCAGCTGGATGGCCGCGACGCTCTGATGATTGTCGCGAATCTCCCCCAACAGCTGGCCGTTTTCATTGTAGGCCTGCACGCCTGGCACGCAAAAAGGCGAGACCGTCTCGGGGTTAAGCAAGAGCACGGTTTCAAGCGGGTGATCGAAATCGGTGTCGAACCCCAGTTCGATGCGCTCGAGCAGAACCGGGGTCGGCCACTCAAGGGTGAGCGTGGGCGCCGGGTCGTCGAAGGCCGAGACCCACGCGTTCGGTTGATTCGTCGGCCGGGCGAAACCGTTGGTCAGGTTGGACGGCTCGAATGCCGCGAGCGGTGGTGTGATGCGGCAGGCAAGGTTTTTGCCGAGAGGGCGACGTTGCGGCAGCCAAAACTCAAACGCTTCGATCCCGCTGCCGGGCGGAGGCTCCTGCCGCGGAAATCTGGAGACCGCGGCGTTGAACTTTTGCGTCACCGCCAACACTCCCGTCAGGCGGCGGTCGCTCAAGTGCACCGCCACTGCGTCATTGGCTGCGGGGCAATAAAAGGCGTAGCAGGCCTGCTCGAAACCGGCGGCGAAGCGCAATGGGATAGTTTGCGCCCTGCCGGCCTTGAGCGGGAGGCGCAGTGTGGCGAGCGTGCGGTCCGGGGTGTGATTGCATGCCTTGCCGCTGACGCGCAGCTCGGCGATCAGCTCGGTGTCGCGGGCGACATCAACCTTGTATTCGACCACCGGAGCCGGCCCGGGCGGCACCGGCAGCAGGCTGGCCCAGGATTCGGTCAGCCGAAGCCGTTCGGAGCCGGCGGGCAAGGCATCCAGGCGCAGGACGCTGGAGGCGTGGATGCGAGCTTGGAGAGCGAGATCGGTCGGGGCACGCAACGGCACGTTCGGGATGAATTGCCCGACGCGAAGCAGGCGCTGCTGGAGATCGGCCATGCGGGCGGAGGCGAGCACGTCGCGCGGGCGCACCCCATCGCGACGGCAGATCGCCGCCGCCACTCCGACCGCCTGCGCGCTGTGCGCGCAGGTGGCCATGACCCGCGTGGAGCCGAACGCAATGTGGGAAGCGCTGATGAGGCGTCCGGCCAGAAACAGGTTCGTGATATTGCGGCTGTAAAGGCAGCGATACGGAATCTGGTAAATGCCCTTCGCATGCCACTGCTGGCAGCCGGGCTGCGGGCTAAAGACTCCCTCCGGCGGATGCAAATCGATGGCCCAGCCGCCCGCCGAAACCGCATCCGGATGGCGGCGTTGCTCGATGATATCCTGTTGCACGAGCAGGTAGTCGCCTTCGAAACGGCGGCTCTCGCGTTTGCCGGGGATGGTGCCAACCCACTCGAGCGTGAGGTTCTCCGCCTCGGGAAAGCGGCCGGAATTCTTGATGTAGTCCCACACGCCGTAAACCACTTTCCAGAGCTCCCACTTGATCTCCTCGGTGTCGTGCACGGTGTCGCGCACGCCGCCGTATTCGATCCACCACAGGCGGCAGCCGTGTTCGGCGGCGTTGAAGTCGCGATAGCGCGGCACCTGGGCGATGTCACGCAAGGCGAAGCTCGGCGGCACGAAGCGCACGGGCCGGCCGGCATCCTTCGAATAGAAGTATATCGAATGTCCAAGCAGATCGCGCGTCGGCATCGCGGGCGCGTAGGGCTCCCCGAACTCCGCGCGCGACTCCGCGCCGAGGCGAAACGCCGCCCCGGCAAGAAATCCCACCAGGCCGTCGCCCGTCGCATCGACGAAGAGCGGCGCCCCCAACTCGTAGGCGGTCGAGTTCTGGGAGCAGAATGCGCGCACGGCGCGAATGGTGTCGGCGTCCGCCTTGTCCACTTCGTGCACCGCGGTGTTGAGCAGCAGGGTGAGTCGCGTCTCGGCGCGCACCTTTTCCAGCAGGATCGTGTCCCAGATGAGCGGATTGCCCTCGGGATTGCGAAACTGGTTTTCCAAGAGCAGCTCATCGACGACGCCCCCTTCGCGCGCCCAGCGGTTGTTGTTGCCCATGTGCGAGGTGGCGCCGAGCACCCACAGCCGCACCTCGCTGGAGGAATTGCCGCCGAGCACCGGACGGTCATGCACGAGGATCACGCGCAGTCCGGCGCGCGCGGCGGCCAGCGCGCAGCAGGTGCCCGCGAGCCCCCCGCCCGCCACGACGAGGTCGGCAGCTAAGCGCTCGAGGCGCAGAGAACGATGTGCAACGGGAGGAGCGAGAATCATGAGCTGGGAAAAGGAACGGACTGCGGCGCGCGCCGGCCCACGCCGCCAAACCGCAGCAGCAGCCATGTCAGCGCATGCAGACAGGCCATGACCCAGAACCAGCAGCCATAGCCCCGCCCCTGCACGAGCGAAAGCAGCGGGCCCAAGCCGGCTTGGATCGCGCGGTCGAGAAACCCTGCCGGCACGGCCGGCGCCGACGCCACCATCGCGGACACGAGCGTATTCATGAGCAACCCGCCCAGCGTGCTGCCCGCCGCCACGACGCCAAAGACCGTGCCGAGCGCGGCCGCGGGCACGCGATCGACGATCAGCGCCGAGAGATTGATGAGCCAGGCCAACGCCGCGGCGACGATCAGCCCCGCGAACCCCAGCGCCGCCCACACCGAGCCGGCCGAGGCGACGAGCGGTGAAAGCAGCATGAGGACGGCGCAACCGGCCATCACTTGCAGCCGGCCGCTGGCCGCCTCCGCCCCGCGACGGATTCGCCAGCCTGACAGCCAGCCGCCCAGCAGACTCCCGACGCCTGCGGCGGCATAGATGACCCACGTGACCGTAAGTTGCCGCTGGTCGAGCCCGCGCTCGCTGTGCAGGTATTTGGCAAACCAGAATTGGAAAAAATACCACGCCGGATCGGTGAGCAACCGCGCGAACAACAGCAGCCAGACTACGCGGCTGGTCAAAATCTCGCGCCAGCTCCACGCGCGCGCCGGGTCGCCGACCGGGCCTTCGTCCGGGGCGGTGATCAAGCGCAATTCCTCTTCGCCGATCAGGCGGCATTCGCCCGGCCGGCGGTAAATCGCGGCCCACGGAATCAACCACAGCAAACCCGCCGCGCCCGTTAGAACGAACGCCAGCCTCCAGCCCGCGCCCGAGCCAAGCAGCCGCGCGAGCATCGGCCAGGTTTCGCCCAACGCATGGGAGGTGAGCGGAATCACGAGATAAGGCGCGAGCGTCGCCCCCATCGTCGCCCCCATCGTGTAGCAGCCGATCGCGAGCGCCCGCTCGCGCGCCGGAAACCATTCGCCCACGGCCTTCGAGGCGGCGGGCCAGACGCCGGCCTCGCCGAGTCCGAGCGCGAAACGAAACACCCCGAGCGACCGCACGCCGCTCGCAGCGGCCGTGAGCGCGTTCGCGATCGACCACCAGGCGACAAAGACCATCATACCGGCGCGCGTCCCGAGCGCATCGGTCAGCGATCCCGCCACGAGGTAGGCGATCGTGTAGGCGACGAGAAAAAGGTTCACGATGTCCGCATATGCGCGGTCGTCCATCGCGAGGTCGCGCTGGATCGTGGGCGCCAGCGCGGAAAGCGTCTGTCGATCGACGTAGTTCAGCACGGCCGCCCCGAAGAGCAGCACGGCGATCCACCAGCGCAGGTATGGAATTCCTTTCATGCTGGAACCGGCGGTGCTCCCCGCGGGCCGAAGGGAGTCGCCGCCCCAAAGCCGGGCGGATTACCCGGCTCGTGGAGGCGCGGGAGGGCCCGATGGGCCCGGAGATCGCCGAGGCGGTCCGCGTGCGCGACTGCGACCTGAGCCCGGACGGGCGGTGCGAACAGCGCCTCGATCGCCTGGAGGGCGACGGCGGCGAGAGCGCGATTGCCGGCGGCGTCGGGATGCACGCCATCCTTCGCCAAGCTGGCGGGCGGCACGACGCCGTAGAACGAGACGAAGCGGCAGTGAGATTCGCGGGCCAGCCGGGCGAAAGCTGCGTTCAGCGCGCGCAGATTCGCGGCGCGCTGCGGGCCGATCGGCTTGGTGGGGCCCAGGTGCTCGAGCGCGATGTTCGGCGGGCCGGCCAGCAGAATTTTAATCGCGGGATGCGCGGCCCGCGCGGCGGCGATCATCCGCCGGAGATGCGCGACTGCTTTCGGCGCCATATCAGCCGAGAGATCGCGCGAGTCGTTCGTGCCGAGCGCCAGCACGAGCGCATCGGGAGCGGGATGACGTGCGAGCGCGGCGGCGAAGTCCGCCTCGGCATCGGTCGGGCGACCGCCGAGGCCCTCGTTCCATTCGACCAAGCGTCCTTGCGAGAGCGCCATCACCTGCGCGGGCCAACGATCGATGAGTCGGCGGTCGGCGGGCAATTCGCTGCCGGCTGTGATGGAGTCGCCAAAATAGAGCACGTGACGGGCTTCTACCGCCGCCTGAGCGGGGAGCGCCGCAAGCAGCGCGAATCCGAGCAGCCGCCACTCGGCAGGGCAGCGCACGCGGAAAGCGCGGTCGCGCGCCGGCGCGGCGGGGAAAGCCGGGAGGAAATCGTCAGGCGGCAAGGCTTGAGGACCGGGATGCCCGCGGTTCCCCGCCGCGCCGGATGAATCGATCACGCGTTCAGAACGGCACACGGGTGGAGAGGAAGAACTCGCGCGGCGGACCGTAGTCGCGATTACCCTCGATATAGACTTTGTCGAGGACGTTGTTGACGCTGAGGGTGAAGGAGACCTTGTGCCCGTGGACCTTCGTGTCGTAGCCGAAAGTGAGATCGACGACGGTGAAGGCGGGGAAGACCACGCCCCAGGCGGAATTGGAGGCCTGCGGCCAAAACGAGCTTTGGTAGCGCACGCCGAGGCCGGCCGAGGCGCCCTTGAGCGCGCCATCGAGGAAGGCGTAGCGCTGGTAGATGCGGATCATGTCGTTGGAAGCGAAGTCGAGCGGGCGTCCGTTCAGCACGAGGTAGTCGCGATTCGTGGTCGGATCGGCGCCGAGCGGTTTCGAAACGGTGGTGGCATTCTTCGTGAGGTGGGTCGCGCCAAAAACGAGGCTGTAGCTGCGCGCGGGAGTCCAGACGAGATCGGCCTCGTAGCCCGCGGTGATGTTGCCGTCGATCGGCGTCAACCACGCGACCCGCTGGCGGACGCCGGGGTTGGCGGTGGCGGGATTGCTGTCCACTTCCGTGCCGGCGTTGCGCGGGTCGGTGCCGCTCTTGACCGTGTCGGCGACGAGGATGTTGCCGCGCGTGAGCGTGAACCAGCCGACGCTCCCGGTAAGATTGTGTTCGAGCAAGTCGAACTTGAGGCCGACTTCCTTGCCTTCGCCGATGTCGTTGGGCACGGGATTTGCCGCCTGCTCGGCCGGCGTGACGATGTCCGGCGGCGAGATGCCGAATGAGACGCGGCTGACGAGCGAACCGGTGCGGGCGGTCTCGCCCCTGTTGTAGCTGGCATAGGCGCTCAAGCCGGCGCGCAGGCGCACGCTGAGGCCATACATGTAGGACGAAGTTGTCGGGGTGGACTTGCTACTCGCCGAGCCGGTCAGTTCCACGCGGCGCGGGTCCTGCTGGTCGGCAAAGGTGGAGGCATTCGCGCGCCGGATGCCGCCGGTGAGCGTGATGCGGTGGTTGAAGGCGCCGAGGCTCGCGGCGGCGTAGCTGGCGCGGGCGATGTCCTTGGTATAGTTGTAAGCCAACTGGCCGGCGCCGCGCACCTCGCTCGGCCAGCGGGTGACCAGGCGCGTGTCCGGAAACGGATGCACGCGCGGGTCGAAGTAGTGATAGACCTGCTGGCCGGTGAGGATCGCCGCGGGATTGTTGCCGACGTTGGGCGAAGCGGCGACGGGGACGGCGCCGGAATAGTCGAAGAAGGCATCCTCGATCCGGTTCTTCGCGCTGTTATATTGGATTCCGCCCAGGAGCGTGCCGTCGAACCGCCAGAGATGGCCCTTGACCACGCCCTCGAACTTGCCGTCGAGCGTCGTCTGGCGGATGCGCGTGCCGCTGCCGAAATCGAGCGGGTTGTTGCCGTCGGCATACTGGCGCGTGCCGAAGCTGTAATAACTGTGCTCGAGGTTGGTGTGCATGTAGCGGCCGATCGCGCGGAACTGCAGCCAATCGGTGACCGCCAGCGTCGAATCGCTCTCGAGCAGGCTGACTGGCTCCTTGAAGCCGGCGTTCGGTCCGAACCAGTTGTAGGCGCGCCCAGTCGGACCGTTGCCGGCCACGAGCGCTTCGCCCATGCCGAGCGAAACCCACTGGCCGGTGGTGTCGAACACGTCCTGCCGCCAGGTGCCGAAGGCCTGGCCGATGCGCGTGCGATACTCCGCCACCGTGAAAGGAGGCGCTCCGGCGTAGCGGAGCGTGCCGAGGTTGAGGAGCGCTGGGCTGGGATTGTCGTAGGCGCGCTGGTAGTTGGCGGTCGAGCTGACGTTCTGCGACACGAGATTGCCGGTCGCATCGCGGAAGTAGCCATCGAGGCGAGTGGAGAACTTCTCGGTCGGCCGCCAGAGCAACTGCGGGTTCACGAACAGCGTGCGCGAGTGCGAGTAATCGCGCCAGGTGTTGCCATCGCGATACTCCGCGATCAACCGGTAGGCGAGCGTGCGCGAGAGCGGCCCGGTGAGGTCGAGATGTCCCCGATAAGACTGGTGCGAACCGACGCCAAGGGTGAATTCCTGCGCGCGCGCGAAGCTCGGCTGCTTGGTCACGACGTTCACCTCGCGCCCAAGGTGGCGCCGCCAACGAAGACCGCCATCGGGCCCTTCGCCACCTCGATACGATCGACGTTCTCCGTGGCGAAACCGAACTGGAGACGCAGGCCGTTGCGAAAGGTGCCGTTGTAGGGCTGGCCGCGAAAGGTGGTGCCGTTCGCCTGCGAGTTGCCCCGGTTGAGACCAGGCGCGAAATTGCCATTGCTCGCGTGCGGATCGAAGCTGATCGAACTCACGTAGCGCAGCGAACCGGTGAATCCATCGAGGCCAGCATCGCGGAGAAACTCTCCGGTGACGACCGTGATGGGCAGCGGCGTGTCGATCAGCGCTTGGGCGACGCCCGTCGTGGCGACGGCGTTCTCGACGCGGTAACCCGAGTCCATCGCGCTGCGCACCTCGAAGGCCGATAGTGTGTAAACCTCCTCGGGGGGGCGGCTTTCCGATCGGGCGCGGCCGGCGCGCGCGCTTGGGCGCGGGCCGGATTGACCGCCCAGGCAAGCAGGCCGGACAAGACGGCCAGAGAAGGCACGACGAGGCAACGGGACGGAGGATTCATGGGGGTGTCGGGGTTGGAAATCGCCGGCCGCACAGCAGGGAACTATCCCGCCCTGAGGCAACCGGCGAATCGGTTAGGAACGAAGGTGGGCAGTGAGTGATGGGAAAGGCCGGACAAGGAAATCATTGCTTTGGTGAAAACGTTCACCAACCTGCGCGCCCGGCATGAAATCGTGCACACTCACGGCCCTCGCCCGCACCGCCGGCCTCGCCGTCTCCACCGTTTCCTACGCGCTGCGCGACCATCCGAAGATCCCTCCCGCCACCCGCGACCGCGTCAGAAAACTCGCCGACAAAATGGGCTATCGCGCCCACCCGGCGGTCGCCGCGCTCATGGCCCACATCAAGGCCGGGCGGGTGTCACTATCGGCCACGAAAATCGCCTTTGTCTGGATTGAGCGCAACTCGGGCCGCCTCGACTCTCTCTTCGACCGGCAATGCCTTGCCGGCGCGCGCCAGCGCGCAAACGAGCGCGGCTATCTCCTCGAAGAATTCCGCCTGTTCGATCCCGGCATGACCTCGCGCCGCCTGAGCGACGTGCTCCACGCGCGCGGCATCACCGGCATCGTGTTCTCGGGCTGCGACCGCCTCACCCATGTCGATCTCGACATGCTCTGGACCCGGCACTCCGCGGCGCTCATCGGCAACGCCCGCTGCCACCCCGAGTTGCACCGAGCCGGCCACTATCACTACATGGCGATGCGCCGGATCATGCTCGAACTCGCCGCGCGCGGCTATCGCCGGCCTGTCGCCCTGCTGGAGACCGTCGTCAATGAGCGCGCCAGCCGCACGCATGCCGCGGCCTTTCTCGCTTACCATCCGGAGCCCGCGCGAGCTCCGGATGCCTTGCGTAAGTTTGCGAAGTTTGAGCCGCGCGCGATCGTGTCGTGGCTGAAGAAACGGAAGCCCGACGCGATCATCCTCACGCACCAGACCCACATGGAACCCGTGCGACGACTGTTGGGGGCGGCCGGCGAGAAAATCGGCTTTGCCGTCGTTTCCCTCGAAGAGGAGCGCGCCGCCGCCGCCGGCGTGAATCCTGGCCATGCCATGGTCGCCGCCAACGCCGTCGATTTGGTGATCGGCCAGTTGCTGCGCAACGAGACCGGCCTGCCCGCGGACCCCATGGAACTGCTGTTCGACGGCCACTGGATCGAGGGAGGCACCCTGCGCCCCCGCCAGCAGCCCCTGGTGGAATTCGCCCTGTGAGCGGGCTGCGGCTTTGCCGCAAGTAAACGCTTTCACTGTGCGGCGACTCGCGCCCAGGGCGCCTGCGAACACAGTCGGCCCCTCCACCCTGCGGCCGGTAAAATGGGAAACGGAGCCGTCCGGCGCCCATCGCCGCCGCGACTCGCGTTCCCCGCCCGCCCTACCCACCTCAACCCACGTTTCCATGTTTCCACTCGTTTCCTCCCGGCTTCTGGCGCGCGTATTGCGTTTCGCTTCCCTGCCGCGACTATGCATCGCTACCGTCCTCGCCGCCGGCGTCCACGCGCAAGTTCCCTCCGGCTACACGCTCGCCTTTTCCGACGACTTCACGGGCACGAGCCTCGATACCAGTGCCTGGAGCTATCGCACCGATGCTCGCGGCAACAGCCAGCAGCAAGCCGCCAACGTCAGCGTGAGCGGAGGCTATCTCCACCTCGCCGTGAAGAAGGAGATCGTCGGCAGCTACAATTACACCGGCGGTGGAATCATCAGCAAAGCCGGTTACGCCGAGGGCTATTACGAGGCGCGGTTCAAAGTGCCAGCCGGCGCCGGCTGGCACTCGTCCTTCTGGGTCATGGGCTACAACGGCGTCGACACCGGCAAAGGCGCCAACGAGCAGGAAATCGACATCTGCGAGCAGGACTCCAACAACCTCCCGCGTTATACCACCGATTATCATAAATGGAGCCCATCTCCCGAAGTGCACAATATCGGCACCCGCACCCTCTACACCACGGATATGCACGCCAATTTTCACACCCTCGGCGCGCTCTTCACTGCCACCAAAGTCACCTACTACTTGGACGGAGTCGAGACCTCCACCACCGACATTTCCTCCTATCCCGATCACAACAACGCCAACATCTGGCTCACTACGATCGCGTTCAACTCCACCATCGACGACACCCTGCTCCCCAGCGAAATGCTCGTCGATTGGGTCCGCTACTACGCTCCGCCCGAAGTCGTCGTCGATGATACCGATTCGTCGGGCATCACCAAAAACGGCGCCTGGACCTCGAGCACTTACAACTCCGGTTATTACGGCGCCGATTACCTCCACGACGGCAACACCGGCGTCACCGGCGGCAAATCGGTGCTCTACACTCCAGCCCTGGCCACTTCCGGCAACTATATCGTTTACGCCCGCTGGACCGCCGGCGCCAACCGCGCCTCGAACACCCCCATCGACGTCATCGACTCCTTCGGCAACGCCCGCTCCTTCGCCGTCGATCAGCAGCAGAACCATGCCACGTGGGTTCGCCTCGGCACCTACTACCCGCTCCGCGCCTCTCTCCCCGGCATCGTGCAGATCAGCAACGACGGCGCCAACGGCTACGTCATCGCCGATGCCGTAAAATGGGTCCAAGGTGGCCCCGCCGAGACGATCGTCGACAATACCGATTCCTCCGCCGTCACCATTACAGGCTCTTGGACCACCAGCACCTCCACCACCGGCTATTACGGAGCCAACTACCTCCATGACGGCAACACCGGCTCCGCCGGCGGCAAATCCGTCAAGTTCGCCCCCACCCTTCCCCATACCAGCTCTTACGCCGTTTACGCCCGCTGGACCGCCGGCGCCAACCGCGCCTCGAACACCCCCATCGACATCGTCGACGGCACCGGCGCGACCCACACCGTCACCGTCAATCAGCAAAACGACAACGGCGCCTGGGTTTCCCTCGGCACCTACTCATTCACCGCCGGCGCCACCGGCTATGTCCGCATCCGCAACGACGGCGCCAATGGTTACGTCATCGCCGACGCCGTGAAATGGGTCCTCCAATAAGCTCCCGTGCCGCCCCAAGTCCGCGTGCGCGACGCCGACGAGCTCGTCATCGAGGCCAACTCCTGCCCGCGCCTCCTTGAGTCGGACACTCAGCGCCCTTGGTCCGTGAAACAGCGCATCAGCGGCCGGCACGGCCACGTTCCCAATGAAGCCACGCGCGAACTGCTCGTGGTCGTGGCGAGTCCGCGCTGGAGGCGCATCTATCTCACGCACCTCTCGCGCGACTGCAATTCACGCGGCGCCGTGGAGCGCGCGCTGGCCGACGTGCGCTCCGCGCTCGTGGCGTGCGAGTTCGCAATCGTCGAGCCCGTTCTACGACACGAGCTACATGCCGGAACTCCGCGTCGAGTCTCGCTCGCACCCCTGCACGAGGAGCAGCCGGTGCGATGGCTCGGCTACCGCCGTGCCCGTGCGCGAGCATGGCGCGATGGTAGTGGGCTTGGTTGACGACACCCTCGCCATCGTTGGCGCCGGGCGCATTGTCCCCGCCGCCATAGGCGATGGGCGTCGAGCGCAAGCTTTCCGGCAGCCGGAGTCCGCCGCCGGCGGTCAATCCGCGAGTTGGCCGAGCGCGCGGCGGAAACGCCAGAGCGACAGGCTGAAAAACGCCCCGCCGATCACGGCGAGCGCGAGGAACTGCGGCCAGACCACCCCGAGGCCGGCGCCACGGAAAAGGATGCCCTGCCCGGCCATGATGAAATGCGTCGTGGGCGCCAGCAGCATGATCCCGCGCACGATCTCCGGCATGTTCTCGCGGGGAGTGAAGCCGCCGGACAGCAGTTGCAGCGGGATCAGCGTGAGCATCAGCAACAGGCCGAACTGCGGCATCGAGCGCGCGAGCGTCGCCATGAAAATGCCCATCGAAGTCGTGGCGAACAGGTGCAGGACGGTCCCGGCAAGGAACAGCGCCACCGAGCCCTCGATGGGCACCCGCAGGACTCCCTGCACGACCACGGTGAGGGAGAGGGCCGAGGCCCCGAGAACCACGAGCCCCATCGACCACGTCTTTGACACCATGATCTCGCCCGGCGTCACCGGCATGACGAGCAGGTGTTCGACCGTGCCGTGCTCGCGTTCCCGCAACAGCGCGGCACCCGCCAGCACGATGGAGAGCATGGTGATGTTGTTGATCACTTCCATCAGCGCGCCGAGCCAAGCGGGCTCCAGGTTGGGGTTGAAGCGCACGCGCAACGCCAGATCGACCGCCGGGACGGTTGTGGCACGGTGGCGCTGGACGAACTCGTTCACCTCGCCCTGCACGACCTGCTGGATGGCGGCGTCGCCGGAGAAGGACTGGAGCATCCGGGTGGCGTCCACGCTCAGTTGCAAGGCCGGCGCGCGGCCGGCCAGCACGTCGCGCTGGAAGTCGGACGGGATGTCGAGGGCGAAGGTGAACCGCCCGGCGTCGAGCCCCGCATCCACCTCTTCCCGGCCGACGAGCGCGGGCACCGAAAAGTGCGGCGGATAGAACGCCGCCGCGAGCCGGGCCGAGAGCGGCGAGACGTCCTCGTCCACGATGGCGAGCTGGGCGCGGTTGAGCGTCCCGGGCATGGCGGTGGCGGCGATGTAGATCCCGAAGGTGAACACCGAGGCGATCAGCAGGAGCATCATGGGGTCGCGCCCCAAGCTCCAGAATTCCTTCACGCCGAGCCGGTAGATGTTGCGCAGACGGCGCATGGTTCAGGCCTCCTGTTTGGGCAGCAGCGCGAGCGTCAGACCGAAGATCGCCGGCAGTGCCAGCAGCAACGGCCAGAATGAGCCGCCCAACTCGGCGAAACCGAGTCCCTTGGCGAAAACCCCGCGGCTGATCGTGAGCAGGTGCGTGGCGGGGAACAGCTCCCCGATGATGCGCCCCGCCCCCTCCAGCGAAGAGACAGGGTCGAGCAGCCCCGCATACGAGATCGCGGGCAGCAACGTGCCCGCGAGCGTGAAGAACATCGCGCCGATCTGGCTGCGCGTGAAGACCGAGGCGAACAGCCCGAGCCCCGTCGAGATGCCGACGAAGACCAGCGCGGCCAGCGTCAGCGCGGCGAAACTGCCCTTCAGGGGCACGCCGAACAGCGTGATGGCGAGCAGCACCATCAGCAGGTAATTGAGCATCCCCAGCGCCACGTAGGGCAATTGCTTGCCGAAGAGGAACTCTACGCGCGTGACGGGTGTGACGTAGAAATTCACGATCGAGCCCAGCTCCTTCTCGCGCACGACGGCGAGCGCCGTGAGCATGGCCGGCAGCATCAGCAGCAGGAGCGGGATGACGGCGGGCACCATCGCCGGGAGGCTGGTGACCTCGGGGTTGTAGCGGAAGCGCGTCTCGACTGTGGAGTAGCCGGCCCCGACATCGATGCCGGCACTCTTCAGCTGCTCGGCGAGCCACTGCTGATGCAGGCTGGCGACGTAGCCGCGCACGGTGTCCGCCCGCGCGGGCATCGCGCCATCGATCCACGCCCCCACCTGCACCGGCGCGCCGCGCTTGATCTGGCGGGCGAATCCCGGCGGAATTTCCACGGCCAAGGACAACTCCCCTGTGCGCATCCGGCGGTCGAGATCGGCCTCGTCCGCCAGCGGCCGCTGCTCGGCGAAGTAGCGCGAACCGGCGAGGTTGAGCGTGTAGTCCCGACTCAGGCTCGTGTCGTCGCGGTCGAGCACGGCGAACCTGAGATTCTCGACATCCAAGCTCAGGCCGTAGGCGATGATGAGCATCAATAGGATGCTGCCCACCATCGCGAGGGTGGCGCGCACGGGATCGCGCCGGAGTTCGAGCGTCTCGCGGATCACGTAGCCGAGCATGCGGCGCGGGCTGAAATGCGTCCGCGGCGCGTGTGCCCGGCCCGGTGCCGGCGCCGCCGGGGCGGCCGTTTCGCCGGGCGGCGCGGCCTCGCGCAGGTAGGCGATGAACGCCTCCTCCAGCGTGCGCACGCCTCGCCGGCGCACGATCTCCGCCGGCGCGTCACTCACCAGCACGCGGCCCGCGTGCATGAACGACACACGGTCGCAACGCTCCGCCTCGCTCATGTAGTGCGTGGAGATGAAGACCGTGACGCCGCTCCCGCGCGCGAGGTCGATCAGCAGTTGCCAGAACACGTCGCGCGCCACCGGATCGACACCGGAAGTGGGCTCGTCGAGAATGAGCAGCTCGGGCTCGTGGACCATCGCCACCGCCAGCGACAGCCGCTGCCTCAGGCCGAGCGGCAGGCTCTCCGGCAGCTCCCCGCGCCGCTCCGTCAACCCGAAACGTCCGAGCGTCGCCTCGACGCGCGCGGGGATCTGCGCGGCGGGCACCTGGAACAGCTGGGCGTGCAGCACGAGATTCTGCTCGAGGGTAAGCTCCGAATAGAGCGAGAACGACTGCGACATGTAGCCGACGCGGCGGCGCGTCGCCAAATCGTGCGGATTCACCTCGGAGCCGAACAGCCAGGCGCGGCCTTCGCTCGCCGGGAGCAGGCCGGTGAGCATTTTCATGGTCGTGGTCTTGCCGCAGCCGTTCGAGCCCAGGAATCCGAAAATCTCGCCGCGACGGATGCGAAAACTCACGCGGTCGACGGCGGTGAACTGGCCGAATCGCTTCGTCAATCCGCTCGCCTCGATGGCGGTCTCCTCGTGGCCGAAGGCGGAGAGCGGCGGTATCGCGACGGGGCGGTGCTCGCGCCGGATTTCCTCGGGCAACAGCCGGATGAACGCCGTCTCCAGCGAGTCGCTGCCGGTGCGGCGGCGGATCTCCGCCGGCGTGCCCGTCGCGAGCACGCGGCCGGCGTTCATCGCCACGATCCAGTCGAATCCGTCGGCCTCCTCCATGTAGGCGGTCGCCACGACGACGCTCATGCCGGGCCGGCCGGCCCTGATGCGCGCGAGCAATTGCCAGAACTGGCTGCGGGCCAGCGGATCGACGCCGGTCGTCGGTTCGTCGAGCACCAGTAGGTCGGGATCGTGGATGAGCGCGCAGCACAGGCCCAGCTTCTGTTTCATGCCGCCGGAAAGGTTGCCCGCCGGCCGCTCGAGAAACGGGTGCAAGCCGGTCGCCTGCGTCAGCGCATCGATTCGCTGCCGCCGCGTGTCGGCGTCCTGGTCGAAGAGCCGGCCGAAAAACTGGAGGTTCTCCTCGACGGACAGCGTCGGATAAAGATTCCGGCCGAGCCCCTGCGGCATGTAGGCGATGCGCGGCCCCACGGCATCGCGATGGCGCGCGCGGCGCATGTCGCCGCCGAATACGTTGACTTCCCCGTCCCGGATGCGGCGCGCCCCGGCGAGCGCGGCGAGCAGGCTCGACTTGCCCACGCCGTCCGGACCGATCAGGCCCACGACCGCGTCCGCCGGCACCTCGAGGTCGACCGCGTCCAGCGCAATGGTGCGGCCATAGCGCAGGCTGACGCCGGACAGCCGCGCCACCGGAGCGGCGGGACTGGCACCGCCGGCATTCATTGCGGAAGGCGAACGGCGAGGTGCGCGGGCCAGGCGACGGACGAATCGAGCCGCACCCACGCCACGCCGGGCAGCCCGGTTTTAACCGAATTCACATGCCGCTGAAGCAGGGCGCGGTCGATCTGCGCCTTGACGCGGAACATCAGCTTCTGCCGCTCGCTCGCGGTCTCGACGGTTTTCGGGGTGAATTGCGCGGTGCTCGCAACGAAGGAAATGCGCGCGGGGATGACGTATTCGGGCGCGGCGTCGAGCACGATTCGCGCCTCCGCGCCGATGGCGATGCGTCCGGCGACCGTCTCGGGCAGGAAGAAAGTCATGTAAACGTCGCCGAGGTCGACGAGGTTGAGCACCTTGCCGCCGGCGCCGAGGACTTCCCCGGGTTGGGCGATGCGGAATTGCACGCGCCCGTCGCGCGGCGAGGTGAGCTGGCTGTCCCGGATGTCGGCCTCGATGCGCGCGATCGTGGCCTCGGCGGCAGCGGCGGCTGATCGCGCGCCCACGACCTGCGCCTTGGCGGCGTCGATCGCCGCCTCGGCAGCGGCGGCGGCCGCGACGCCCGCGACCCGGGCGGCCTCGGTCACGAGCACCGCGGCGCGAGCATCGTCGAGCACCTGCTCCGGCTCGGCACCGGAGGTTTGCAGGCTCTCGGTGCGGCGGAGGCGGCGTTGCGCCGAGGCGAGTTCGGTCTCGCGTTGGACGATTGCGGCGCGTGCCGCCGCGAGATTGCTCTCGCACACCGCCACCTGCGCCTGCGCGCTCGCGACGGCGTTGTGCGCCTGCTGCGCGTGCGCCTCGGCTTCCGTGCGCTGCGCGAGCAGCGTCTCGACCACCATCTCGGCGAGCGGTTGTCCGGCGGCGACGAAGTCGCCCTCCTGCACAAAAATCTCCTTCACGCGCGCGGGCAGCTTGGTGGCCACGTCGATCTCCGTGGCCTCGATCCGGCCATTGCCGTTCACCAAGCCGGCGGTCGCAGCGGACCGCGCACGCTCCTGCCAGAAGTAGTAGCCGGCCGCAGCCAGCCCACCCGTGAGGATGATCGCAATGCCCCAGCGTTTTACCCGCGTCGTCATATCGGAAATTTCCCGGGGAGCGGGCAACTCGTCAACGCCTCGCCGCGACGGAAACGGGCCGGCGCGGCCATCGGGCGTCGGTCGGACCGGACGCAGCGCTCGCTTGCAAGCGGTTCGCTTCTACTTTCGTTACGCACACGCCCATGAAATCCTTCCGCCACGCTCCGATTCGCTTCGCAGCGCTCCTGCGCTCCGCCGCCCTGGCGAAGCTCGCACTGCTGCTGCTCGCGCCGCCGCTGCTGCGAGCGGAAGAGAAGCCTGCCGACGGCATCTCGCTCACTTTGCTCGCACCGGCCGGCAAATCCGAGGCGGGGACGACGGTGGCAGTAGAAATGCTGGCCCTGAATCCCAGCGCGGCACCCGCGCCGTTCGCGCCGCCGGCCGTGATCGAAGCCCGTCTGGCGGGTGGCGAGCGGACGTGGCTGGTGACGTTGCGCGGAGTCGAGACGGGCACGATGGAGATCGCGCCCGGCGGCTTCCGGCGCTTCCGTTACGAGCTGCACGTGCCGAAGGATTGCCGCGGCCTGATCGTGCTCGAGACGCTGGCGGCCGGGCGGCCCGTTGCGCGCGCGGCCTGGCCGGTGACGCCGGGTGCAACCACGCCGGAGCCGGAGCGGAAGCGGGAGCCGTTCCGCCGCATCGCGGGTTTGAGGGCGGCGGCAGACGAGATCGAGCGCACCTTCCAGGGCCGCCTCTCGGCGCATGAGCCGATCTACTTCGTCTACGGGCCGGATGCGCCCGCGGCGAAGTTCCAGTTCAGTTTCAAATACCGCCTGCTGAATGTGACGGACGGCAGCGAGACGCGCCTGCCGATGACCCTGCAAGCGGGTTACACGCAGCGGTCGCTGTGGGACATCGATGCCGAATCGAGCCCGTTCTACGACACCAGCTACATGCCGGAGCTTTTCGTCGAATCGCTCGCCCCGCTGCATGAGGAGCAGCCCGTGCGGTGGCTCGGTTACCGGGTGGCGTTCAAGCACGAGTCGAACGGGCGCGCGGGCGACGTCTCCCGCAGTCTGAACACCGTCTACCTGCGTTCGGGCTTCGTCCTGGGCCGGATGGAGGACTGGCACCTCATCGTCGCGCCGGAGATTTTCCTCTACGTGGGCTCGCGCGAAAACAACCCCGACATCGCCGACTACCGCGGCTACGGGCAATTGCGCGTGGCGCTCGGACGCTACCAGAACGGGCCCGCCCTGACCTACACGGGCCAGGTGGGGCGCGGCTGGGAGCATTTCACGCATCAGGTCGATCTCACCGTGCCGTTCAAGACCTCGCTGCTGGATCTCGAGACCTACCTGCTCGTGCAGTATTTCAACGGCTACGGCGAAAGCCTGCTCTCGGATCGCGACAAGTTCGAGACCGTGCGCGCGGGCATTTCCTTCGTGCGCTGAAGAACGCGGCGGGGCCGCGCGGGCCACCGCCGCAGATTCGTCGGCGCGCGTCGGCGCGCGCGGTGCGGCGAAGAAAATCACGGTGCCGCTTTCGTCGCCGCCGCGGGATCGAGGCCGAGAGCGCGGAGATAGCCAGGGTTGAGCGTGTTCTTCTCGAAGCGGATGTTCTCCAGCAGGCCGCGCAGCGAGGCGGCGGCTTCGTCGAGCGGCGGGCGGTGCTGGCGAATCTCCTCGGGGTTGAGGCGCGGTCCCATCGCGTAGGCGACGATCTTGTCCCAGCCGGCGGGATCGGGGATCGACAGGATGCTGGAGTGCGGGTGCTTCGTGCCCGCCATGCGCTTGTAGGTCCAGAAGCACCAGCCGATGCCGTTTTCCTCGAGCGTGCGACGGAAGCCGGCAACCCATTCGTCCGTGTTCTCGCCGGACTCGCCGAGGTGGAGGGGGACCTTGTGTTCCCAGGCGATGCGGAGATAGCGCTCGATCACGCTCACGTCGGTCTGGGGCGTCCAATACGTGTGGAAGGTGTAGGCGATGTTGGGGTCGGTCGGGGGCGGCAGGATCTCGAAGTTGGTGTTCCATTGGGCGCCGCCCAAGAAAATGATGTGGTGCGGGTCCACTTCGCGGATCGCCGCGATGATGCGCTGGTAGAGCGGGGCGAGCCGCGGGTTCAGCCGCTCCGTGTCGAACATGTGGCCGATGGGCTCGTTGAGCGGTTCGTAGCCGAGCACGATGGTCTCGTCGCGATAGCGGCGCGCGATCTCGCGCCACAGGTCCACGGTGAGCTGCTGGCTTTCCTCGTCGATGAACAGGAAGGGATAGCCGCGGCCGTCGTCGATTTGGGTGCCGGTCTGGCCGCCGGGCGCGCCGTGCATGTCCAGGAGCACATAGAGCCCGGCCTCGCGGCACCAGTTGACCGCGCGGTCGAGCAGTTCCCAGCCCGGGCCCTCCATGCGGTAGGGCGGGCGCGCGGTGACGAACAGTCGCCAGTTGAAGGGCACGCGCACATGGTTGAACCCGGCGCGCTTGAGAAACTGGATGTCTTCGCGCGTGATGAAATTGTCCCACCAGGCGCGCCAGAAATGGGCGGCGGCCTGGTCGCCGATCAGCTCGGCGACCATCGCCTCGATCTGCCAGGGGCCGGAGGTTTTCTTGTCGCGGAACTTGAGCATGTAGCCCTCGGGCAGCAGCCAGGTGCCGAGACTGGTGCCGCGCAACTTCAGCACTTCGCCGCCGGGGGCGACGAACTGGCGGTTACGGACCTGGACGAAGGTGGAAGCCGCGCCGGTATCGGCGCAAGCAGTGGAGACGACAACGGCGAACAGGAAGCCAAGAACGAAGGCGCGCATGGGGTGAGGGCAAAAACGGTTGAGATTCGGGCGGGTCGCTGAGCTGGGCGAGCGCCAACAGCAGACGGCTACCGTTATGCGCATCGGGCGCAACCCGGCGCCCCTCGAACGCGTTCGAGGGCGCGCGTCTTGGCAAGCCGGCCGCCTCCCGCTGCCAATATCCGCCGATATCCTCCCCATGAAAATCCTCGCCCGCTCCACCCCTCCTCGCGCACTTATCCGTCGCGCTTCTCTCCTCGCTCTCCTGCTGGCGCTGCCGGTATCCGGCGTTTGCGGCGACCCCGCCGCCCCGGCGCCTCTCTCGCCCGAGACGACGGAGGTGCTGACCCAGTTCTACGCCTACGACAAGGCGCTGCCCCTCAACGTGCGCATTGCCGAGAAATCCGCCGTCGCAGGCAACCCGCGCGACAAGTTCGTCTTCACCTCGCAGTCCGGCGACCGCGTGCCGGGCCTGCTCGTGTTTCCGAAGCAGGCCGCCGGCCCGGTGCCCTGCGTGGTGCTCCTGCACGGCATGGGCGGCTCGAAGGACGCATGGTGGCGCACGGACAACTTCTCGCGCAACCTCGCGCCGCGGCTCGTCGAGGCCGGCTTCGCGGTCATGATGCTCGACGCTCCGTTTTCCGGCGAGCGCACGCAGATGAGCGACTTCGACAACCCGAACACCTTCATGGCGCCGCCTCGCATGCTGCCCGTCCGCCTGCGCGACATGATCCTGCGCGCCGCCGTGGACTACCGCCGCGCCCTCGACTATCTGGAGACGCGCCCCGAGATCGACGCGAAGCGCATCGGCGCCGTCGGCTACAGCATGGGCGGCGTGACGCTCAACAACCTCATGGCCGTCGAGCCGCGCCTCAAGGCCGCCGTCGCGTGCGTGGCGCCGCCGTTTTCGCGGAAGGCCCGCCTCGCGGCCGGCCCGGCGCTGGCGGGGATGGATGCCATCGCCCCGGGCAATTTCGCCCCGCTGCTCGGCGACCGGCCGATCCTTTACCTGATGGGGACGACCGACATCTATTACACCAAGGCGGAAGCCGAGGAGATGGTCGCCACGATCCCCGGCACGGCCAAGCAGCTCAAGTTCTTTGAGAGCGGGCATCAACTGCCTCCGGAATACATCGACGACGCCATCGCTTGGATGCGCACGCACCTGCAGTGATGTCTGCTTCCTTGTGGAGCAACCGCCGGGCGGCGCCCCGCCCGGCACTACTACGGTAAAAGTGGGGCGACGGTTGTCTTGCGCTGCGGAGCCGATTGGGCTGGGGGACGCTGTTCTTCGGATTGCGCGCGGGGTAAATTTTCCGCGCGCCAACCCTGATTTCGCCCCCCGAGTTATGACTCCTCTCCTTCGCCGCTTCCGCGTCCCATTCGTTGCCAGTTCCACCCGCGCCTCCCTCGCCCTGCTCGTCATCATGTTCATCTTGGTGACCGCCATCGTCTCCGCGCAGGAGAAAGCGCCGCGACCCAACATTCTCTGGCTGCTGATCGAGGACAGTTCGCCCAACTTCGTCGGGCCCTACGGCGATCCGCTCGCGCGCACGCCGACGGCCGACCGATTGGCGAAGGACGGTATCGTGTTCGACCGCTGCTACACGGCGCCGGTGTGCGCGCCCTCGCGCAACTCCCTCGCGACCGGTCGCTACGCCTCGAGCATGGGCACGCAGCACATGCGCAGCACGCGCCCGCTGCCGGACGGCGTGAAGATGTTCACGCAGTATCTCCGCGAGGCGGGCTACTACTGCACCAACAACGTCAAGACCGACTACAACACCTCGAGCGACTGGTCGGCCGCCCTCGACGAAGTGAGCGCCAAGGCCGATTGGCGCGGCCGCCAGCCGGGGCAGCCGTTCTTCGCCATCTTCACTTTCATGCAGAGCCACGAGGAGTATCTGCAGACCCGCCGGCCGCTCAAAACCGACCCGGCCAAGGTGCCTGTGCCGGGCTATCTGCCCGACACCGCCGTGGTGCGGGCGGACGTGGCCCAGTATTACGATCTGGTCGAAGAGGCCGATGCCGCCGCCGGCGCCGTGCTCGCTCGGCTCGAGGCGGACGGCCTGCTGGAGGACACGATCATCTTCTACGCGGCGGACAACGGCGGTGTCGTCGCCGGCAGCAAACGCTTCCTCAATGAGAACGGCACTCGCGTGCCCTTCATCGTGCGCCTCCCGAGGAAATACGCCCACCTCGCGCCAGCCGCCACGAGCGGGCGGAATGGGGAGCTGGTCAACTTTGTCGATTTCGGCCCGACGGTCTTCAGCCTGCTCGGCGTCGAGCCCCCCGCGCAATTCCAAGGCCGCGCCTTCGCCGGGCCCGCGCGCGCGCCCGCCCCTGAGTTCGCCTTCATGTTCCGAGACCGCATGGACGAGCGCTACGACATGATTCGCGCCGTTTCCGACGGCCGCTATCGTTACATCCGCAACTACTATCCCGACCGCCCGCTGGGTCAGCGCATCGATTATCTTTGGAAGCAGGCGTCGATGCAGGAATGGGAAACCCACTACCGCTCGGGAAATCTGGACGCCGCGAAGCGCCGCTTCTTCGAGCCGAGGGCCGCGGAGGAACTCTACGACCTGGAGCGCGATCCGGATAACATCCACAACCTCGCCTCCGATCCCGCGCAGGCGGAACGTCTGGCGCGCTTCCGCGCCGCGCTCCGCGCGCATCAGCTCGCCATCCGCGACACCGGGTTCATGCTCGAGCCGATGATGGTCGCGCTGGCCGGAACCGGGTCCCCGGCCGTGGTGGCCGCCGACGATTCGCGCTACCCGCTCGCGCGCTTGATCTCCCTGGTCGACGCCCTGCAACTCGACACCGGCGCCGAGGCGCTCGCGCGCCGCGCCGAAGCCGCCAAGGATCCGCTGCCGATCGTCCGCTACTGGGCCGCCACCGCCGCGCTGGATCGTCTCGACACTCCCGCTCCCGACATCGCACCGCTGCTGCACGACGCCGATGCCACCGTGCGCGTCGCCGCCGCCGAGGCGATCCTGCGGCGCGGCAGCGATCCGACCGCCTTGCAGGTGATTGAGGAGGCCATCGTCCAGACCGAGCAACGCGAGCTGCGTTTGTTCGCGTTGAACGCGCTGGACCGCTCCGGTTTGCCAACCCCGAAAATCCTCCGTCCGCAGCTGGGCCAGCTAGCCGCGTCGGACGACTTCACTGGCTTCGACTACTATCTCGCCCGAGCCGCCCGCCCGTTGCTCGCCCGTTGAACGGATGAATTCCCCCGGAGTCAGAAAAATCCTCCTGACGCGCGAGGAGCTGTATGCGCGAGTCTGGTCGGTGCCCTTGCTCCAGCTTGCCCGCGAATTCGGCATTTCCGATGTGGCGCTCGGCCGCATGTGCCGCCGGCGCAACATTCCCTGTCCTCCTCCCGGCTACTGGGCCAAGCGCCGGGCGGGCCGGCCGCCGCCGCGGCCGCTGCTGCCACCGCCGGAGGGCAAGATCGGGCGGCCGGCGTTGTTCACCGTCTCTTCGGCTCGAGATAACTCTCCGGCCCCGCTTGCCTGCACGAAGCCCGAGGCAAGAGGGTTTTCCATGGATCAGTTGCTCGCTTCGGCTGCTGAATGGGAACGGCGGGACCGGGTGCAACGCTACCTCGAAGCCTGCGAGCAACAATGGCAGCGCGACGGCGCGCTGACCCCGCCCCGCCGCGCATGGTTGGCTCGGGCTCGCCACGAACTTGCCCGGATGCCGCGCGGCTTGGGCACGGAAACGCCGCCGTTCGACAGTGAGTCCACGCCCAACCAACGGCAAAACTGGGCCGTGGCGAGCGCCTGAACTTCCGCCGAAAAATTTCACGCCCCCAAAAAAAACTGCCCCCGCTACCCTCATGGCCACCGTCCCCGCCCCCGCGCCGTCCTCCGGGACTGCCCTCCGTGCGCCGATTCCCCACCAGACGTTCGCCCTCTCCGTGCTTACGTTGCTGTTCTTCATGTGGGGATTCATCACCTGCCTGAACGACATTCTCATCCCGCACCTCAAGTCGGTCTTCACGCTCACCTACACGCGCGTGATGCTGATCCAATTCAGCTTCTTCACCGCCTACGCAGTCGCCTCGCTGCCGTCGGGCTGGCTGGTGGAACGGGTCGGCTACCAGCGCGGCATGGTCACGGGCCTGCTCACAGCCGGGCTCGGCTGCCTGCTCTTCTACCCGGCGGCGGGCTACCAATCCTACCCGATGTTCCTGGGCGCGCTGTTCATCCTCGCGTGCGGCATCACGCTGCTGCAGGTCGCCGCCAATCCCTACGTGGCAATTCTCGGCGCCCCGGAGACCGCCTCGAGCCGCCTGATTCTCACGCAGGCCTTCAACTCCCTCGGCACGACGGTCGCGCCCGTGGTCGGCTCGATGCTGATCCTCGGCGCCGCGGTGAAGAGCCCGGCGGAGCTGGCCGCCCTGTCGTCGGCGGAACTCGCCGCCTACCGCTCGGCCGAGGCGAGCGCGGTGCAGGTTCCCTACGTCGGCCTGGCGGTGGTGCTCATGCTGATCGCCGCGGTTTTCGCGATCATCAGGCTGCCGCGTATCGAGGGTGCCGAGGCCGCGGCCGGCCGCGGCTCGGCGGCCGATGTGACGCCGAGCGCCTGGTCGCACCGTCATCTGGTGCTTGGGGCGGTCGCGATTTTCCTCTACGTGGGCGGCGAAGTCTCCATCGGCTCATTCTTGGTCAATTTCCTCGGCCAGCCGGAGATCGCTGGTCTGAGCGAAGCCAGTGCCGGAAAGATGGTCGCCCTTTATTGGGGCGGTGCGATGGTCGGCCGCTTCGCAGGATCCTACCTGACGCGTGTCTTCCCTCCGGGCCGTTGCCTAGCGTTCAATGCCGTCGCGGCGGTCGTCTTGGTGGTCTTCACCATGCTGTCCAGCGGCGCGGCGGCGATGTGGGCTATCCTCGCGGTGGGGCTCTTCAACTCGATCATGTTCCCGACGATATTCACCTTGGCGATCGACGGACTCGGCCGGCACACCGGCCAAGGCTCGGGCATCCTGTGCATGGCGATCGTCGGCGGCGCGCTCGTGCCGCTGTTGCAGGGCTACTTCGCCGACCGGATTGGCATCCAGCACGCCTTCTTCATCCCCGTGCTGTGCTACGTCTACATCGCATTTTATGGCCTGAAAGGCAGCCGGCATTCGCTCCGCGCCGCCTGAGCCTTTTCACTCCTACTCTGGCGCCGCTGCGCATGCGGATGCGGTCGATGCGCACAACTCATTTATCCCATGAAAATCCAAAACCCCGGGTGCTCCGCACCCCTCCGCTCCGCGGGCGCGCTTGCTGTCGCCCGCCGCGGGCTGGCGCTCGCCGCCGGCCTCCTCGCCACGCTCGCGGTTCAAGCCAGCGTGCCGGCCCTCGAGACCGTCTCCGCCACTCCGGTCACTTACGCGGCGGCGCCCGGCCTCACCATCCCCCGCACGACCGAATACCTGCTCAACAACGCCGCCGTGGGCGATGGATTGACCAAAGTGCGCGTGCTTCTGCCCGTCGGCTATGAGGCGGGGCAGAATTACCCGGTCGTCTATCTGCTGCACGGGTTCTCGGGCAGCGAGACCACCTGGTCGAACATGAATGCGGTCAACGATCTCAACGATACGCTCGAGACCAATACGCGTAACGCAAATATCGTGTTCGTGATGCCGGACGGGGACAACGATTTCTATTCCGACTGGTATGAGCCCACCGCCGGCGGGACGATGCGCAATTGGGAGACCTATCACATCCAGCAACTCATCCCGTGGGTGGAGGCGAACTTCAAGGTCCGGCAGGATCGCGGCGGCCGGGCCATCAGCGGGCTGTCGATGGGCGGCTTCGGTTGCATGACCTACGCCTCACGGCATCCCGATCTGTTCGCCGGCGTGTTCTCGATCTCTGGCGCGGTGAACAATATTCCGCTGTCCTTGGTAGGAGCATTGGACGCGGTCCCCGCTGATCTCCTCGCGTTTGCCAATTTGCCAGCCGTGTTGAACATCGACCCCGCTCAGATCTGGGGCCCCTTCCTGTCGCAGGCGGTCCTCTGGCACGGGCGCAATCCATTCACCCTGATGAACAACCTCCGGCCCTTGACGGTGTGGTATGCGACCGGCCACGGACTCGGCAGCAACATGCCGGGGGATAACCCGACCACGCGCGCCATGGAATTGGCGGTCGGAGCGCTCAATGACGAGTTCAACCTCAAGATGCTCTCACTCGGCATCCCCCACACCTACCGGGTGAACGCGCTGGCGACGCACTCCGGTTACTATTTTCTCGATTGGTTCAAGCAGGCGCTGCCGGTCATGGAACAGACATTCGCCGCCAATGTGGGCACCCCCGCGAGCTTCGACTACCAGGCGATCGAATCGAGCTTCGATATTTTCGGTTGGAACTTCACCACGCAGCGTGACGTCGTGGAATTCCTCTACCTCACCGACGTCTCCCGCGACGGCCTTACGCTCCAGGGCAGTGGCGTCGTCGCCGTCACCACGCCGCCGGTCTACGCGCCCGGGAGCCTGCACTGGGTGAAGGCTCCGCCTGAGTTGGGTATCGACGTCTGGCCCAACTGGCCGCGCGCCGACGCCCAGGGCCGCCTCTGCTTCAACGTGAAACTCGGCCACTCTCACCAAGCCCAGCAGTTCACCCTCGGCGCCGATCCGGTGGATTTGTGGAGGCAAACGCGCGTGAATATCCACTGATCGCGCGCTCCGCGCGCGAGGCCACCCACCCAACTCCTTGGCGGCGTCACTGGATCATCGACCCGGGGCGCCGCCGCTTGCTTTTCTCCGGGCACGAAGGCGGTCACCGCCACCGCCGTCGCCACCGGTCGATAGATTGCACGAAGACCAACCGCAGTGTCTCTGAACCCGGATTCTTGTTGCCGAAACCACCATTGGAAACATGCCCGAAGCTCAAGCCGATCTGGCATCCGCCCGTCAGGCGCCTCGCTAATTCCACATTCGAATAGAATTCCAGGGTGGACCCGAGATCGCGTGGACTATGCTGACGATCATAGTAGCCAGGTCCGGAACTGAGTGTCAGTCGCCACCGGCGCGGCAGCTCCCACCGGTAGAGCAGTCCGCCGCCAAGATAGAAAGCACCATCCTCCACGCCGTGCGCCGCGAGGTAGGGATGGACCCCGCGCCAATTCTTTGCGCAGCGATACTCGAGGCCGCCAGCCGCCAAGGGTTGGCCGGACAGGAGCCGCGCGGCACCGAAGGATAGAACCACTTCGTCGTCACCTCCTGTAGGCGCGCCGGCCCCGCACGTCGCAACGAGCGTCCCCAGCGCCAGACACGCGATCGGTCGCATCCGCGACAGCCATTGGAACGGGATAATGCCATGCCATTCCGGCCGGAGATCCTCCCAGCTCCACTGCCGCGAGAATTTATTCTTTGGGTTCAAGGACCGGAGACTAGCTCAGCATAGGATCTTAGGCTCGGGGCCCAATGTAACGAGTAAGACTCGAGGAGATATCCGATCCGAGTCGCATGCCATCACCTGGAGAATGGTCGAGCATCGTGCCCGCGCATGCCAAGAGAATCAGCCCAGCGCGCACGGCCACTGGGGCCAGCGCGGGGGGTTCAAAGCAGTAACGGAAGAGTCTCATTCCACCGCAGCCGTCAACTCACTATCGGTCGGCTTGTGTTTGCGATACCGCATGAAGAACACCATCGGCAAAGCCGCAAGGGTAACGAGAAACATGATGTAGAAATCACTCAAGTAGGCGATGAGGGCGGCCTGTTTCGTGACCAATCCGTCCAGCAAGGCCCGGCCTGCGGGTGTCTCGGGAGAAAGCAGGGCCGGCAGATTCTGCATCGGCGCGCGAAAGGGGGTGATGTATTCTGCAAGAATTGCGTGCGCCCGGGTGGTGCCTTGCCCCAGCAAATAAATCATCACCGAAATCCCAATGCTGGAGCCAAGATTGCGCGAAAGGCTGAAGAGTGCAGTGCCCGTGGTGCGCAGTTCTTGCGGGAGCGTCGCAAACGTGATCACGCTCATGGGAATGAAAATGAAGCCGAGGCCCAATCCTTGGATGATGCCCGTGTGGACGATAATCGTGGGTGTCACATCGAGCGAGAATCGGCTCATGCTCCACAGCGCGTAGGAGGTGAGCACGAGCCCCAGGGCGACCATCGCACGAGGGTCAACGCGTTGCATGAGCCGGCCGACGAGGAACATCGCGGCCATGGTTCCGATTCCGCGCGGGGCAAGCAGCATGCCGGCGGTCAGGACGGGATACGCCAAGAGCAGTTGCAGGAATGGGGTGAGTAACGCGAGCGTCGCCAGAAGGATTACGCCGACGATGAATATAAAAATCATGCCGGTGACAAAGTTCCGGTCTCGGAAAAGCCGCAGATCGAGGAAGGGATGGTCGGTCGTGAGCGTATGCACGATGAACAAGTAGCCGGCCAGCGCGGCAAGGGAGGCCTCGATGACAATCTCAGGCGAGTCGAACCACTCCAGTTGCTCGCCGCGATCCAGCATCATCTGCATTGACCCGATGCAGACCGACAGGAACAGAAATCCTTTCCAATCGAACGCGAGCCCGTGCCGCGGCGGGGTCCTGTGCATGTAGGCGGAGAGGCCCAAAAGCGTGAGGATGCCGATGGGTAAATTGATATAGAACACCCAGCGCCAGTTGTAATGATCCGTCAGCCAGCCGCCAAGCGTCGGTCCCAGAATCGGTCCGACCATCACGCCTATACCCCACACGGCCATGGCGGAACCGTGTTGTTCACGCGGAAATTCGTCGAGCAGCACCGCTTGGGACAGCGGGACGAGCGGCGCACCAAAGATTCCCTGCAGCAGGCGGAACAGCACCATTTCTTCGAGGGAATGCGCCATGCCGCACAGACCAGAAGTCACGGTAAAGCCGAAGACCGAAATCAGAAACAGGTTTTTGCGGCCCAGCCGCTCGGAAAGCCAGCCCGTCGCCGGCATCATGATCGCCGCCGTGACGATGTAAGAGGTGAGGACCAGGTTGATCTGATCCTGCGAAGCCGAGAGGGCGCTCTGCATGTAGGGCAGCGCGACGTTGGCGATTGTCGTGTCGAGCGCCTGCATGATGGTGGCGAGCATCACGCAGACCGTGATCGTGCCCCGGTGGGCATGCGGGGCGCCCGAGGAAGATGACGCGACGGCCGCCATTCCGTTCAGCCTCCGACGTGGCTCGGAAGGAGATCGCGGAGGTGTCTGACATGCCCCGTGTCGATCTCTACCTCAGCGCTCATGCCGGTGCGCAGCGGATGCTCGGCATCGACGGTGTCGAGTTCGATGCGCACCGGCACGCGCTGCACGACCTTGACCCAATTGCCGGCGGCGTTTTGGGCCGGGATCAGCGAGAACTCTGCACCCGTGGCGGGGCCGATCGCGGTGACTTTCCCGTGCCAAAAATGGCGGGGATAGGCGTCGAGCTCGACGTTGACCGGATCGCCAACCTTCACATAAGTCAATTCAGTCTCCTTGAGGTTGGCCTCCAGCCAGGCTCGCTCCGTGCCGACAAGAGAAAACGCGGGTTGGCCGGCCGCGAGCAATTTCCCGAGGGCGATGTTGCTGACGTTGGTTGTGATACCCGCGAAAGGGGCGCGCAGCACGGTCTTGCCAAGGTTGCGCTCCGCCGTGGCAAGGCGCGCCTGGGCCGCCGCCACCCGCGCATATTTTTCGTCGGGTTGATCGATGCTGCCGCCCAGAGACGCCAATACGGTGGCGGCGTCCTGCTCAAGCACTTCCACGCGATTGCGCGCGGCATCCAGGGTGTGGCGCGCCTTGTCGAGTTCCGCCTCGGTGCCGACATCGCCGGAAGCGAGCGTCTGCTGGCGCGTCAACTCGCGCTCTGCGTAGGCGACCAGCTCCTTGGCCTCGGCGATCTGCGCCAGCTTCTGCCGGTGACTGGCTCGCAGGGTCGCGATCTCGGTGCGCGCGGCCTCGAGTTGCGCTCGAGCGCCATCGACTTCGTTCCGGTAAACGGAATCATCGATCCGGCACAGCAACTGCCCGGCCTTTACCACTTCGTTGTCGCGCACCGCGATCTCTACGACGCTGCCCGCCACCTCGGTCGTGAGCGTGAGTTTCTCGGCGTGGACGTAGGCATTGTCGCTGGAGATGACGCGTCCGCCGTGCAGGTAAATCACGAGACCGGCAAAGATCGCGACGACAGGACTGCCAAGCATCAAAACTCGGCGGAGGCCCTTGCGGGCCGGTTTGTGGGTCTTGTGGGAGGATTCCATTGCAGAAAAGTTAGTCGATCGGAGTAGCCGTGCCGACGGCCCGGCGCAGGCGAGCGGCACCCAAGGCGTAGTCGTGCTGCGCTTGGGCCAGATTGGAGCGGGCCTCGGTCAGTGCCGCTTGCGCCGAGAGCACGTCGAGCTGCGTTGCCGTGCCCGCCGTCAATCGCGCCCGAGCGAGCCGGAGGCTCTCCGTGGCCTCGACGACGACTTTGTCGGCGGATTCAAGCAATTGGGAGGCTTCGGTCAGCGCGCGATGCGCATCCCGCACTTCGAGATCGATGCGCAGCCCCACCGTCTCGCGCGCTGCGACAGCTTGTGCTTCGCGCGCCGCCGCCTGACGCACCCGAGCGTCTGTCGCGTGACCGTCAAAGATCGGATAATCGACCTGAGCGCCAATCGTGAAGCCGTTCAGAGTTTCGCCCCAACTCGCGGGATAGGAGGCTTTCCGCACCTCATAACCGCCCGTGATGCTCACTTGAGGTTTGCGGCCCGCCGCCGCCACCGTCCGGTCCTCGTGCGCCGCCGCGATGAGCGACGCACCGGCCATCAGCTCCGGTCTCCGCGCTCGGGCCGCTTCAATCGCTTGGGGCAGACGCACCGTTACGGGCGGGATCGTCAGGACTCCTTGCACGTCCAAGTCGGTTTGATCCCCTTCGGTCGATGCCACTTCCGCACCGAGTTCCGCACGCAAGGCGTCTTGTTGCGCGCGATAGCTGTTTTCAGCGCGAATCAAGGCCGGCCGCGCATTCGCCACGGCGACTTCCGCACGCAGGACGTCGAAATCAGAACCGGTGCCCGCTTGACGCCTCACCTTGGCCTGCGCCAATTCCGCTTCCAGCACTTGCAGCGCCTGCTTTCGGACCTCGATCTGCTCACGCGCCAGCAGAACTCCGAAATACTCCCTCTCGACCAGGAAGACGGTTTGATTCACGGCGGCGCTCACGCTGGAACGCGCCGCTTCCAATCGTGCTTTGGCGCTGCGAACACGACCCTCGACGGCACCGCCGGAATAAACGCGCTGCCGCAGCGATATTCTGACCTGCCACTCATTCTGATCCGGCAATGGAAAATCCGAAAATCCCGGGAATTTCTCAAACAGACTCTTTTCGGTGTAACCATAGGCGACTGCACCTGTCGCAGAGGGTTGACGTTGGGCGGAGGCCTCCAGCAGCACCCCTTCCTGCTCAGCGACCTGCTGCGTCACTCGCTTTAGTTCCGGATTGTGGGAGAGAGCATAGGCGACGGCTGCGTCGTGCGTGAGCGGACGCGGGAGAGGATCCTCGGCCCATGCCACGCCGGCGAGGGTGAGCAAGGGCGCGAAGAAAGCGGCCAGGCGCACTCGACGTGGCCACAGAACAATCGCGCGCGTCAGGAGTTCTCGCTGGGGCCTCCGTCCGAATCCATGGACACAACAATCACCAGCAGTATCAGAATCACCACTGCGGTTATCATGTTGAGGGATTCCGGGCTGATTCGCGGGGATGTCCTGCATGATGCCACAGGCCCGTGGTCTGGCGTTCATTGCCCTGAAGCCCGTTGAGCGTCGCACACGACACAGTTTGACTGGAGTTTGGCATGCGCGAGGACAGAAGGGGGGCGCGTGAACGTGGAATTCATGGCTGCGGAATATACAGCATTGTCATGGTTTCAGTGGGAGTTTTTAGCTTTCAATCTGATAATTCCCAGCTATCAGTTTGCGCATGGAGTTGCGACACCTTCGCTATTTTGTCGCGGTTGCCGATGCCCTGAGCTTCCGGCGCGCGGCCGATTCGCTGCGGGTGTCGCAACCGGCCTTGAGTAAGCAGATCAAGGATCTGGAGAACGATCTCGGCGTTCTTCTGATGAATCGAAATACAGGCGGGGTTTCCCTGACGGACGCCGGCATGATGTTTCTCGATGAGGCCCGTGATATTCTGGAGCGAGTGGAAATGGCCCGGAAGGCCGCGCTGGACGCTTCGTCCGGTAAGAGCGGCAGCCTGACCATCGGCAGCTTGGGCGCAGTCACCGCCAGTTTCTTACCAGTCGTCCTTGCGGCGTATCGGGCTCGCTACCCCCGGGTCGAAGTCATGCTGCACGAGGCGTCGATTTCCGAGCAAACCAGGGCCTTGAAGGATCGCGTAATTCAAATTGCATTCGCTACCGCTCAGGGCTTGGACCGCTCTCCAAACTTGGCTTCGACCCAAGTCATGTCATCCCGGATTGTGGTGGCCCTGGGGCAGGATCACAGGCTGGCGGGCTTGACTGATATTTCTTTGGCTGACTTGGCTGACGAGACGCTCCTGTGCGTGTGCGGTCCTGGCAGCCAACAACAGCATGTGGAAGTGACTGAATCCATCCTCGCAGCGCGAGGTATTCGACACCGGCCGGTCAAGCGGGTCAACGGATTTGAACCGCTCGTGGCGCTCGCTTCGGGCGGACACGGAGTTTCATTGCTGTTGCCCTTCGCCTCTTCGAACAAGCCGGATCACCTCGTGTTTCGGCCGATCAGGGATGAGGGCGACGATCTGGTGATCAGTATTGTTGCCGTGTGGTGGAACCGGTCGCGATCCAAGCTGGTGCAGAATTTTATCAGCGTCCTCCAGGAGCATGCGTCCAAGAATTCAAGAGGGCTGCGCAGGGATCGGGCGAAAGCGATTCCAAGCGAAGCGGTGGCTGGGAAAAGATAGCCTACAGCCTCTAACCGACGGTCGGCGCGAGGTTCTCCTGCAACAGCTTTCCGAGCTGATCGCGAGTCGGGGCTGCTCCGCTCAGCGATGCGAGGCCAATGAAGCGGGGCTCTCCCATTGATCGGACAGCATCGGGCGCTGCTCCTGTTTGCGGCACGAGTGTAAACGGCACGGCGAAGTGCATTTTCCAAATATCATGGAGATGCCGGTGCGAAGCCCGCAGGCGCAACCCCGTTCCATTCGGCCTTTCCACCTGCAGGGTCATGGGAAGATCGTGTTCTCCGGGACTGGCATTGGCCGTGAAGGTCAGGGGGAGGCTGAAGACGGCAGCTTGTCCCGCCGCCAGTTCCAAGCTGACATATTGACGTTCGCCCAGCCCGAGGGCTTGGTGCGGGCCAATATCCAGATGGGCCACCCGCCGGCGCGACGCGTAATTTTCGACGAAGATCAGCAAAGTGGTGCGCGCTCCCGGCTGAAGATTGTCGGGCACCAAGAAAGTCGTGGCGGCGACATCGCGACAAGTGCAAAGGATTTCGAAACCCAATACGTCCGCCAGCACAGCGTGAGAACTGCGGCGAGGAGTTCTGTCGCGAAGCCGCATAATCACCATCCAGCAAGCCCACAACGCCACGCCGCCCAGCAAAAGCGCAATCGTGCCTGCCGCGAGGCGATATCCCTCATTCCAAAGAATCATGCCGATGCCGCCCGCCGAAAAAGCACCGAAAAGGGCGATGAACAAGGCAAACGGGCCACCGCGGAAACGGGGACCGAAATCCTCGGTTGAATCGGTCGGGGTGGTTCTGAATGGATCGTGATGCTTCATGGGGTGAGAGGATATTAGAGTGCACGGTGGCGTTGGTATCCGGTCCGGGCGGCGTGCAGCAGTCCGACGAGCATGAGCGATTTGACGATTGCGCCCGAAAGCAGACTGCTCGGCTGGAGCAAACCTAGACCGCCATGCACCAGGACAAAGGCCGCCACAGCGGTAGCCGCCGCGCGGAACGGAGCGTAATGTGCCCACCAACCCAACAGGGCGAGCAAACCGGCGAGGGACAGCTCTGCAACAAGCTGCGCCTCCGAAGCGAGTCCGGGGCGCGTGGCAGAGCCCAGCACCCGCTGGTTGATCAGGAGAAACAACGGATGGAGCGCACTGACCAACTGAACCAAACCAGCCATCAGGATGAAATCCTGGCCCGACAGAATCTGTTGTTCTTGCGCCGCACGGCGTTGGGCGCTGCGCAGGTCTTGGAGGAATTCGGTGGTATTCATGGGGAAGGTCTGGCGGGTGTAGCGGCGGTATGGTGGCCCAGCGTGTCTGCGAGCGCGTGGAGATGCCGAATGGTTCGGCTAAAAGCCGGCAAATCGCCCGGCGGAAGTGCACCGACGATACGCGTGGCGAGTTCCAGATACTGCGCGAGGGCCGCGCAGATGGCCCGGCGTCCGCTCGCGGTCAATTCCACCAGAATCAGACGCCGGTCCTGGCGGTCTCGTTGACGACTGATCCATCGGGCGCTTTCGAGCCGATTCAGCACCTGCGTCATCGAAGCGCGGGTAACCCCCGCATAATGGGCGAGCTCGGATGCGATGGAGGCTTTCGGTTCGTTCGCGAGCAGGACGACCAGCACAATAAATTTGTGGTCCGTCCAGCCTAAGGGACCGAAATGGCGGTGAAATCCATGCTTCACCGCCCCGCCCGCAGCGGCAAACCGGGCCAGCAGTTCACCCGCGCTCGTATCGGATGCCTGCGCCACTCCAGCTTTGCGGATGCAGATCGGCAGGAGTGTCTGCCAATCTGGCTGACGGGGGGAAGCGGGGATGTTACGGCTGGTCACAATCGGGCGCGCAGCCTGCTGGGGGCTGACGGGGTTATTTTCGCGGTGGTGCGTTGGAGGATTCGTCCTTCCATCCGCCGCCGAGCGAAGCGTAAAGCGCGGTCAGGTTGGACAAGCGGGCAAGTTGAGCGTCGATGAGCGCCTGCTGCGCCGCGAAGAGTTCCTGCTTCGCCAGCAGCACGCTCAGATAGGGGTCGATGCCGGCGTCGAATCGCTGCGTCGTGAGATCGTGCCGGCGCTGGGCCGCCTGCACCCTCGCCTCCTGCGCGGCGATGGCGCGGCCAATGATCCCGCGCACGGCGAGGGCGTCAGCCACCTCGCGGAAAGCGGATTGAATGGCTTTCTGGTAGTTGGCGATCTCGATGCGCTGCTCGATCCAAGCCACGTCGAGGCGGGCTTTGTTCCGGCCGGCCGCGAAGATCGGCAGGGTCACGGACGGGGCGAAGCTCCAACGGCCTGAGCCGTCCTCGAACAGTCCCGAGAGTTCAGCGCTGGCCGAGCCCGCGAACGCGGTCAGCTTGATCGACGGGAAAAAGGCGGCGCGCGCCACGCCGATGTTGGCGTTGGCGGCAAGCAGCGCATGTTCGGCCGCCCGCACATCGGGACGACGGGTCAGGAGGTCGGCCGGCACTCCCGCGGGGATGTCTTCGAGCAGCGCCTGCGTTGCCAGCGAACCCGCCGGAGGCAAGTCCGCAGGCAGCGGCGCGCCGACCAGCAGCACCAGGCCGTTCTCGATCTGCGCTAGGCGCTGTTCCTGCGCCACCACCGCCGCGCGGACGGTTTCGCGCTGGCCTTCGGCGGTGCGCAAGTCCAGTTCCGACCGCACACCGCCCTCGAATCCCTGCCGGCTCAGCTCGTAGGAATGCTCCGCCGCGGCGAGTGTTTCCTTCGCCAGTTCAAGCTGCTCCCTCGCTGCCAACGCGGCGAGATACTGGCGGGCCACGGCCGAAATCAAAGCGATTTGGGCGCTGCGTCGGGCCTCTTCCGTGGCGAGGTATTGGTTGAGCACCTGATCGCGCAGGCTCGCGACCCGGCCGAAGAAATCCAGTTCATAGGAGGGCATCTCGAGCCCCACGCTGTAGACCGAGCCCGTGACAGGCTGGCCGGACGCGCTGAACTCGGCCGGTGTGCGTTCCCGGCTCATGCGGCCGGTGGCGTCAACGCTCGGGATGAGGATCGAACGCTGGATGTTATAGACCGCCCGCACGCGCTCGACGTTGAGAGCGGCCACGCGCAGATCCCGGTTGTTTTCGAGCGCCAGCTCCACGATGCGCTTCAGTCGCTCGTCGCGGAAGAAATCCTGCCAAGCCAGCTCGGCCGCCGACGGAACCGATGAGCCAGTCTCCGCCGCCGCCTCCTCCGAGGGAAAGCGCGCGGCGACCGGCGTCTCCGGGCGGGTGTATTTGGGTGCCATCGAACATCCCGCAAGCAGGGCGCAACCGAAGGCTAGAATCGCAAATGGACGCATGGTCGGAAGATTTTCAGTTTTGGTCGGAAGCGGGTTCGGGCTTCACCTTGAAGAGCCGGGCCACGACCACATAGAAAACGGGAATCAGGAAGATCGCGAAAACCGTCGCGGTGACCATGCCCCCGAGCACGCCGGTGCCCACGGAGTTCTGGCTGCCGGAACCCGCGCCCCGCGCAATGGCCAGAGGCAGGACGCCGAGCCCGAAGGCCAGTGAAGTCATCACAATCGGGCGCAGGCGCTGGCGGCAGGCGAGCAATGTTGCGTCGATCAGGCTCATGCCGCGGTTGTAGCCGTCGCGGGCGAATTCAACGATCAGGATCGCGTTCTTGGCCGAGAGACCGACCACCGTAAGCAAACCGACCTGGAAATAGACGTCGTTGGACAAGCCGCGCAGGAACACGGCCAACACCGCGCCGAGAATGCCGATCGGGACCACCAGCATCACCGAGAACGGCACCGACCAGCTTTCGTAGAGAGCCGCCAGACACAGGAACACGACGAAGAGCGAAATGGCATAGAGCGCCGGAGCCTGCGCGCCGGACTGCTTTTCCTCGTAGGACAGGCCGGTCCAGGCGTAGTCGAATCCCGGCGGCAATTTGCGGGTGAGTTCCTCCATCGCCGTCATCGCCTCGCCCGAGCTGCGGCCGGGTGCAGCCTGCCCCTGGATCGTGATCGCCGGCAGGCCGTTGAAGCGGGAGAGCAGGGGCGAACCGAACGACCACTGCCCGCCGACGAAGGCGTCGAGCGGGACCGGATCACCCGCCGCGTTCGGAACGTGCCAGCGATTCAGATCCTCGGGGTTCATGCGGTAGGCCGCGTCGGCCTGCATGTAGATGCGCTTCACGCGCCCGCGATGGCTGAAATCGCCGATGTAAGACGATCCCCACGTGGCGGCGAGCGTCTGGTTGACCAAGCCGAGCGAAACGCCCAGGGCGCTCGCCTTGTCGTCTTCGATCTTGAGCTGATACTGCGGAACGTCGTCGAAGCCTGTCGGGCGGGCGTTGACGATCCTCGCGTCGGAAGCCGCCATCCCGAGCATTTGTCCGCGCGCTTTCATCAGCGCTTCATGCCCTTGGGCCGACCGGTCGATGAGCTGGTATTCGAAGCCGTTCGCTGTGCCGAGCTCGATGATCGCCGGCGGCGGAAAGGCAAAGACCAGACCGTCTTTCAACTGCGAGAAGTAACCCATCGCCCGGCGAGCCACTGCGGCAACCCGCTGACTTTCGGAAGTGCGATGCTCCCAATCCTTCAGCTTGATGAAGCCGAGGCCGGCATTCTGGCCGCGCCCGCCAAAACTGAACCCGGCCACCGAAAACACCGATTCGACGGAGTCCTTTTCAGCTGTCAGCAAGTGATCCGTCACCTTTTTCAGAACGGTGCTGGTCTGCTCCTGCGTGGCGCCAGCCGGGAGCAGCACCTGCATCATGAGGACGCCTTGATCCTCGTCCGGGAGAAAGGACGACGGGATGCGAACATAAACCACACCCATCGCCACGAGGATGCCGGCATAGACGACAAGCGAGCGCCCCCAGCGCCGCAGCGAAACGTCCACACCGAAAATATAGGCGTTGGTGGCGCGGCCAAAGCTCCGGTTGAACCACCCGAAGATGCCGCGCTTGTCGTCGTGATGCCCCTTCGGGATCGGCTTGAGCAGCGTGGCGCAGAGCGCTGGCGTGAGCGTCAGCGCCACGAAAACCGACAAGGCCATCGCGGAGACGATCGTGATTGAGAACTGCCGGTAAATGATGCCGGTCGCACCGCCGAAAAAGGCCATCGGGATGAACACGGCGGAGAGGACGAGACCGATGCCAACCAACGCCCCGGTGATCTGGTCCATCGACTTGCGCGTGGCCTCCTTGGGCGACAGCCCTTCCTCCGCCATCACGCGCTCGACGTTTTCGACGACGACAATGGCGTCGTCGACCAGCAGGCCGATCGCCAGCACCAAACCAAACATGGTCAGCGTATTGATCGTGAATCCGAAAGCCGCCATGCACCCGAAGGTGCCCAGCAGCACCACCGGGACCGCAATCGAGGGGATGAGTGTCGCCCGGAAATTCTGCAGGAACAGATACATCACTAGGAACACGAGGATGATCGCCTCGATGAGCGTCTTCACGACCTCCTCGATCGAGAGGCGGATGAACGGCGTAGTGTCGAATGCCGCGGTGTATTTCAGCCCCGGCGGGAAAAACGACTCCTGCGATGCCAGATAGGCGTTGAGCTGCTTGACAGTCTCAAGCGCATTGACGCCGACCGTCGGCCGGATCGCCATGCCCGAAGATGGGTGGCCGTTGAAGAATGCGTCGATGGCATAGTTCTCGCCGCCCAACGCGATGGTTGCCACGTCGCCCAAGCGGACGGCGCTCCCGTCCGGCCTGGTGCGGAGGAGCACTTCGGCAAATTCCTCCGGGCTCTGCAGACGGCTGCGCGCTGTAATGGTGGCATTGAGCTTCTGGCCGGGGATCGCCGGGCTGCCGCCGAACTGTCCCGCAGAAACCTGCGCGTTCTGCGCAGCCAGCGCATTGGTGATGTCGGCCACAGTGATGCCGTAATTCGTCATCTGGTCCGCGTTCAGCCAGATGCGCATCGCGTATTGGGAGCCGAATACGACCGTCTCGCCGACGCCTGGGATGCGGCTGATCGGTTCCTTGAGCGTGGAATTGAGGAAGTCGGAGATGTCTTCGCGCGTCAGGGCGCCGGACTCCGAATAAAACGAATAGACGACCAGGAAGTTGCGGACCGACTTCTGGACCTTGACACCGAGATTCTGCACCTCGCGCGGCAGGAGCGGAATCGCCAGTTGGAGCTTATTCTGCACCTGCACCTGGGCAATGTCCGGATCGGTGCCAGAGCGGAACGTGATCGTGATGGTCGCGTTGCCGTCCGAATCGCTCGTGGTCTGCATGTAGAGCACGTTGTCGATGCCGGTCAGGCTCTGCTCGATCACCTGGGCGATGGTGTTCTCGACCGTTTCGGCGGAGGCGCCGGGATAGGTGGCGGAAATGGCGACCTGCGGCGGAGCGATGTTCGGATACTGGGCGACCGGCAGCGAGCGGATCGACAGCAGGCCGGCACCCATTACGAGAATGGATAGCACCCACGCAAAGACAGGGCGATCAATGAAGAATCTTACCATGGAGAATCAGATTTGGATGACGCTTGCCGGAGGGCGCTCGTCAGGGTTGGCGTTCCTTCGCGGCCGGCGCTGCGGGTGTCGCGGCGAGCGGCACCGGCTTCACCGGAACCCCCGGCCGAATCCGCTGGAGATTGGAGACAATGACCTTTTCGCCCACTTTCAGCCCCGAATCGACCACCCAGTTGTCGCGGTAGGCGCGGCTGACTTTCAACAGGCGGAGTTCCGCGGTTCCATCGGCCGCGACCACATAGACGGTCGGATCGCCGCGATAATTCCGCGACACCGCCTGCTGCGGCACCAGCAACGCGGCGGGGTTGACGCCCTCCTCATAGCGGGCGCGCACAAACGAGCCCGGCAGGATGCGATTGTCGGGGTTTGGGAACAGGGCCCGCAGCGTCACTGAGCCCGTCGCACGGTCCACAGTGATGTCCGCAAACTCCAACTGGCCGCGGACGGGGTATTCCGTTCCGTCCTCCATCAGCAGCGTGACCTCGGGGAGGCCGTCGCCGTTCTTGCGCATGCGCCCGCTTTCGAATTCCCGGCGCATGCGTTCGATCTCCGTGCTCGGTTGCACGAGGTTGACGTAAATCGGATCGATTTGCTGCACCGTTGCCAACAACGTAGCCTGCCCCGCTTGCACGTAGGCGCCTTCAGTGACCTCGGCCAAGCCGATGCGACCGCTGATCGGAGCGGTGACCTTGGCGTAACCCAGGTCGAGCTCCGCCGCCATGACGGCGGCTTTCGCCGCAGCCACCGCAGCCTCACCCACTCCGGCTGAGGCGACCGCATCGTCGTATTGCTGCTTGCTGATCGCGTTGGTGGCGACGAGGGGTTTGAAGCGCTCGGCCTGGAGTCTGACGGCGGCAAGGTTGGATTCCGCCCGCTGGAGTTCAGCCTGCGCCCGGGCCAGATTCAGCGCGTAGGGAGCGGGATCGATCTCGTAGAGCAATTCGCCTTCCTTCACGTCCGCCCCCTCGGTGAAGTGGCGCTTGAGGATGATGCCGCTGACGCGTGCCCTCACTTGGGCAATGCGCCGTGCTGCCGTCCGGCCGGGCAATTCGCGCGTGAACGCGACGGGAGTCGTGGTTACTTCGACCGCTTCCACTTCGACCGGTCCGGGGCGCGGCGGAGTCGGGGCCGACCGAGAGCAGCCGGCGGCGAAAAGGGCGAGGGCTGCGGCGAGCCAGGAAACGGAGCCGAGCTTCTTGATGATGCGCAAGAGATGCATAGAGGTCGCTTGGGAGTCTAGGTGGTCTTGAGTTTGCTGAGCTGCTGGTTAAGTCGGATACACGCCAGATCCAAGAGGGAGCTTTCCCTGTCATCCAAATCTGCGGCCATGACATTGATGAGTTTCAGGGCGCTTTCGGTGGCGGCTTGGAATGCGTGCCTCCCATCATCCGTGGCACTGATGATCGAATGCTCACAGTCGCCCGCAACGTGTTCGCGCGCGATCAGCCGGGAGACCTCCAAGCGTCCGAGCACATCGCGGAACGTCTGACGGGAAAGAGGAAGGGTCCGACCGATTTCAGTGGGTGATCCGCCCGCAGGCCCTCCATGGATCAAATGCGCCAGGATAAGAAATCCAGCCTCGGTGAGACCGCTGGCACCCAGCTCCCGTCGCATCTCATCGCCGAACGCCTGAGACACCTCCACCAGCCGCAGAATCGCGCGGCATTTGATCTCTTCCGCAGCCGAGTGCGTTCGCGAAAGAGTGAATAACGAATCTTGAACACGGGAGTCGCTTACAACGGCCGACATGGCATACAGCATACCCGATTTCCCCTGCACCGCTGAGACTTTATGGTTTTTGAACTGATAGCTATTGCGCATCAGACAATCGAAACAGCTTCTGGGTCGGGTCGTCGCGGTGTAAGTGCCGACTGCTACAAGAGAAACTGGAGGTGCGCCGCCTCGCGTCTGTTCGCTGCAAAGAACGCCGCCCTGACGCCGACCAAGGCCGGCTTGGATAGCACGAGCGGGACCGGCCACCGTTTCTGTATTCCGCTCCGACTTCGGCTCCGGCCATTCGTTGCGGGCGGAGACGGCTTGTCTCCGCGCTCACGGCCGCCTCTGGCGATTCGTCGTCCGGACACGACCATTCGCCAGAATCGCTCCCGGTCGCAGGCTCTCCGGTCGCAACCCCGGCTGCCTTGCCGCGCTCCCGCCGGCGCCGACTCGTTCCTCCACTCCCGGCCCGTCCCCTTCGCTCCGCTCTCACACCTGCGCGCCGGCCGGTCCCGCTCGACCCAGGTGTGACGCTCAGATGCCGCTGGGCTGCCGGTGCTCGCTCTCGTTGCACCGCTCGCGCGGATTGACGCCGGGCTATCGGTTAGACTATTTTCTTGATATAATATTTTTTCACTTTGGCCAAAACGGGATCAATTGACCGACTCCGGAGTCGTCCTGATTCAAGCCGTGCTTGTCCCAGAACCGGATGACCCCACGCGCGGCCGAATTGGGCGCGTTCCGAAACCGCGCACACGCCTGGGTTCCGAGTCGGAGAGCTACGTCATCTTCGTGAAGGTTGAAGCGACGGTGGGGGAATTCGTCAATTGACCGGGCCCAAGCACGAATAGATGTCGAGTCCGAGCCGTAACCGGGGCGATCCCTGACGTGCTCGGACTCCTGAGCCTCCCATTGGCATCAATCCCGTCCAGATTTTTCTACACCTGTTTTTCTACACTTTCGTCCGGAATCAGGACCGTTCGTGACCCGCCGAGACACACTCTTGACGGAGGCTCTCCTCTGAGAGACACATCGGGACACTTCAAGAAACACCTAGACTTGCAACACGTTGGGCTTCTGAGACCTGCGTGTCTACCAGTTCCACCACCTGAGCGGAGAGGAAGGGGCATGGATACGTCCCGCCCGAGTCGGCGCAAGGCTTTTGTTGGGCGCCCGCGTCAACGCAGCAGCGCCATCAGGCGAGCGCGCGAGG